>NZ_JAAKZY010000294.1 GCF_011045015.1 Streptomyces scabichelini | reverse complement strand
CCCCGACGCCCCCGACGAGCCATACACCCCGTACACCGCCGTGGACACCGCGGCCGACGACGTCGCGCTGATCGCGTTCACCTCGGGCACCACCGGCCGCCCCAAAGGCTGTATGCACTTCCACCGCGATGTGCTGGCGATAGCGGACACCTTCTCGAAGCACGTCCTGCGACCGCACGCCGACGACGTCTTCGCCGGCAGTCCCCCGCTCGGCTTCACCTTCGGGCTCGGCGGTCTGGTGATCTTCCCGATGCGCGCGGGCGCCAGCGCGCTGCTGCTCGAACAGGCGGGCCCCAAGCAGCTGCTGCCCGCGATCGCCGAGCACCGCGTGTCGGTGCTGTTCACCGCCCCGACCGCGTACCGGGCGATGCTGGATGAGCTGGACGCGTACGACACCGCATCGCTGCGGCGCTGCGTGTCCGCGGGTGAGAACCTGCCCGCCGCCACCTGGCGGGCCTGGCAGGAACGCACCGGCCTGCGCATCATCAACGGCATCGGCGCCACCGAGCTGCTGCACATCTTCATCTCCGCGGCCGACGAGCGCATACGCCCGGGGACGACGGGAGTTCCCGTACCGGGGTGGCACGCGCGCGTGCAGGACGAGAACGGCGACCCCGTGCCCGACGGCGAACCCGGACTGCTCGCCGTGCGCGGCCCGGTCGGCTGCCGCTATCTCGCCGACCCGCGGCAGTCGGAGTACGTACGCGACGGCTGGAACATCACCGGCGACACCTATGTCCGCGAATCCGACGGCTACTTCCGCTATGTCGCGCGCGCGGACGACATGATCATTTCCGCCGGGTACAACATCGCGGGCCCGGAGGTCGAGGAGGCGCTTCTGCGTCACCCGGACGTGGTCGAGACGGCGGTCGTCGGGCTGCCCGACGAGACGCGCGGCCAGCGGGTGGTGGCGTTCGCCGTGCTGCGTCCCGGAGCGCGGCGGGACCCCGAGGCGCTGCGGGCCTTCGTCAAGTCCGAACTGGCGCCGTACAAATGCCCGCGCGAGATCGCCTTCCTGGACGCGTTGCCGCGTACGGCGACGGGGAAGCTCCAGCGCTTCCGATTGCGTACGGGCGTCAACTCGGCGCGTACGGAAGACAGTTCCGCGGGCACGGAAAGCGATCTCCGGTCCACGGAAGGTGATCTCGCATGACGCCGACCACTTAGAATGATCAACGTGTCCGAGCAGCACACTCCCCGGTCCCTCATCGTCACGTTCTACGGCGCGTACGGTCGCTTCGCCCCCGGTCCCGTACCGGTCGCCGAGCTGATCCGGCTGCTGGCCGCGGTCGGCGTGGACGCGCCCTCCGTGCGTTCGTCGGTGTCCCGGCTCAAACGCCGCGGACTGCTCCTGCCCGCGCGTACGGCGACGGGCGCGGCCGGGTACGTACTGTCGCCGGACGCGCGGCAGTTGCTCGACGACGGCGACCGCCGGGTCTACGCGGCGGCGCCCCCGGAGGACGACGGCTGGGTGCTCGCGGTGTTCTCCGTGCCGGAGTCCGAGCGGCAGAAGCGGCACGTGCTGCGCTCCCGGCTCGCGGGCCTCGGCTTCGGAACGGCCGCCCCCGGGGTGTGGCTCGCGCCTGCCCGCCTCTACGACGAGACCCGTCATACGTTGGAACGGCTGCGTCTCGACGCGTATGTGGAGCTGTTCCGCGGTGAGCATCTGGGCTTCACGGCGACGGCCGAGGCGGTCGCGCGCTGGTGGGACCTCGCCGCGATCGCCAAGCAGCACGAGGAGTTTCTGGACCGCCACGCGCGCGTGCTGCACGACTGGGAAGCACGGTCGGACACTCCGCCGGACGAGGCGTACCGCGACTACCTTCTCGCCCTGGACTCCTGGCGCCACCTCCCGTACGCCGACCCCGGGCTGCCGCCCGCACTGCTGCCGCCGGACTGGCCGGGGGCGCGCTCGGCGGCCGTCTTCCGGGCGCTGCACGAGCGGTTGCGGGACGCGGGGGCGACTTTCGCGGGGGTACCGGCAGGACCGTCCGAAATCTGAACGAAACCTCAGGCTGCGTGATTTCCGTCACAATCAATCCCGCCAAGGGAACGCTCAGGTTACTCATGCCCTCTTCTCATAATCCTTACCTACGCTTGTGACGCATGAGTCTGATGCGCAATCTCAACAGGGCGCTCACCGCCACCACCGGCCTCCAGGTGCACAAGGCCCCCGCGGCCCCCTCCGTGCCCAAGCAGCCGAAGGCCGCGGTGGCGAAACCCGCCAAGCGGCCCACGCCGGTGTACCGACGCCCCGCGCCCGAGGACCTCGCGACGGACCGACTGCTGCGGCAGCCGGTCTTCATCATGTCGCCCGTGCGCTCCGGCTCGACCCTTCTGCGGATGCTCCTGAACGCGCACCCGCGGCTGCACTCCCCGCACGAGACACACATCCGCCGCCTGGAGGTCGACTACGGCAGCAAGCTGTCGCAGCGCGCCATGACCGCCCTCGACCTGGAGCGCGGCGACCTGGAGCATCTGCTGTGGGACCGCGTGCTCCACCGCGAACTGGTCAAGTCCGGCAAGGAGTTCCTGGTCGAGAAGACGCCGAGCAACGCGTTCGTGTACCGGCGCATCCGGGACTGCTGGCCGGACGCCCGCTTCGTCTTCCTGCTCCGCCACCCGGTGTCCATCGCCCGGTCCTGGCACGAGGGCGATCCCGACAAGCGCACCTACGACGAGGCGGCGGCCGACGCGCTGCGCTACATGAAGGCCGTCGAGAACGCCCGCAAGGGCATCACCGGCGGCCACACCGTGCGTTATGAGGACATCACCGCCGACCCCGAGAAGGAGATGCGCGGCCTGTGCGAGTTCCTCGGTGTCGACTTCGAGCCGTCGATGCTCGACTACGGCAAGAAGGACGACTCGCAGGTGGTCAAGGGACTCGGCGACTGGCGCGACAAGATCAAGTCCGGTCAGGTGCAGGCGGGCCGCGCGCTGCCGAAGGACGACGAGATCCCCGAGCTCCTGCGCCCCATGTGTACGTCCTGGGGTTATCTGTCATGAAGCCGCACGCCGAGGTCGAAGAGGTCTGGCCGCGCGACGGACGTATCCGCGTGGTGGGCCGCATCCACGGCCGGCGCCCGCCCAGCGGCACGGAGAGCGCCGACGGCTGGCGGCTGCTGCTCGTCCTCCGCGGGACCGGCCGGCGGCTCAGCTACAGCGCGTGGGTGAAGGACGGCCGCTTCGAGAGCGAGCTGCCCATCGCCGACCTGGCCGCGGCCGGCACCTCCGACCGGGAAACCGACATCTCCGGTCGGGAAGCCGACACCTCCGATCGGGAAGCGATCGCCGGCGCCGGAACGGTCGAGGAGTGGGACGTCCATCTCACCGACGGCGAGGCGGAGTTGCGGGTCGGGAGGCAGCTCGACGACATCCGCGGCAAGAAGAAGATCATGGTGTTCCCGGAGCAGCGGGTGAGCGGCTTCAGTGTCCGGCCGTACTACACGGTGAAGGACAACCTGTCGCTGGAGTGCCATCTGGAGTGCCATGGAGAAGAGGCAATATGACAGACCGGAATCACCGGAATCAGACGCCTCGACTTACGGCGCATGAGGCACCAAAGCGTCCGAAGGTCCGCTATCTGCTCTTGCACGCGTACGGCCGCGGCGGCACGATCCGCACCGTGATGAACCAGGCCAACTCCCTTGTGCAGGCGGGCTGGGAGGTCGAGCTGGTGAGTGCGGTGCGCCGCCGGAAGGACATCCAGTTCCCGCTCGACCCGCGTGTGACGGTCTCCACGGTCGTCGACCTGCGCGAGGGCGTGTACACCCCGCCGTCCGGCCTCGCAGGGCGTTGGCAGGACTGGCGCCGGGGCAGGCTGCTCGACCAGCCCGGAAAGCACATCCCCGTGGGCGAGTTCGGCTACCGGTACTTCAACCGGTACGTCGAGGAGCAGCTCATCGCGTACCTGTCCGCGCTGGAGGACGGTGTCCTGGTGACCACGCGGCCCGCACTCAACTTCCTGGCCGCGGAGCACGCGACGGGCGGCGTGGTCCGCATCGCGCAGGAGCACATGAACCACGGCACGCACAAGCGTGATGTGCAAGGGCGTATCCGGGAGACCTATCCGCGCTTCGACGCGGTCGCCGTCCTGACGGAGCGGGACCGCCAGGAGTACGAGCAACTGCTGCCCGGCACCAGGGTCGTCCACATCCCCAACGCCGTGCACTCGCTCGACCAGGTCCCCTCCGACCACCACTCGAAGATCGCCGTGGCGGCCGGGCGGCTCTTCCCGCAGAAGGGCTTCGACCTGCTGATCGAGGCATGGTCGAAGCTCGTCGAGACGTACCCGGAATGGCAGTTGAGGATCTACGGCAGCGGCGAGAAGAAGGCCGAGCTGCGGGCTCTCATCGAGGAGCACCACCTCTACAACCACGTGTTCCTGATGGGCCACACCGACCGGCTGGACGACGAACTCGCCAAGGCCTCCTTCTATGTGCTCAGTTCACGCTTCGAGGGCCTGCCCATGGTCATGATCGAGGCGATGAGCCATGCGCTGCCCGTGGTGAGCTTCGACTGTCCGACCGGGCCGTCCGATGTGCTCACGCATGGAGTCGACGGACTGCTGGTTCCGCCGGAGGACCCGGACGCGCTCGCCCAGGCCATGGCCAAGGTGATGGCCGACGAGTCGCTGCGCTCGGAAATGGGCGTCGCGGCCGTGCTGACGGCCGCCTCGTACGGACCGGACGCCGTGCACCCGCGCTGGGAAGCCCTGTTCACCGAACTGCACGAACAACGGCTCGGCACCGCCGGTGCCGCGAAAGGACAGCACGTATGACGCACACGGCAAGGGCTCAGGGAGCCACGATCTGGCTCACCGGCCTGCCGAGCGCGGGCAAGACCACGATCGCCCGCATTCTGGCCGGCAGACTGCGGTCGGAGGACCACCGGGTGGAGGTGCTCGACGGCGACGAGATCCGTCGCTTCCTCTCCGCGGGCCTCGGCTTCTCCCGCGAGGACCGCAACACCAACGTGCAGCGCATCGGTCTGGTCGCCGAAGTCCTCGCCCGCAACGGCGTGCTGGCGGTGGTGCCGGTCATCGCGCCGTACGCCGACAGCCGCGAAGCCGTGCGCAAACGCCACGAGGCGAGCGGGACGCCGTACATCGAGGTGCATGTCGCCACTCCGGTCGAGGTGTGCGCCGAGCGCGACGTGAAGGGTCTGTACGCCCGCCAGGCCGCGGGTCAGCTGACCGGGCTCACCGGCGTCGACGATCCGTACGAGCCGCCGCTGGACCCGGCACTCGTCCTGAAGACGCAGGGGCAGACGCCGGAGGAGTCGGCGGCCGCGGTGTACGCGGTCCTGGCGGAGAGGGGGCTCGTATGACCTCGACGGGCGCTGACCGTGCGTACACGCTGTCGCACCTGGACGCTCTGGAGTCCGAGGGCGTGCACATCTTCCGTGAGGTGGCGGGTGAGTTCGAGCGGCCGGTGATCCTGTTCTCCGGTGGCAAGGACTCGATCGTCATGCTGCATCTGGCGCTGAAGGCGTTCGCGCCGGCGGCGGTCCCGTTCTCGCTGCTGCACGTGGACACCGGGCACAACTTCCCCGAGGTCATCGAGTACCGCGACCGGGTGGTGGCCGAGCACGGGCTGCGGCTGCATGTCGCCTCCGTGCAGGACTACATCGACGCCGGCAAGCTGCGCGAGCGGCCCGACGGCACGCGCAACCCGCTGCAGACCGTCCCGCTCACCGAGAAGATCCAGGCCGAGCGGTTCGACGCGGTGTTCGGCGGCGGGCGCCGGGACGAGGAGAAGGCCCGCGCCAAGGAGCGCGTCTTCAGCCTGCGGGACGAGTTCTCGCAGTGGGACCCGCGCCGTCAGCGGCCCGAGCTGTGGAACCTGTACAACGGCCGGCACGCACCCGGCGAGCATGTGCGCGTGTTCCCGCTGTCCAACTGGACCGAGCTGGACGTCTGGCAGTACATCGCGCGTGAGGGCATCGAGCTGCCGTCCATCTATTTCGCGCACCAGCGCGAGGTGTTCCGGCGCAACGGAATGTGGCTGACCGCGGGCGAGTGGGGCGGCCCCCGCGAGGACGAGACGGTCGAGAAGCGGCAGGTCCGCTACCGCACGGTGGGCGACATGTCGTGCACGGGCGCCGTGGACTCGGACGCGGTGACCCTGAAGGACGTCATCGCGGAGATCGCCGCCTCCCGGCTCACCGAGCGGGGCGCGACCCGCGCGGACGACAAGCTCTCCGAGGCCGCGATGGAAGACCGCAAGCGCGAGGGGTACTTCTAGCCGTGAGCAGCACCATCGATCCCTTGACCGGTCTCGCCGATCCCATGGCCGGGACCGCCATCGACACGCTGCGGTTCGCTACCGCCGGGTCGGTCGATGACGGCAAGTCGACGCTCGTCGGCAGGCTGCTGCACGACTCCAAGTCGGTCCTCACCGACCAGCTGGAGGCCGTGGAGCACGCCTCGCGCAGCCGCGGCCAACAGGCGCCCGACCTGGCGCTGCTCACCGACGGTCTGCGCGCCGAGCGCGAGCAGGGCATCACCATCGACGTGGCGTACCGCTACTTCGCCACACCCCGCCGCCGGTTCATCCTCGCCGACACGCCCGGCCATGTGCAGTACACGCGGAACATGGTCACCGGCGCCTCCACGGCCGAGCTGGCGATCATCCTGGTCGACGCGCGCAACGGCGTCGTCGAGCAGACCCGCCGGCACGCCGCCGTCGCGGCTCTCCTGCGCGTGCCGCACATCGTCCTCGCCGTCAACAAGATGGATCTCGTCGGCTACGAGGAGACGGAGTTCGACCGGATCGTCCAGGACTTCGCGGGCCATGCCGCCGAGTCGGGCCTGCCCGGCTTCACGCCGATCCCGGTCTCCGCCCTCGTCGGCGACAACGTGGTGGACCGCTCGACGCGCATGGACTGGTACGCAGGTCCGGCGCTCCTGGAGCACCTGGAGACCATCCCGGTCGGCAGCGGCGTGGCGCGCGCCCCGGCCCGTTTTCCCGTCCAGTACGTGATCCGGCACGACGAAGTCCGTTATTACGCGGGACAGTTGGCGTCCGGCTCGCTCAGGGTCGGCGACCGCGTGACCGTGCAGCCCTCCGGCGAGACGTCCACGATCACGGGCATCGACGTGCTCGGCGAGGAGGCGGACATCGCGTACGCGCCGCAGTCGGTGACCGTTCGCCTGGCCGACCAGCGCGATGTGTCGCGCGGCGACATGATCACGGCCGGGGCGGATGGGCCCGCGCTGGCGCAGGATGTCTCGGCGAACGTCTGCCATCTGGCCGACCGTCCGTTGCGGGTGGGCGACCGGGTGCTGGTCCGGCATACGACGCGGACGGTGAAGGCGATCGTGAAGGACCTGGGCGGGGCGCCCGAGCTGGCCGCGAACGACTTGGGCCACGTCAGGCTGCGCACGGCGGAGCCGCTGGCGCTGGACGATTATGCGGTTTCCCGTCGGACGGGGGCGTTTCTCTTGGTCGATCCGGCGGATGGGGCGACGCTGACGGCGGGGATGGTCGAGTTCCGCAGCAAGTAGGGCGCCTTGCTGACCCACGTGCGGGGGGGCGCCCCTTTAGGGGCGCGGGGAACTGCGCGACCAGCCACAACCAACCCGCACTCGCCGACGAATTGGAACCCCCACCCCGGAGGGCGCAGGCTGGGGAGTCGCCCTCAACTCCCCAACGTAAGCCGCGGCTTCGGCGCATCCGTACGTCCCGTCTGCGGCCGTCGGCTGCCCGCCCGATAAGGCGCGGGCCAGTCGACGCCCGGCCCGCCGTACCCCTGCTCGGCCGCCGCGTGCAGCGTCCAGTGCGGGTCGTACAGGTGAGGGCGGGCCAGGGCGCACAGGTCTGTGCGGCCCGCCAGGATCAGGGAGTTGACGTCGTCCCAGGAGGAGATCGCGCCGACCGCGATCACCGGGATGCCGGTCTCGTTGCGGATCCGGTCGGCGTACGGCGTCTGGTAGGAGCGGCCGTACTCCGGCTGCTCGTCCGCGACCACCTGACCCGTCGAGACGTCGATCGCGTCGGCGCCGTGCGCGGCGAAAGCGCGGGCGACGGTGACGGCATCGTCCGCCGTGGTGCCGCCGTCGGCCCAGTCGGTGGCGGAGATCCGTACGGTCATCGGCCGGTCCTCGGGCCATACGGCACGTACCGCGTCGAAGACTTCGAGCGGGAAGCGCAAACGGTTCTTCAGGGGGCCGCCGTACGCGTCCGTACGACGGTTGGTCAGCGGGGAGATGAAGCCGGACAGCAAGTAGCCGTGTGCGCAGTGCAGTTCGAGCAGATCGAAGCCGCAGCGGGCGGCCCGGCGGGCGGCCGACGTGAACTGCTCGCGGATGTCGGCGAGTTGGGCGTGCGTCAGCTCGTGGGGGGTCTGGTTCTCCGGCTTGTACGGGAGGGGGGACGCGGCCACCAGCGGCCAGTTACCCGCCTCCAGCGGCTCATCGATGCCCTCCCACATCAGCTTCGTGGAGCCCTTGCGGCCGGAATGGCCGAGCTGTACGCCGATGGCCGTGCCCGGTGACTGCGCGTGCACGAAGTCGGTGATCCGCCGCCAGGAGTCGGCCTGTCGGTCGGTGTAGAGCCCCGCGCAAGCCGGCGTGATCCGGCCCTCCGCGCTCACGCACACCATCTCGGTCATCACCAGACCGGCGCCGCCGAGCGCCCGCGCGCCCAGGTGGACGAGGTGGAAGTCGCCGGGTACGCCGTCCACGGCCGAGTACATGTCCATCGGCGAGACCACGACCCGGTTGCGCAGGGTCAGGCCGCGCAGCCGGACCGGCGTGAACATCGGGGGCGTACCGGGCGGGCAGCCGAACTCGCGCTCCACGCTCTCGGTGAAGCGGGCGTCGCGCAGCCGGAGGTTGTCGTGCGTGACGCGACGGCTGCGGGTGAGCAGGTTGAAGGCGAACTGCCGGGCGGGCTGGCCGAGATAGAGCTCCAGGTTCTCGAACCACTCCAGGCTGGCACGCGCCGCCCGCTGCGTGGAGGCGACGACGGGGCGCCGCTCCTCCTCGTAGGCGGTCAGAGCGGCGTCGAGTGAGGGCTGCTCCTCCAGGCAGGCGGCGAGCGCCAGCGCGTCCTCGACGGCGAGCTTCGTACCGGAGCCGATGGAGAAGTGCGCGGTGTGCGCGGCGTCGCCGAGCAGGACCACGTTCCCGTGGGACCAGCGCTCGTTGACGACGGTGCGGAAGGTCGTCCACGCCGACTTGTCGGACACGGAGCTGTTGGATCTGAGCGCCCCTCCGCCGAGCGCGTCCGCGAAGATCTTGGCGCACCGTTCGACGGACTCCTGCGCGTCGAGCTCCGCGAACCCGGCCGCCTCCCACACCTCCTCGCGCATCTCGACGATCACGGTCGAGGCACCGAATTGTTTCTGCGGCCCGGAGGGCCTCGTTGAGGGGTGGTGGTCGGGCGACGGGCGGGAATACGGGTATCCGTGCAGCTGCATCACCCCGTACTCGGTCTCCGCGATCTCGAAGCGGAACGCCTCGAAGGCGAAGTCGGCGGCGAGCCAGATGTAGCGGCACCGGTGGGTGGTCACCTGCGGCCTGAACACCTGGGCGTACGCCTCACGCGTGGCGCTGTGCACCCCGTCCGCCGCGATGACGAGGTCGTACGTCCCGGAAAGGCGGGCCGCGTCCGGCGCCCGGGTACGGAAGCGCAGGTCGACACCGAGCGAGCGGCACCGTTCGTGCAGGATCTCCAGCAGTCTGCGCCGGCCCAGGGCCGCGAAGCCGTGTCCTCCGGAGGTGTGGCGGGTGTTGCGGTGGACGATGTCGATGTCGTCCCACCGCACGAACTCGTCCCGCAAGGCCTCGTACACCACGGGGTCGGCGTGCTCGATGCCGCCGAGGGTCTCGTCGGAGAGGACGACACCGAAGCCGAAGGTGTCGTCGGGGGCGTTGCGTTCCCAGACGGTGATTTCGCGGGCGGGGTCGAGGCGCTTCAGCAGAGCGGCGGCGTAGAGGCCGCCGGGGCCGCCGCCGATCACCGCGACCCGCATCGCTCTCATGGTCACCGCCCCCGCCACTTCGGCGGCCGCTTCTCCGTGAACGCGGCATGGAACTCGGCGTAGTCCTCTCCGTTCATCAGGAGTGCCTGCGTCGAGGCGTCCAGTTCGACCGAGGCGGCGAGCGGCATGTCCAGTTCGGCGGTGAGCAGGGCCTTCGTCTGGGCGTATGCGAGGGCAGGGCCCTCGGCGAGGCGGTGGGCGAGTGCCTGGGCCGCCTCGTCCACGCGGCCTTCGTCCGTCAGCTCGCTGATCAGGCCGATCCGCTCGGCCTCGGGTGCGCGCACCGGCTCGCCCAGCATCAGCAGGCGGGTCGCGTGCCCGAGCCCGACGACTCGCGGCAGCAGATACGCGGCGCCCATGTCACCGCCGGACAGTCCGACGCGCGTGAAGAGGAAGGCGAAGCGTGCGCTCGGGTCGGCCACCCGGAAGTCCGCGGCCAGGGCGAGGACCGCGCCCGCGCCGGCCGCGACGCCGTGTACCGCCGCGATCACGGGGAAGGGGCATTCGCGTACGGCCCGTACGACCTGCCCGGTCATGCGGTTGAAGTCGAGCAGCTGGGACGTGTCCATCGACAGCGTGGCCCCGATGATCTCGTCGACGTCGCCGCCGGAGCAGAAGCCGCGGCCCTCGCCGGCCAGCACGAGGGCGCGTACGGACTTCTCGCGGGACAGCTCGGCGAGCAGGTCGCGCAGGTCGGCGTAGGCACCGAAGGTGAGCGCGTTCAGCTTCTCGGGGCGGGCCAGGGTGACGGTGGCGACGCCGTCGACGAACTCGCAGCGCAGATGCCGCCAGTCGGGCGTGCGGGTCGCGGAGCCGGTGAAGGGACTCATGAGGTGCGGCCTCCTCGGGCGGGGGCGGCGGTTTGCGCCGGTTGGGCCGGCAGGACCCAGCGCTATCTCATGAATTTATCACTCATCTGTGACTGTCGTCAGGAGTGCGCGATAAGACCGGGCGTCAGTATGCGACTTTCGACACATGAACCGACGCGAAGTTCGATACGTGAGCTTTGATACGCCACAAACGCCACAAGACGAGGCCTCGACACAACAGTCACGGAGTCACGGGTGCGCGACGGCACCGTAACGGCGGGAGTTCCGGCGCGAGCCGGACCGTTGGCCTGGGTACAGCCCGATAGCAGACCGAACGTCACGAAAAGCACCCACTGGGCGCCACTGTCCGGCACCGCCGTACAATTCATATTGTTGAAAGCAGGACTTCCTGCTCCATGAACGGACCCGCCTTGTACGAGCCCTCAGCACCAGCCTCCTGGCGCATCGCCCTGCCGCACTCCGCCGCGGCCGTGCCCGTCGCCCGCGCACTGGTCCGTACCGCACTGGCCGAGATCGAGCACGCCGCCGACAGCGACACGGCAGAACTGCTCACCGCAGAACTGGTGGCCAACGCCGTGGAGCACACCACGGGCGACATGCCCATAGAGCTGGTCGTGGAGCTGCTGCCGAACGGCTGCCAGGTCGAGGTGCACGACCCCGACC
>NZ_JAAKZY010000293.1 GCF_011045015.1 Streptomyces scabichelini | reverse complement strand
GGGGTCGGGGGGCGCAGCCCCCAGCGGGGCCCCGGGGCCTGGCCCCGCCCACTCAGGAAGCCGCGGCGAGCCGCTCACGCACACGGACAGCGGCCTCGTACGTATCCCCGATCGGCCGCGTCGCAAGCCGCCCAGGCTCCCGCGTCCAGCGATCCTCGATCGCGAACCAGTCGATGGCCTCCGGCCTCCGGCCCTCCTCCAGCGCGGCCCGCAACTCGTCGAAGTACATCGACCAGCGCAGCCGGTAGAGCCCGCCGACCAGGCCCGCCCACTCCCGGTTGGCGTAGTCGCGCAGCCCCGCGTCCGCGCCCTGCCGGGTGCCCCACACGGTCAGCAGCGACAGATTGTCGTACGCCAGCCGGTCCCGCTCTTCTTCGGTGGCGCCCCAGGCCCGTGCGTCAGCCACCCAACGCCCCACCAGATGCCGGGAGTCGGTGGCCATCAGGGTTTCCAGTACGTCCATCAGGGCGAGCCAGTCGCGGGCCAGCCGGTCCACCTCGGCGGCGTCCCCGGCGTCGTACGCCTTCTTGATGCGGGGGAGGAGGACGCGGCTGCGGTTGGCGGTGGCCTGGCGGGCCACGTCGAGGAGGTCGTAGCGGTACGCGGAGGACTTCCGAAGGCCCGGTGCGACGTCCAGCAGTTCGCCGAGTGCGGGCTCGAAGTCCTCGGGCCGGTACCGGAGTTGCTTGGGCGACCACTTGGCGGCCGACGTGACCGTGAGCGAGGGGCGCGCGCCGAAGAACCCGTCGGCGCCCTCGCTCCACGAGTCGGCGCGGGTCGTGCCGTACGCGGTGCGGCGCAGGATGTCCCAGGCGGCCTCCGCGTGCGGATCACGCGCTCCGTAGCGGGAGTGCGCCCAGTCCTTGAACCAGGCATCGAGGTCCAAGTCGCCCTCCTCCCAGGCCAGTTCGGAGAACAGGTCGAAGGCGGCGGGGTTGTTGTCGGCCGCCTCCGGCATGAGCGCGACACCGCGCAGGGTGCTGCCCTCCTTGGTGCGCCACTGGTGGTACAGCTCGGCCCAGTCGGGGGTGTTGGCGCCCATCGCGGTGTGGCCGCCGAAGTTCCAGATGGAGCCGAAGGCGTACGGGGTGTCGCCCCAGTCGGCCTCACGGTCGGTGACGGTGGGGAAGCGGTCCGAGAGGCCGTCGACGACGAGCATGTGGGACTTGTCGACGGCGTCGACGATCGCCCGCTGCGGGTTGCGCTGCCAGCCGAGGATCACCCAGACCGCGCCGGGATGCGCGGTCTGCAGCGCTTTCTCGACGCCCTTCGCCGCATCGCCGACCGGTACGTCTCCGGGGTCGCCGCCCTCGTGCAGCAGATCCATCTTGTAGAGCGTCGAGGGTCCGAACATCTCGTCCTGGACGCGGTAGAAGGCGGCCGCCACCCGCGCGAAGTGATCGGTGCGCGGGTCAAGCCAGTCGGGCCGCGCGAGGCCCATCCACTGGCCCTGCGGGATGATCAGCGCACCCGGGTTCCGCCCGGCGAAGCCCGGCGGGACCGTACCGAAGTAGCCCGGGAACACCGGCGTCATGCCCAACTCCCGTACCCGGTCGACGATCCGCCGCCCAAGCGCGGCCCGCGCCTCCAGCAGCTGACGCGACACCGGATAGGGAAACGCCGCCAGATTCTGCATCAGGAACCACGGCTGATGGGCCGGGCCCGCGATCCACTCCCGCAGCTCCGCGTCCGTGTGCCCGAACTCCTGGAACACCCGGTGGTAGAGCGCGTCCGCGCCCGTGTACACCAGCACCTCGTTGTAGCCGTGCAGCGCCAGGACGTCGAGCTCGCGCTCCCAGTACGACCAGTCGTTGTACGCGCCCGTGTAGCCGTCGTTCGTGTCGTTGAGGACGAAGCGGTGCGGGACGTTGGCCTGCCGGGTGACGGTGCCGTCGAGGCCGGGCAACTCCTCGGGGAGGTCGAGCTGTTCGCCGGCCCAGCTGATGTTGGCGTGCGCGATCTGCTTCAAGTACCAGCGGAGACCGGCGAGTTGGGTGCCGGGCGTGCCACCTTCGATGGTGATGCGTCCGGTACGGCCCGACACCCGGAACGCGTCAGCCTTTGCCGTGCCCGTCGTCTCGAAGCGCAACTGCCTCCAGTGGTCCGGCAGCAGCCGCCTCGCCGCCCTGCTCGCCGCACCGCCCGCCCGAGTCACCGAATCCCCCTTGGCATCCGAGGCCGGGGCGCCGCCCGCGGCACTGTGAGAGCAGGCTACGACACAGGCCGAACCGGCAACCGCAATGAGAAACGCACGACGAGCGAGCGGCATGGAGGTCTCCGGTTTCACAGGTGGGGAGTGCCGTGGAGAGGAATACCCACTGGATCAGGTCCTGAGCATGGACTTACGGCCACACGGAGTAGAACGCGTCATGAAGGGGCCGGGCGGGCCTCACCAGGTCCGGCCGAGGGGCCGGCAGGCCTGCGCGGCCGGGAGGCGGCCGGTGAAGAACGACCGGGGCGGCACGCCCATCAGGGTGCGGAAGTCGGACGTCAGGTGCGACTGGTCGTAGTAGCCGGTGGCGGCGGCGAGTTGAGCCCATGAAGTGGTCGCGGCCTGCTTGAGGACATGGCGTACACGGTTGATGCGGGCGAAGTGCTTGGGGAGACGCCGACACCCTCGGAGAAGAGGTTGCGCAGCTGAGGCTCACTGACGGCGAGGCGGCGCGCCAACTCCTTTACCTGGGAGGGAAGATGGCCCGCGTCCGTCGACAGGGCCTCGTCGGCGGCCCGCAGCAGCTCGCTCCGGGAACGGCCCGAGGCGGCCGACAGGCGCTCCGGCAGTACGTCCACCAGGTGGGCCACCGCCTGCTCGGGCTCCAAGCCCCTGAGTTCACCTGCCAGTTGCCCTTCAGCAGCACCGGGCAGGTCGCCCAGCCGCACGACACGGCCCACGAGGTCGACCGCCGGGACGCCGAGCAACCTCCCGCCCTGGGCCGGGTCGGCACCTGGCACCTCCCCGGCGAACAGGCCGTCAGGGCAAGCGAATTGGAGTGGACGATCCTGTCGAGGCTCGTGCGCAGATGGCCGAGTGGAGATACCTGACATACGGATGGGGCATGGCGGATCAGAGGCCGAACAGCGCAGGATCCGTGGCCAGGGCGCGGAAGTACTCGCGCGGGTCTGCGACGAGCTTGCGCTCCTTGAGGTCCATCAGGCCGCCGACCCCGGTGATCTCGGCGGCGACCGTCCCGTCCGTCTTGCGTATGGTCTGCTCGATGCGAAAGGTCTTGCCCTCGCCCCAGGCGAAACCGCACGTCACCTCGACCTCGTCGCCCGCGATCAGCTCCCGCCGGTAGCGGACCGTCATCTCCAGGGCGACGGGACCCACGCCCTTGGCGATGAGGCCGGTCTGGCTGATTCCGGCCGCCTGGAGTAACGACCAGCGGGCGTGCTCCGCGTAGTTCACATACACGCTCTGGTTGAGGTGTCCCTGGATGTCGGTCTCGTACCCACGGACGGTCACACGGACGGAAAACGGCTCGGTCACGGCGTCCCCTTCTCGACTACTGGATCACCTCAAGCCTGGCATGTCCTGATCACTTTCGTCTCGGCGAAGCCAGCAGATAACGCACGCGTGTACGCGGCTCCGTGTACTCCCCGACCTGCCAGCCCGCCTTCTCCAGCGTGGCCGCACAGCCTTGCAGCGATTCGGCGTCCGGCACGTGTACGGCGACCGCCTCCGGCTGCGGCGTCGCCCGCACCCGGTAGCCGTCGGTGTCCATCCCCGCGGGCCGGTGCCCCGCGGCCTCCAGGGCGAGCGCGGCGGCCTGCACCAGATGCGTACGCTCCCAGCCGCACGGCCGGTCCAGGGCGCCGTCCGGATTGGTCATCCGGCGCAGCTCCAGGAGCCCCTGCCAGGCGCTGTGCACCTCACGTATGCGACCGGGCCCCGCATCGGCGCTCTCCTCGCCGCCGATCCGGGCGGCGAACACGCCGGAGGCGGCGGGCGCGCGGGCAGCGGCGCTCCCGTCGGCGGGGGCACGGGCAGCCTCGGCCTCCGCGGCGGTCTCCGCCGACGCCTCCTCGCGGATCCGATGCCCCGCCGGCGTCAGGAAGTGGTCGTGCGGCGGCCGGGGATGCCGGAAGGCGAGCCCGCGCTTCACCAGCGCCGCGAGCTGGCTCTCCGTACCCCTCAGCCGCCCGGTCACGGGATCGGCGGCGTCGATGACACGCCGCTGCGCGGCGGTCGGCGGTCGTGTCACGGCGTGCTCCTTCCCGACACCACGATTGATCAGCGCCCATCGATGAGCCCCCGATTGACCAGCCCTCATCGATCAGTGAGCCCATTCGAAGAGTACGACCCGGGTCTGACACTCGCCCCTTCGTCCGCTGCGTCGTCCGCCCTTCGTCTTCGGCCGTCACAGGTCGCGAGCCCACCGCTCCAGCTCCTCGAAGTCCCGCTCCCGCAGCCCCTTGCGCGGGTCGATCGGCAGCAGCAGCGCCGCCGCGTCGTGGTGCGCGGCGACATGCCGTACATCGAGGTCGGTGATCTTGTCGTCGACCCAGACGAAGGGCCGTCCGGCGGCCCACGCCACGACGTGCCGCGTCTTCCAGTACAGCCCTTCGGGGTCCCTGACGAACAGCTCGGGCCACTCGATCACCGGCAGATCGCCCGGCAGCCCGATCACCGGCGCGATCATCTCGTTGGCCTCGTGCATCCAGGTCGTGGCCCACGCCAGCTCGTACGGCAGCGCCATCAGCCGCGCCCCGTGCCCCGGGTTGAGCCGCACCCGCAGACCTCGCCGCAGCCGCCGGGATCCCGGCACCTGGTGCGCGGACCAGCCCGCGGGGCGCAGCCGCCGTGTCACGTACCCGCGCGGCCGGAGGAAGCGCGCGCCATAGGGATTGAGCGGGCCGTCGACGTCGAGCAGCAGCAGTGGCCGGTCGTTCATGAGGGGCATGAGGGGAGGGCTACCCAGGCCGACTGGCCATGTACTCGCATACGCGCGGGCGTTACTGCCGATACCCGCTCAGGAACCGCCCGATCCGGCTGATCGCCGCGTCCAGGTCGTCGGTCTGCGGGAGGGTGAGGATGCGGAAGTGGTCGGGGTGGGGCCAGTTGAAGCCGGTGCCCTGGACGACCTGGATCTTCTCCTGGAGAAGCAGGTCGAGGACGAACTTCTCGTCGTCGTGGATCTTGTGCACCTTGGGGTCGATGCGCGGGAACGCGTACAGCGCGCCCTTCGGTTTCACGCACGAGACGCCCGGGATCTCGTTGAGCTTCTCCCAGGCGCGGTCGCGCTGTTCGAGCAACCGGCCGCCGGGCGCGGTGAGTTCGCGGATGGACTGGCGGCCGCCGAGTGCGGCCTGGATGGCGTACTGGGCGGGGGCGTTGGCGCACAGCCGCATGGAGGCCAGCATCGTCAGCCCCTCCAGGTAGTTCTTCGCGTGCTGGCGCGGGCCCGTGACGACCATCCAGCCGGAGCGGAAGCCCGCCACGCGGTACGTCTTCGACAGGCCGCAGAAGGTGAGGACCACCAGGTCGGGGGCGAGCGCGGCGGCCGAGTGGTGCACGGCGTCGTCGTACAGGATCTGGTCGTAGATCTCGTCAGCGAAGACCATGAGCCCGTGCCGGCGGGCGAGGTCGAGGATGCCCTCGATGATCTCCTTCGGATAGACGGCGCCGGTCGGGTTGTTGGGGTTGATGATGACGACGGCCTTCGTGCGGTCCGTGATCTTCGACGCCATGTCGTCCAGATCCGGGTACCAGTCGGCCTGTTCGTCGCAGAGGTAGTGCACCGCCTTGCCGCCCGCGAGCGTCGTCACCGCCGTCCACAGCGGGAAGTCCGGGGCGGGGATGAGGATTTCGTCGCCGTCCTCGACCAGCGCCTGCACGGCCATCGACACGAGTTCGGAGACGCCGTTGCCGAGGAGGACGTCGTCCACACCGACCTCCAGGCCCAGGTCCTGGTAGCGCTGGGCGACGGCGCGGCGGGCCGAGAGGATGCCGCGCGAGTCGGTGTAGCCGTGCGCCTGGGGCAGCATGCGGATCATGTCCTGGAGGATCTCCTCCGGCGCCTCGAAGCCGAAGAGCGCCGGGTTGCCGGTGTTCAGCCGGAGCACGCTGTGGCCCGCCTCCTCCAGGGCGTTCGCGTGCTCGATGACCGGGCCCCGGATCTCGTAACAGACCTCGCTGAGCTTGCTGGACTGCCGGAACTCCATGCGGTGCGCACCTCCAGGTTGGTGTGTTGCTTGGTTTTACCAAGTAGCAGCTTGGAAAGTCCAACAACTTGTTTAGACTGCGTCGCATGTCACCTCGCCGAAGCTACGACCAGTACTGTTCCGCTGCCCGGGCCCTCGATGCCGTCGGTGACCGCTGGACCCTCCTGATCGTGCGCGAGCTGCTCGCCGGTCCGCGCCGCTACACCGATCTGCACGCGGACCTGCCCGGCGTGAGCACGGACGTACTCGCCTCCCGCCTCAAGGACATGGAGCGGGACGGGCTGACGAGCCGGCGCCGGCTGCCCCCGCCTGGGGCGGCCTACGTGTACGAACTCACCGCTCGCGGACGCCAATTGCTCCCTGTCCTGCAGGCGCTGGGCGAGTGGGGTGCACCTCTGCTGGAGGAACGGCGGCCCACCGACGCGGTGCGCGCCCACTGGTTCGCGCTGCCGTTGCTGCGATGCCTCGGAGGACTTGGCGACGGCGTCGTCCAAGTACGCCTGGAGGAAGGGGAGTTCTATGTACGCCTCGGCGCCGAGGACGGCGGTCCTGTCTACGGGGAGGGGCCCGCGCCCGAGGAGGCCGACGCCCGGCTCGTGCTCGACGCCGGGACGTGCACGGCGCTCGCCCGGGGCGGTTTGACGCTGCGGGAGGCGATACGGGACGGACGTATCGAAGTGGTGGGGGACGGGAGACTGGCCAAGGAGATGCGGGACGTCTGACGTTCCGCGATCAGTAGGGCAACGCGGCTCGTACCCCGGCGGGACGCCTACGCGGTACCAGCCCTGCTGGGCGAACTCCTCATGCTCCGGTGCCCTCCTCCGGCCGCTCGCCGAACAGACCCGCGAGGCGCGCCCGGTAGAGCACCGCGATGGTGAAGCTGTCGGTGATCTCCCCGTTGCGGACCATGTCTTCCGCCTCGTCGAGCGAGACGGAGACGGCCTGACGGATCCCCTCTCCCCGCTCCAGGTCCCCGATCCGCTCGACGTATGCGGCGTACAGCTTCACACGGTGTGCGAGGAGCCCGGTGTCCGGGTGGAGTTCACCGAGTGAAATCACCTTGTCCGTCCGCGTGGTCAGCTCCTCGTCGAGTTCACGCGCGACGTTCTCCTCCTCGGTGGCCCCCGGCTCGCCGAAACCGCGGGCCACCTCCCAGTGCCACTCCCGGGTGGCGTGCCGGTGGTGCTCGATCAGCACGATGGCCCCGTCGGGACCGAGCAGCGGCAGGACCACCACACCGGGCGTGGCCGAGGGCGGCGGCAGGATCCGGTTGTACAGGCCCGTCCGTCCGTCGGGAAAGCGCACCGGATCGCGCAGGTGCAGCAGGAAGCGGTCGGCTGACACCACGCCGACCGGCACCGGCCGTACTGCCGCCCTCAGCCGTTCCCAATACGAACGCATCCGGCTGCGGCCCGCCGCCCGCCGTGCCGCATCCGCCCTCGCGTGTCGGCGGACCTTCCTGATCAGCGCGGGATCCGTGAGAATCTCCGTGCCCTCGGGATCGTTGCGGAACAGCTCGGGATGATCCTTCCGCAGGGCCTCGTACGGGCTCACCGGATGCTTCGCAGAGGACGCACTAGTACTCCAGCAGGTCTTCGTTGTCCTGGGTGGTCGCGGAGGCGGTGGCGGACGGCGATGCGTTGGCCGTCTCCCGGTACCCCGGCAGTCTTCGGACCAGGTCGTGGAACTGCGACCATTCTTGTGCACTCGCCAGCCGCACAGTGGCTATCTCACGGGCGAAGCGCTGCTCCTGCCGTCCTTCCAGCCTGTTGCGCAGGACCAGCTGCACGGAGCCGCCCACCGACCCCGACACCGTGAGCGGAGTGACGCCGCCCACCACCTCCCATATCCCGTTTCCGCTGATCGCCGTGAACACGGCGGCGCCCACCGTGACCACCACTTCGACGACCGGTTGCCACTGATTCGGCCTGCTCCGCCCGCGCTCCCTGGCAAGCTTCAAGATCTCCGAGTTGAGCCGCACGTAGCGGTCGAAGATCTGGCCGACGGAGTCGTGGAAGGCGCCGGGATCGGCGGTCAGCGCGCCGAAGGCCTCGATGTACTCGTGCCAGGCGGTGCTCTGGCGCAGCTGCCAGATGTCGTGCAGCGTCAGCGCGTCCACCGCCGAAGGCGTCAGGTGGTCCTGGACGGCGGCGAACGCCTGCCGCTGCAGGAACGTGAGCAACTGCTCCGGGTCCTGGACGAATCCCTGAGTGGCCCGGGCCTCGCGCGCCTCCTGCAGCACCACACGCCGCAGGCTGCCCACCGGGGTGAGGGGGTAGCGGCCGAGCGCGTCCGCGAGATTGGTGTTGTATATGAGGTCCAGCAGTTGCTTGATCTCCCCGGCGAAGGGCTTGTTCCGGTCGTAGCGGCCCTCCGCGACGTTCGTCCCCGGCGCGGACACGAACTCCTCGTACAGGACGTTGCGCACGACAGGCTGCCTGCGGACGCTGAGGTCGTTGCTGAAGCCGACGACGTCCCCGAGCCGTCTTCTGAACCGGTCGGCGTCCTGCCGGTCCACGCCGACCTGGGCGGCGAGAATCTCGGTGTCCTTGGCCGTCAGCCCCTGGACCTTCTCGGCGAAGGGCTGGAACAGCCTCGTCCTGGTCGCCTCCTTGTTGGCCCGGTCGTTCTCCGGGTCGTCCCAGGACATGCGCACGCACTGCACACGGTCCTCCGCCCGCATTCCGTCCAGGGTCCGCTGCCATCCGGCGAAGCCGTCGCGATTCACATGCAGATAGGCGGCCGGCTCTTCCGTCGGCGTGCGTTCGTTGAGCAGGAACGGGACGAGCGCTCCCGAGGCGAGCAGCCTCTGGTGGGCCGCGCGGGCCTGTCCGCCCTCCGTCAGGTCGCAGCTGATCGCGTCGTTGTTGTAGAAGTACGTGCGGTTGATCACCACTTGGCTCGCGTTGATGAGACTCCGGAAGTACTCGGCCCGCACCTCCTTGCGCCGCTGTTCCCCGACCTGCTCCAGGGACTTGCCACGTTCGATCATTTTCTTCGTGAGCTGCGCCGGAACCCACTGGTTGTCCAGCGACTGCGCGATCACCGCCCCTGGATCCAGCTGGTCCGGGCGGATCGGCGTCATCAGGTCGTCGATGCCGACGCCGTAGGTCATGGCGGCTCCAGAATTCACTCGTAACTGCCCAGCTCCATAGAGCTACACCGTCGGGTCGCCGGAAAGGAGCCCTTTTCACAATTGTTCAGGGCGCCCTGGGTCACGATCCGGGTCGAGGGGACAACGCGGTGTGCAGCGGGTTGCCGACCGTGGCCCAGATGTCCCCGGTCCGCTCGGGGGACAGCCGCATGAGCGTCAATGCCTTTGTGGGCAGCGGCTGTGCGAGAAGGGCGGCGAGGTCCGAGGTGCGCGCCAGATCCCGTACGACAGTGTGCAGGGCCGCGGCGAGCGCCGGAGTGGAACCCGCAGTCGCGCCCAGCGTCCCCGTGACGAGTGAGCCGAACAGCTTGCGGCGCAGGGTGGTTTCGTCGTCCGTGATCAGCCGGCCGGACAGGTCCGGGGCCGGGATGCCATGGCGGGCGAGGCGGGCCGGGCTGATGCGGATGTCGGCGAGGTCGCGGTAGATCAGGCGGGTCGGGGTGCCCGAGGGGGAGAGCACCACGAGAAGGTTCTGGCCGTGTGCCTCCAGGGCCACGCCCAGCTCCAGCAGCCGCAGACACACCGTCAGGGCGAGCCGCGTGAACTCGGCCATCCAGGAAGCGGACCGGGGCAGCCCGGTCAGGGCGAGCGCGGCGACCGGCACGACACGCTCGCCCTCGGCCGCGTACGCCTCCGGCGGCTCGCGTACCACGGCCGCGAACTCCGGTGTGCGGGCGGTGGCCGCCCCGAGGGTGCGGGTGATGTGGAGGAGGCCGTCAAGGCGGGCGGCGAGCGTGTCCGCGAAGTCGGACACCGTCGCGGCCGTCGCGATCGAGTACACCGAGATGTCCCGCACCGCCGACGTCAGCCGGGCGCTGAGCGCGGTCTTGATGTGTGGCCCGCCGGGCGTGGCGGCGGCGAGGGTGCGCAGCGACATGAGGGGGTGGGCGGCGATGCCCGCGCCCACCGGCTTCTCGTCCTTCAGCACATGCTGGGCCTGCCAGGGATGCACCGGGATCAGTACCCGTCCGGCCTCCCGGTACGGCCACTCGCCCGCCACCAGACAGGCCTCCTGAGGCGCCGCGATCAGCCCCAGCTCGACCACCGGCCGGTGCTCGGGTGCGTACGCCAGCTGCTCGGCCACCGAAAAGCCCGGCCGGGAACGGCAGTTGGGGTGAAACGGGTGCCCGTCGACGATCCGCTGCTCCCACTCCCAGGTGGTGCGCGGTTCGTCGGCGGGCGGCTGTCCGGCACGGGACAGGGCCAACGAGGCGACGCTGTGGTCGAGTTCGGCGGCGAAGGCGTCCCCGTGCGGAAAGGCGAGGGCGGTCATCAGCGCGGCCGGGTGGTCGTACGCCGTTCCGTCCAGCTCAACCCCCGTGACGGAGGCGGCAGTTCCGTACGCATCCGAGTGCGGGCCGTGCAGACGGCGGCCGTCGGCCAGGTGGAGCGTCAGCCCGTCGCGTCCCGGCTCGCGGTGGCTGATCCACGGCAGCGGCTCATGGGCGAGGCCACGCCACAGCCGGGTCAGCACGGCCGCCCGGGCGCCGGGGAGCTCGGTGGCGTACGGCGACAGCAGGGCGGGGCGTACGGCGCGCAGCTCGGCGGTGAGCGCGGACTCGGCCTCGGCCGAGGTGGGGGGATGGTGCACGGGTGGCTCCTCGGGTGTGGGGACGGCGTCGCGACCGGGTACTACGGCAGACATACTGATCGTCAGTACCCGTATGGAACGAATGGATCGCGTGGACCCCATGCACCCCAGGGACGACGTCGGAGAGGCAGCCGACGCGTACGCGGCCGCGCCGCTGCTCAATTGTCTGCTGCGGGAGGTGGCCGAGCCCGCAGCGGGGTCCGTACCGAGGTCCGGTGAGCGGCATGTGTACCGGCTGCCGGCCGGGGGACGCCTCCTGCGGGTACGCGGCGGGCGCCGGCCCGCCGAGCCGGAGGTGTACGCCGCCGGGGCCTGGCACCGCCTCACCCACCCCGAGCTGGTCAAACTCACGGCCGAGGAGCTGCGCCGGCACACCGGCCTGTCGAACTCCGAGCTGCCCGCCGAAATGATCGACAGCCGGGACGCGGTGGCGGCGCTCCTCGTCGCGCGCGCGGGCGCGGCACCGCCCGAGGACCCGTATCAGCGCTCCGAGCAGTCCCTGATCACCGGGCACCCCTACCACCCCGCCCCCAAGGCCCGCGGCGGCGGCCCCGTCGCCGGCTGGCTCCCGTAC
>NZ_JAAKZY010000292.1 GCF_011045015.1 Streptomyces scabichelini | reverse complement strand
CCCTCCCCCACACAAAAGGAGCCGTACGTATGGCACTCTCCCGTCGCCGCTTCTGGCAGCTCGGCGCCGCCACGGCTGTCACCGCCGGCGCGGCCTCCCTGCTCACGCAACAGGGCGCCGAAGCATCGGGCGCCGCGGACAGGACCGCGCAGTACTACTTCGGCCGAGCCGCCGAACTGGCCGGTGACAACCCGGCCTTGAAGAGCATCGTCAGCGCACTCACCGCCGGCTACGCCCCGCCGCGCCCGTCCGCCCCCGAGCCGCTACGGATATTCGACAACGTGGCGGTGCTGAGCGTCGGCTTCGTCTCGGCGACGGCGATCCTCACGTCGCGCGGCATCATCCTCATCGACGCCCTCAACTCACCGGACGAAGTCGAGCAGTACATCGTCCCGGGACTGACCTCCCTCGGCGCCGACCCGTCGACGATCAAGTACGTCGTGGTCACCCACGCCCACGGTGACCACTTCGGCGGCGCGCAGCACCTCGCCGACCAGTACGGGACCCGGGTCATGATGGCCCCGGCCGACTGGGATCTCCTCGCCACCACCGCCCCGGCCAACGCGCCCACCCGCGACCTGGACATCGCCGACGGCCAGAAGCTGACCCTCGGAGACACCACGGTGACCCTGCACCACACGCCGGGCCACACACCCGGATCGGTCTCGCCGATCTACCCCGCTCGGTGGCAGGGCCGCGAGCACGCCGCGATGCTGTGGGGCGGCACCAACCCGCCCGCGGCCACGGCCGACAAGGAGACCTACCTCTCCTCGATCCTCACCTTCGCCTCCCGGATGCGGCGGGCCGGGGTCGACGCCGAAGTGAGCAACCACGCCTTCGCCGACTACGGCCTGGAGCGAATGGAACAGCTGCGCAACGCGCCTGACAGCCCCAAGAACCCGTTCCTCGTGGGCACTTCGGGGGCCCAGCGCTTCATGAAGGTCATGGAGAACATGCTGCGGGGCCGTATCGCCGCGGACCAGGAGGCGGCCACCGGTACGACGACAACGGCGGCCCTGGCCACGACGACCGCCCTTGCGGCACACGCCTGTTGCGGCCACTGACACCGACGACCAGGGAGCCTGCCCGCCGGCTCACGCCTCTCCCGCCGGGCAGGCCACCTGGGTAACTCCACCGGGCGGTCACGGGTCCGCGGTCGTGTTCAGGCCGTCCAGGAGCAGGTCGAGGCCGGTGGTGAACTGGTCGCGGTCGTCGTGGTCGCGCAGTTCCGTGGTGGTGCGCGTCAGGAAGGGATATTCGGCGGGATCGAGTTTTTCCCAGCGCTCGGCGGTCTGGGCGAGGAAGGCATCGCGGCCGGGCGAGGCGTCGGCGACGGCGCGTGGGGCGACGATCTGGGCGCTGACGCCGGTGATGTAGTAGGAGATCGCGGTGGAGACCGCGAATTGCCGCTCGGCGGGCAGCCCGGTTCGTGCCACCAGGGTGCCGATGCGGTCGAGCAGGTGCAGTGCGTTCGCCAGCGTGGGCGGCGCGTTGACGTGGGACGCTGCCCACGGGTGCCGGTCAAGGGCATCGAAGACGGCGACGGCAAGCGCGCGCAGCCCGGAGACGGCGTCTTCCTCGTGGCGCGGGTCCGCGGCGAAGGCGTCGCCGAGCACCCGATCGGCGGCCAGGGCGACGAGTTCGTCCTTGTTCGCCACGTGCCAGTACAGCGCGCCGGGTCCGGTGTCCAGCTGTTTGGCCAGCAGCCGGAAGGTGAGTCCCCGCTCGCCGCGCTCGTCCAGGAGCGCGATGGCCGCGCCGACGATGATCTCTCGCGACAGGGCGTCGGGGCGCCATTTCCCGTCGGGTGCTCTTCCTCGCGTCCGTGGCATGAGCTCATTTTGACACGTCTTGGATCCGTGTTCCATATTCCTTATGGAACACGGGTCCATATAGACGCCCCGGGCACAGGCCCGGCGCTCTGCCCGCACGGGAACGAGGAAGCCCATGAACACCAGCCACCACCCGATCGCCATCGTCGGCGCCGGCCTCGGCGGCCTGACCCTCGCCCGGGTCCTGCACGTCCACGGCCTCCCCGCAACGGTCTACGAGGCCGACCCCTCGGCCAAGTCCCGCACGCAGGGCGGCCAGCTCGACATCCACGAGGACGACGGGCAGCGCGCGCTCGCCGACGCCGGCCTCACCGACGAGTTCCGCGCGATCATCCACGAAGGCGCCGAGGCACAGCGCGTGCTCGACCAGCACGGCAAGCTGCTGTTCGACGCCCCCGACGACGGGACGGCGCGCCGTCCCGAAGTGCTCCGCGGAGACCTGCGCCGGATCCTGCTCGACTCACTGCCCGGCCGGACGGTCCAGTGGGGCCGCAGGGTCACCGGTGTCCGGCCCCTCGGCGACGGCCGACACGAGCTGACCTTCGCCGACGGCTCGACCGTGACCAGCGGTCTCCTCGTCGGCGCCGACGGCGCCTGGTCGAAGATCCGCCCACTGCTCTCCGACGCCAAGCCCGAGTACATCGGCACGACGTTCATCGACACCTACCTGTACGACGCCGACGAGCGGCACACCGCAACGGCCGAGGCGGTCGGTGCCGGCGCGATGTACGCGCTGACCCCGGGCAAGGGGATCATCGCGCACCGCGAGGCGGGGGACATCCTGCACACGTACGTCGAGCTGAACCGCCCCTCCGAGTGGATCGCCGGCGTCGACTTCACCGACGCCGACGCCGCGAGGGCTCGGGTCGCCGCCGAGTTCGACGGGTGGGCTCCGGAGCTCACCGCGCTGATCACCGACGGCGAGACCGCTCCGGTCGCGCGCATGATCCACACGCTCCCGGACGGACACCGGTGGGACCGCGTGGCCGGGGTGACGCTCCTCGGCGATGCCGCGCACCTGATGCCGCCGTCCGGTGACGGCGCGAACCTGGCGATGTTCGACGGCGCCGAACTCGGTAAGGCGATCGCCGCGCACCCCGACGACTTCGAGGCCGCACTCACCGCCTACGAAAAGGAGCTGTTCCCGCGCACCGAACCCTTCTACACGGAGGCGCACGAAATGCTGGACCTCTGCCTCGGCGACCGCGCACCGTTCGGATTCCTCGACCTCTTCAACGGTGCCCCGACAGTGTCCGGTGGGTGATGTGGCCCCCGCTCATCGTGAGCCGGATCGGGGCGTCGGCGAGTTCGTCGGGGGCGGTGGTGAGGGGGTCGAGGGTGAAGGCGGTGAGGTCGGCGCGGTAGCCGGGGGCGATGCGTCCGGCGATGTCCTCCTCGCCCGCGGCCCGCGCGGCGTGGGTGGTGTAACCCTCCAGGGCGGCCGACGGAGTGAGTGCCTGGTCGGCGCGTACGGGCGGGGTGCCGGAGTCGCCGGGGTGGCGGCGCAGTTGGGCGGCGGCGAGTACCCGGCGTGGGTCGTAGGGGGCGACGGGCCAGTCCGAGCCGAGGACCAGGGTGGCTCCGGCGGCGCGCAGGTCGCGACAGCGCCAGGCCCGGGCGGCGCGTTCGGGACCGAGTCGGCGGGACCACTCGTCGCTGTGGTCCGCCCGGGCATAGGTGGCGTGGGCGGGCTGCATGGAGGCGGCGACGCCGAGCCGGGCGAAGCGCGGGATCTGGTCGTCGGGCACGGTCTCCAGATGCTCGGCGCGGTGCCGGGCGTGCGGGGTGCCGAGGGCCTGGACGGTGTCGAGGACGTGGCGGACCGCGGCGTCGCCGATGGCGTGGGTGGCGGTCGGTACGCCCGCGCGGTCGAGGTCGTGTACGGCGCGGGTGTACGCGGCGGGGTCGGGCCAGAACGGCTCGTTCCCGGCGCCGTGGCAGTCGGGGTGGTCCAGCCAGGCGGTGCCGCCCTCCACGGTGCCGTCGAGGAACAACTTGACGCCTGCCACGCGCCACTGCCGTCCGGCGCGTTCCTGAAGGGCGATCAGCCGGTCCAGTTCGCCGGTGCCGGCACCGGGCTGGCACCAGGGCGCGATGCGCAGCCGCAGCGGTAGGACGCCCTCGTCCTCGATGGCGGTGAGCAGATCGAGTGCGTCGGGCGTCTCCAGGTCCATGACGTGGCCGCCGGTGAGGCCTGTGGCGGCCATGTCGGCCAGCAGGGCGAGCAGGTGTTTGCGGCGCTCGGTGGGAGAGGGCCCCGGGATCAGGGCGGCGACGGTCTCCATGGCGGCCTGCTCGACGAGATGACCGGTGGGGCGACCGTCGGGGTCGCAGACGATGGAGGCACCCTGGTCGAAACGGCGTGGCCCGTCGACCCCGGCGGCACGCAGGGCCGCGGAGCCGACGAGCGCGGAGTGAGCGTCGTACAGCCGTAGGAAGGTGGGAATGCCGCCCACGACGTCGTCGATGAGGTGGCGGCTGATGGGGCCGCCCTCGAAGGTGTTGTGGTCGAGGTTCCAGCCGGTGATCCACGACCCGGGTGCGGCCCGCCTGGCGGCCTCGCGCAACGCGGCGCGCAGCTGCTCCAGGGTTTTACAGCCGGAGAGGTCGATGCCCTGGGCGAGTTCGAGACCCTTGACGACGTGGGTGTGTCCGTCGGTGAGGCCGGGGGTGAGGGTGGCGCCGCCGAGATCGACGACCTGGGTGCTAGGGCCGCGCCAGTGGCGTACGTCGGCCTCCTCGCCGACCGCCGCAATGCGGCCGTCCCTGATGGCGACGGCGGTCGCCAGGGGGCGCCGCGGGTCCAGGGTGCGGACGGTGGCGCCGGCCAGCACGGTGTCGGCGTTGGGGAAGGGCACGTGGATCGCCTTTCGCAGCGGCTCGTTATGGGGTGGGGGCGCAGCGGCTACTGCTGGGTGTCGGGGTTTCCTGCGGTCCGGTTGCCGGTGTCGGGCTCGGCGGCGAACGCCTCGTACACCTGCGGCCGGGTGCGGCGCAGCCGGTACGCGAGGGCGACGCCGGCGGCGAAGACCAGCGGGATGGGCGCGAGGAGCGCCGCGTTGGTGCCGGTCCCTGCGCCGGTCAGCAACTCGACCTTGTCGATGATCAGGTACAGCGCGCCGCCCATGAGCACGGCTCCGGCGATCGGGGCCACCACGGCCCGCCAGGCACCCTCGGAGTGACTGATGCGGCGGAAGAACACCGGGACGGCGACCGCGGTCAGCACCTGAAGCAGCACGATGCCGACCACACCGGGGGTGTTCACCCACAGCAGCAGTCGCTCGTAGGGATCGGCGCCGGCGGCGGCGAAGCCGAGGACCACCAGGGCCGCGAGCGCGGTCTGCAGGATCCCGGCGATGTGCGGCGAGCGGTGCCGCGGGTGCACCCGGCCCAGGGCCGCGGGCAGCACCCCTTCGTGGGCGAGGGCGTGGGTGTAGCGGTTGATGGCGTTGTGGAAGGCGAGCAGCGCGGCGAAGACGCTGGTGACGATGAGGACGTGCATCACGTCCGCCGCCCAGCCGCCGACGTACCGGGTGGTGGCGGTGAAGAACAGCGCGGCGGGGTCCTTCGCGGCCGCGGCCATGACACCTTGCGCGCCGAACGCCTGCACGACGATCCACACGACGAAGGCGTAGAACAGGCCGAGGAAGGCGACGGCGGCGTACGTGGCGCGGGGGATCGTCCGCTCCGGCCGGCGGGCCTCGGACCGGTAGATGGCGGTGGACTCGAAGCCGATGAAGGCCGCGAAGGCGAAGGCGAGCAGGGCACCGGTGCCGGGCGTGAAGGCGTTGCCGGGAGTGAAGGAGTCGAAGTGGATGCCCTGCGCGCCGCCGTCGGCCAGCACCCCGCCGGCCAGGACCACGAGGATGCCGGCTTCGACGAGCAGCAGTACGCCCAGCACCCGGGCCCCGAAGTCGATACTGCGGTATCCGGCGTACCAGACGGCCGCGACACCGACGAGGGCGGCCACCGGCCAGGGCACGCTGACTCCCCACAGGGCCTGCAGCGCATCGCGGACGGTGGTGGCCAGCAGTCCGTACAGGCCGATCTGCATCGCGTTGTAGGACAGCAGCGCGAGAGCGGCCGAGCCGACCCCTGTGGGCCGGCCGAGGCCACGGGTGACGTACGCGTAGAACGCACCGCCGTTGCCGATGTACCGGCTCATGGCGGTGAAGCCCACCGCGAACACGGCGAGGACGGCGCCGGCGATGAGGTAGCCGCTCGGCGCTCCGATGCCGCCGAGCAGGATGGCGAACGGGGCGACGCCGGCCATGACGGTGAGCGGGGCGGCGGCGGAGACGACGAGGAAGGTGATGTCACCGGTGCGGAGGGTGCCGCAGCGGAGCGAGGAGTCGGGTTCCGCGGCGGTCACGGGTTGGGGTCTGGCGGTCGAGGCCATGGCGGCGGGGCACCTTTCGGACGGCGCCGTTCGGCGGCAGGGGAAGGCCCGGCGAGCTAAACCTAAAGCCTTTCGGTTTCGGTAATGTAGCCCCGGGGGCAACGCCTGGGAAGACCCGACCTGCGACGATCAAGGAGAAGGACGCATGGGGCGGCCGAGCAAGGCCCTGATCGACAGGGAGCGGATCAGCACGGCCGCGCTCGAACTCGTCGACCGGGGCGGCGACTTCAGCGTCCCGCAGATCGCCAGGAAGCTCGGCGTCCAGACCGGCTCGATCTACCACCATGTCGACGGCCGAGCAGGCATCGTCGAACTGATCCGGCTGCGCGTCACCGAGGCCATCGACCCGGCCACCCTCGACCTGCGCCCCTGGGACACCGCCCTCGCCGCCTGGGCCCGCTCCTACCGGGCGGCCTTCGCCGCCCACCCGCGCACCATCCCGCTGCTCGCCACGGCGCCCGTTCGCGCACCCCACGCGCTGGCCCAGTACGAGCGGGCGGTCTCCCTGCTGCTGGACGCGGGCTTCGCCAAGGACCGCGTCATGGCGGTGCTCACCGCCTTGGACAACCTCGTCCTCGGTTCGGCGCTCGACCTGGCCGCGCCCGAAACCATGTGGGAACCCGACGCCGACGGGAAGACCCCACTGCTCGCTCAGTCGCTGGCCGCCGTCGGCCCCGACCGCGCCGACGCCGCGTTCGACCTGGCGCTGGACGCCTTCCTCGCCCACTGCCGGAGCCTCGTCGCCCCCTGACGACAACGGGGGCACCCCGTCGGGACCCTCCTGCGCCGGGACGGTTACCCGTCGGCGGCGCCGGCACGCGTCCCCGCGCGGAACTCCCGCGGGGAGAGGCGAAACTCCCGCGGGGAGACACCGAACGCGGCCTTGAAGACTCTGCGAGCCGGACAGCCTCGTCATGTACGGCGCGCCAGCGCCGGAGCGGCCCTTGGTCGGCGGTTACTGCACGGCCAAGGACCGCACGACCCTGACGCCTCCGAGAGGCACTTCCACTCGGACCGGCTCAGTTACTTCGTCGTTTGTGCGAGCCGCGCCCTTGCCGCGGCTCGCACCGGTGGCTGAGGCGACCTTGCCGTCGAGCTGCCCACTCCCGGCAGTGGTCGCACCCAGTCAGCTCAGCACGAACTTCGAGGCGTTCTCGGCCAGCCAGTCGTCGAAGCTCTTCAGCGCCGGGTTGATCTCGCGCACCCGGTTCAGATCACGGGCGCCGGTGAACTCCTGATCGAAGTCGCCGTAGTACTGGAACATGTTGCCGAGCTCGTCGGCCGCCGGAATCTCGAGGGTGCGGAAGAAGTCGTAGGGCACGGACTGGAAGCGCACCGGCTCGCCCAGCGCCGCCGCCAGCTTCTCCGCGTACTGCGCACCGGTCAGATGGTCGCCGGCCAGGCTGACGGTCTGGCCGATGAAGGGCGCGCCGCCCTTGAGGATGGCGAAGGCCGTCCGGCCGATGTCCGCCACGTCCACCCCGGCCAGGAGCTTGCCGTCCTCCATCGGCAGGTTCAGCGCCAGTACGCCGTCCTCGCCGCGCTGGGGGCCGAGGCCCTCCAGGAAGCCCTGGAAGTAGAAGGTCGTGTTCAGGAAGGTGGTCGGCACCCCGGCCTGCCTGAACAGCTCATTGCCCTCACCCTTGACGTCGAAGTGCGGCACGTTGTACTTGCCCTGAATGACCGGCATACGGCCGTCCTCCAGCGGCAGCAGCTCGCGGGTGTCCTCCAGCGTCGACCAGACCACGTGACGCAGTCCCGCGGCCGCGGCGGCCCGGGTCAGGACCTCGATCTCCTCCATCTCCGTGGCCGCCGAACCGTGCGCCCAGAAGTTGGTGACCAGGAAGGCCCCGTAGGCTCCCTCGAACGCCTTGTGCACCGTCGGCTCGTCATGGAAGTCCGCCTGCACGACCTCTGCCCCGAGCGCCGCGAGCTCCCTGGCCGCGGGCGAGTCGGGATTCCGGGTAAGCGCGCGGACCGTGAAGCCCGACTCCGGGTCGGCCAGGATCGCTCGTGCCGCACCGCCGCCCTGCGCACCCGTTGCTCCGGCGACCGCGATGACCTTCTTGTTGCTCATGGCAGCTGTCCTTTCCAGAAGAGGTTGTTGACGCATCAACCACATTATCGCGAATCGATTGACGCATCAACTCAAGGAATGGAATCGAGCCATGACCACCCCATGACCACTGGAAGCGCTCCGGGCCGCGGTTGGCGACGATCACCCACTCAACCACCCAAGCCCGAACGACAAGCCGAGGCGTTACGACATCAGGGAGGGTCCGCTTCCAATCGACCTAGGACGCCTTCGCAAAGAACGGTGAGCGCGTCGAGTTCTTCGGGACTGAGGGGGTCGATGACCAGCCGGCGCACGGTGGCGATGTGCTGGGGGGCGGCCGTCTCGATGGCCGCGCGCCCCTCAGGGGTGACGACCACGTGGAGACCGCGCCCGTCCTTGGGGCAATCCTCCCGGGTCACCAGCCCGCGTTTGGTCATCCGGCGGAGGTGATGGGACATGCGACTCCGCTCCCAGTCCACGGCATGGGCCAGTTCCTGAAAGTGCTGTCGGCCGTCGGGTCCGTCAGTGAGAGCCACAAGGACGACGTAGTCCGCGATGGACAGGCTCCCGCAGCCCTGCAATGCGCGCGCCAATACGCCGGGGAGCTTCTGATGTACGCCGATGAAGGCGCGCCAGGCGCGCTGTTCAGGCGGGGTGAGCCAGCGTGTTTTCTCCTCCATACGCAAACACTCTAGACGATGGTTGACACATCACCGAGACCCCGGTAATAGTTGATACATCAACGACGGAGTGACCCGCCAACAACTTGCGCGTGTTGCCCACATCGGAGGAGATCCCGTGAGCGAGTTCCCGAAGACCGGCCTGGATGCCCTGCTGACACCCGAGAACAGCGTCCTGGCGCTGATCGACCACCAGCCGTTCCAGTTCGCCAACCTGCACAGCCACGAGCCGACGATGATCGTCAACAACGTCGTCGGGCTGGCCAAGACCGCCAAGGCATACGGCGTCCCGACGATCCTGACCACGGTCGTGGAGGAGCGCGGCGGCCTCATCATCCAGGGCCTCCAGGACACCTTCCCCGACCAGAAGCCGATCAACAGGACGACCCTCAACAGCTGGGAGGACCAGCGCGTGGTGGACGCCGTCAAGACGACCGGGCGCAAGAAGCTGGTCATCGCCGGCCTGTACACCGAGATCTGCGTGGCCTTCCCCGCCCTGCAGGCGGCCGGCGAGGGCTACGACGTCTACGTCGTCACCGACGCCTCCGGAGGCGTGACGGCCGAGGCCCACGACATGGCCGTACGCCGCATAGTCCAGGCAGGCATCACCCCGATCACGTGGATGGCCGTCCTCGCCGAGTGGCAGCGTGACTGGGCCCGCACGGACCTCGTCGCGCCCGAGGACCTGGCGGCGCTCATGGGCTACTCCGGCGGCTCCGGTGTGGCGTTCGCCTGGGAGATGCAGCTCCTCAACACCCCCGTTCCCAACGAGACCACCCCCGGGGTGTAAAGGGCGGACCGACGCCGCGGGGCGGCACCAGCGCCGGTGCCGCCCCGTGCTCGGGCGCGGAGGCTTTCGCGCATCCCTCCCGGCGCGGCTCCGTCGACGGCGCGGTGCCGGGGGCCATCGATCGAGGTGAGGCACCCGTGTCCGCACGGCACCGAACCACACCTGTTCCGTCCGTCGCTCCAGAAGGGTGCCGCCATGACAACCCCCGCCGCCGTGCCTCTCGTTGTCCCTCTCGTCCCTCCGAAGCTGATCGCGACGGACCTTGACGGCACGCTGCTGCGCAGCGACGGAACGCTGTCGGACCGCACACGGGCCGCCTTGACGGCGGCCGAGCAGGCCGGGATCCGCGTGGTGCTGGTGACAGGCCGCCCGCCGCGCCGCGTACCGGAGTTGCTTGCCACCATCGGACCGCATTTCGTCATCGCCGCCAACGGCGCGGCCGTCTACGCCCCTGACGGAACCCTGGCGCACGTGTCCCCGTTCCGGCCTCTGGCGGCCACCCGGCTCGTGACCCGCGTGCGCAGGGCGCTGCCCGGCGCTGCCTTCGCCGTCGAGTACGACAAGGACTTCGGCCACGAACCGGCCTACCCGACCTGGTCGTTCGGTGAGGAGTCCGCCGAACCGGTCGGCACCTCCGGGGAACTCCTCACCCGTATCCCGGGCAGACCGGTGCTGAAGATCCTCGCTCACCACCCGACCCTGCCCCTCGACGACTTCTACGAGCGAGCTCGGCGCACCGCGGGCAGCAACGCCGAGACCACCTACTCCACCGGGCTGTCGCTGGTGGAGTTCAGCGCACCCCACGTCACCAAAGCCACCACGTTGCTCGAGTGGAGCGGCCGGCTCGGCATCGGCAGCCACGAGATCGCCGCCTTCGGCGACATGCCCAACGACCTGCCCATGCTCACCGCGGTGGGTCACTCGTACGCCATGGCCAACGCCCATCCGGACGTCCTGCGGGCCGCACGTCATCGCGCCCCCGCCAACGACGAGGACGGCGTCGCCCAGGTGCTGGAACGGTTCGTCGACACACTCGTACGCCGACCGTCCCGGCACATCCCCCCGGTGTGGACCGTCTGGGACGGCTCCGACGACCCCGCCGACGCGCTCGACTGACGCCTGCGGGGGCTTCTGCCGCGATGGCCACCGGGCTGTCTCCTCACAGGGTGTGGCTTCATCTCGGCGGGTGCGGGTCGTTCCGGCCCTCGTCCTCGCTGCACGCCGGGCAGCCCCGCAGCCATGTCTCCCAAGAATGACCCGCGCGTTTTCCGACGCATATCACCCGCTCGACGCCGTGGGCGGAGCCGTTCTTCGCGGTCAAGGTCAGCAGGCCGAGATGGACGGCCACGGTCACCGCAAGGGCCCCTGACCAGCATCTGCAGCAACGGCGTGCCCTCCCGGTCCGTGAAGGCGGGGGTTGGAGGCGGTGAGTTCTGGCCGCCTCCCACAGCGGTATGACGTGCGTGTGCCGCGGTTCCGGGCCGACCGGCTCGGCGGACGCGACGGTGGCCGACGCGGTCCCGGCGGGCGAGACGGGCGAGGCGCAGGGCTCCCTGCGCGGCAGAAAGGGCATGGCATTCCTCTGCGAACGGCGAGATTGTCGGAGCGTCATTCGTCCGGCTGTGCGCGCGGGGCGGACTCGATGCGGGGGTCGCCCCGCGAGGTGCCGGGCTTCTTGACCGGCAGGCGGGGTACGGATTCAGCGTCGTCATCCAAGGAGGCTCGGACCGGAGGGTGGCGGGGACCCGGCCGGGGG
>NZ_JAAKZY010000291.1 GCF_011045015.1 Streptomyces scabichelini | reverse complement strand
GTCAGAGGTGTATAAGAGACAGCCCTGCTCCACGATCGCCCCGTTCTCCATGACCAGGATCGTGTCGGCATCCCGAATCGTCGACAGACGGTGCGCGATCACGAACGACGTCCGCCCATGCGCCAGTTTCGCCATCGCCTTCTGGATCAGCACCTCGGTCCGGGTGTCGACCGAACTCGTCGCCTCGTCCAGCACAAGGATCACCGGATCGGACAGGAACGCCCGCGCGATCGTGATCAGCTGCTTCTCACCCGCGCTCACCCCCGACCCCTCGCCGTCGATCACGGTGTCGTACCCGTCCGGCAGCGTACGAATGAACCGGTCCGCATGAGCGGCCCGCGCCGCCTCCTCGATCTCCCCGCGCGTCACCTCGCGAGAGGCCCCGTACGCGATGTTCTCCGCGATCGTCCCCCCGAACAGCCAGGTGTCCTGGAGCACCATGCCGATCCCGGCCCGGAGCTCGTCGCGGGACATCTTCGCGACATCGACCCCGTCGAGCGTGATACGCCCACCGGTGACCTCGTAGAACCGCATCAGCAGATTCACCAGCGTCGTCTTGCCCGCCCCCGTCGGACCGACGATCGCGACCGTCTGCCCCGGCTCGACCTTCAGGGACAGGTCCTCGATGAGCGGCTTCTCGGGGTCGTACCGGAACGACACGTTCTCCAGCGCGACCCGCCCCCGCAGCTCCTCCGGCCGAACCCCCGGCACGGGATCCGCCTCCTGCTCCTCCGCGTCGAGCAGCTCGAAGATCCGTTCCGCCGAAGCGACCCCGGACTGCACGAGGTTCGCCATCGACGCGACCTGGGTGAGCGGCATCGAGAACTGCCGCGAGTACTGGATGAAGGCCTGCACATCACCGATCGACAGGGCGCCGGAGGCCACTCGCAGCCCGCCGACCACCGCCACCAGCACATAGTTGAGGTTCGAGACGAACATCATCAGCGGCTGCATGACCCCGCTGTTGAACTGCGCCTTGAACCCGGCCTCGTACAACTTGTCGTTCTGCTCGGCGAACTGAGCCGCCGACTCGTCCTGCCGCCCGAAGACCTTGACGAGCGTGTGCCCGGTGTACATCTCCTCGATGTGCGCGTTCAGCTTGCCGGTGGACCGCCACTGCTGCACGAAGTGCGGCTGCGAGCGCTTGCCGACACGGGTGGCGACGTAGAAGGACAGGGGCACCGTGACCAGTGCGACCAGCGCAAGCAGCGGCGACACCCAGAACATCATCGCGAGCACACCCACGATGGTGAGGAGCGAGTTGACGAGCTGGCCCAGCGACTGCTGCAGCGTCTGACCGATGTTGTCGATGTCGTTCGTCGCCCGGCTGAGCACCTCACCGCGCTGCCGCTGGTCGAAGTACGACAGCGGCAGCCGCGACAGCTTCGTCTGCACGTCCTCCCGCATCCGGTACACGGTCATGTTGACGGCCCGGTTGACCAGCCGCGTCGCCACGGCCATCAGCAGCCCGGCCGCCGCGAACGCCAGCAGTGCGAGCCCCAGCACCTCACCGACCGCGTTGAAGTCGATGCCCTTGCCCGGCGTGAAGTCCGTACCGGAGAGCATGTCGGCCATGCCGCCGTCGCCGCGCTCCCGCATGGATTCCAGCACTTCGGCCTTGGTGGCGCCTTCGGGCAGCTCACGCCCTACGACCCCCGCGAAGACCAGGTCGGTCGCCCGCCCGAGGATCCACGGGCCCAGCACCGACAGGCCCACACTCAGGACGACGGCGAGCAGCATCCCGTACATCGTGGCCCGTTCCGGCCTGAACTGCGCCAGCAGCCGTTTCCCGGACCCCTTGAAGTCCATCGAGTGCTGGTCGGGGCCGCCGCCGGCCATCATCCGCCCCATGGGCCCGGCCATCAGGCTGCCTCCGCTTCCGTCAGCTGGGAGAGCACGATCTCCCGGTAGGTCTCGTTGTCCGCCATCAGCTCGTGGTGGCGGCCCGTCCCGACGACCCGCCCCTCGTCGAGGACGACGATCCGGTCGGCATCGCGGATGGTCGACACGCGTTGCGCGACGATCACCACGGTCGCCTCGGCGGTCTCCCGCGCCAGCGCCGTACGCAGGGCCGCGTCCGTCGCGTAGTCGAGAGCCGAGAAGGAGTCGTCGAAGAGGTAGATCTCCGGGCGCTGAACGAGCGTGCGGGCGATCGCGAGCCGCTGCCGCTGGCCGCCCGACACGTTCGTACCGCCCTGTGCGACGGGCGAGTCGAGCCCGTTCTCAAGACGCTCCACGAAGTCCTTGGCCTGCGCCACCTCCAGCGCGTGCCACAGCTCCTCGTCGGTCGCGTCCGGATTCCCGTACCGCAGGTTGGTGGCCACCGTGCCCGCGAACAGATACGGCTTCTGCGGTACGAGGCCCACGGTGCGCGCGAGCAGCCGCGGTTCGAGGGTCCGTACGTCCACGCCGTCGACGAGGACCTCACCGTCCGTGGCGTCAAAAAGGCGCGGGACAAGGCCGAGGAGCGTCGACTTGCCGCTGCCGGTCGACCCGATCACGGCGGTCGTCTCGCCGGGCGGCGCCACCAGGTCGATGGACCTGAGCACCGGCTCCTCGGCACCCGGGTAACGGAAGCCGGCCCCGCGGATCTCCAGATGACCGTGCCGCCGCAGCTCGACCACCGGAGCCTTCGGAGGCACGACACTGCTCTCCGTCTCCAGGACCTCCTGGATGCGCTCGGCACAGACCTCGGCGCGCGGCACCATCATGAACATGAAGGTGGCCATCATCACGGACATGACGATCTGCATCAGATAGGCGAGGAACGCCGTCAGCGCGCCGATCTCCATCCCGCCGCTGTCGATACGGTGTGCGCCGAACCACACCACCGCGATCGACGAGACGTTCACCACCGTCATGACGATCGGGAACATCAGCGCCAGCATCCGCCCGGTGCCCAGCGACACCTCGGTGAGATCGGTGTTGGCCTTCCGGAAGCGCTCCTCCTCGTACGTGTCGCGGACGAAGGCACGGATGACGCGATTGCCGGTGATCTGCTCGCGCAGCACCCGGTTCACGGCGTCGAGCCGCTCCTGCATGGTGCGGAACAGCGGCCGCAGACGGCGCACGATCAGGGTCACGCTGATGCCGAGGACCGGCACCACGGCGACGAGCACCCCGGACAGCTGTACGTCCAGGCCGAGCGCCATGACGATGCCGCCCACGCACATGATCGGCGCCGACACCATCAGCGTGAACGTCATCAGGGCCAGCATCTGCACCTGCTGCACATCGTTCGTGGTGCGGGTGATCAGCGACGGCGCCCCGAAGTGACCGACCTCACGCGCGGAGAACGACTGCACCCGGTCGAAGACGCCGGCCCGGATGTCCCTGCCGACCGCCGAGGCGGTACGCGCGCCGTAGTAGACGGCGCCGATGTTGCAGACGACCTGCACCAGCGAGACACCGATCATCAACGCGCCGAAGGAAATGATGTAGCCCGTGTCGCCCTGCACGACACCGTTGTCGATGATGTCCGCGTTCAGGGTGGGCAGATAGAGGCTGGCGCAGGTCTGCAGGAACTGCAGCAGCACCAGTAAGACGATGGCCTTCTTGTACGGCCTGAGATGGGCACGCAGGAGTCGTATGAGCACGCTGGTCTCTCGGAGTCGGCGACAGGGAGTGGGAGCGGTGACGCACCACGCACCATCGTCGAACATTCCACCGGCGTTACCCCAACCAATTAACCCAACAGCGTTTCAAGAACCCCTCAAGCGGTGTCGGAACGGTTGATTCCGGCATGGTTCGCGCAAGGGCCGTGCAGGGGTCGTGCAGGGGTCAGAGCCTGACGGCACCCGGATGGGTCTGATCCCGTACCGACGTGTACTGCTGCCGTACCGCCTGCCCCACCGCCAGCTCCTCGCCGGGCTCCAGGACCTGCGCGGTCGCGCCCTGCCAGGCGGGCGGCTGCCGCGGATCGAACGAGCCCTGCGCGACGCCGAGCGGATCGAGCGTGCCCCGCGAAGCGCCGAGCGCCCAGGCCGCCTGCCGGGCCGCACCGATCGCCGCGTAGTCGGCGGGCTGCGGCACCACGATCTGCACGCCGAGCAGCGAGGGAGCGCAGGCCTGCACGGCGGGCAGCTCGGCGGCCTGGCCCAGCAGGAAGATCCGCCGCACCTCCACGCCCCGGCGGCGCAGCACGTCCAGCGCGTCCGCGAGCCCGCACAGCATGCCCTCGAACGCGGCCCGCGCCAGATGCTCGGGCCGCATCGACTCCCGCCGCAGCCCCGCAAGGGTCCCCGCCACATGCGGCAGAGCGGGCGTCCGCTCGCCTTCCAGATACGGCAGCAGTACGAGCCCATGGGCGCCCGGAGTCGACTTCATCGCCAGGTCGGACAGGGTCTCCAGGTCGGGAAGGCCGAGGAGTTCGGCGCTCCCGCGCAGCGCCCGTACGGCGTTGAGCGTGGTCACGACCGGCAGATGCATGCCCGTCGCGTCGGCGAGCGAGGTGATCATCCCGGACGGGTCGACCAGCGCCTCATGGTGTACGGCCATGACCGACCCGGAGGCACCCAGCGACACCACCGCGTCACCGAGCCCGATCCCGAGCCCGAACGCCGCGGCCATCGTCTCGCCCGTCCCCGCCGAGATCAGCAGCCCCTCAGGCGTCGTCCCCGCGGCCTCCGCCGGACCGAGCACATCGGGCAGCAGCGCCTGATGCCCCAGCGCCAGCTCGACCAGATCGGGCCGGTAGGCACCGTTCACCGCGGACCAGTACCCCGTACTGGAGGCCTCGCCCCGGTCGGTGGTCCGGCGCGCGGGCCGGCCGAGCAGCTGCCACACCAGCCAGTCGTGCGCCTGCATGAGCATGGCCGTCCGCAGCGCGGCGTCCGGCTCGTTCTTCACCAGCCAGCGCAGCTTCGTCACCGGCTGCGCCGCCCCCGGCACGCAGCCCACGGCCTGCGCCCAGGCCTCCCGGCCGCCGAGCGCGTCGACCAGTTCGGCGGCGCAGACCTGCGCCCGCTTGTCCCCGCCGACCAGCGCCGGACGCACCGTGTTGCCCTGCGTGTCCAGCGGGACCAGCGCGCTCTGCTGCGCCGAAACGCCGATGGCCTGCACGCCTTCGAGCAGCCCGCCACCCGCCGCCTCGCCCAGGGACAGCAGCCAGGCCTGCGGGTCGACGTCCGAGGGCCGGCCACCCTCGGCGCCGTCGAGCGGATGCGGGGCGTAACCCTGCCTGAGCACGGCTCCGCTGTCCGCGTCGCAGACGACGATGCGAGTGAAATCGGGCGAACTGTCCAGCCCGGCGACTATCCCCATGGCGGAAATTCTGCCGTACTGCCGGAGGTGACCGTGCCGCTCTGCCGGAGGCGCCCGTACCGCTTGGGCGCTGACCTGGTGTGTGTTGCCGATACCGAGCCGTCGACGTGGTGCAGAGCACTCCGTTCGGCCATGTATTGCCGGATTCGGCTAGGTATTGCCGGATCCGGCTACGTATTGCTGGTGCCCCAGTCGTCGTGGGCCGCCGTGCCGTTCGTGTTGCGCTCGCGCAGATGCCGTACGCGCTCGGCCACCGAGTCCGGGACGCGGTCGCCCACCCGCTCGCTCACCACGTGGTACGCCTTGCCCGCGAACTGACGCCCCTGCTGGGCGGCCGACTCCGCGGTGTTGCGCACGGCGGGGTTCTGGGAGATCTCCCGCGCGGACTTCTTCAGCTGCTCGTAACGCTCGCGCCCGGCTCGCGTGCCCAGCACGTAACCCAGGGCCAGTCCGGCAACGAACGTCAGTCGATAGCGCATGACGGCCACCCTTCCCTTGAGTCGGCATCGGTCGCGGGGGAGAACCGATTGGCGGAGCACCCCCCTGCTTGCGCTAATGTATGTGTCGCAGCGAGCGCCCGCCCTCTGGCGAATACCCAGTGAGGTACGTTCGATGCAGCGAGACAATCCTCCGTAGCTCAATTGGCAGAGCAGCCGGCTGTTAACCGGCAGGTTACTGGTTCGAGTCCAGTCGGGGGAGCTCGATCTTCCGTAGCTCAATTGGCAGAGCAGCCGGCTGTTAACCGGCAGGTTACTGGTTCGAGTCCAGTCGGGAGAGCAGCGGAAGAGGACCCCGTAGGGGTCCTTTTTCATGTCCGGCGGAACCGCGCAGCCCACGGCGTTGTCCTCATGGTCATGCGTAGCCGACCATCCGAAGCAGGAGATCGTATGAGCGGCTATGCTGCGGCAGACGGCGCGCACAAATGTGCGCGACGCGCCGTAGACGGGGCGGTAGCTCAGCCGGTTAGAGCAGCGGACTCATAATCCGTCGGCCGTGGGTTCGAGTCCCACCCGCCCCACTGTGCAGGCCTGTGACCTGCGGAAACATCTCAGCGGGCGTGCGGATTCAGGACTTTGGGTGGACGGACTGAATCCGCTGCCCGTGAGTTCAATGGTGTTGCCATCGGCGTTGGTCAGAACTTCTCTGACCTGCGCAGACGTGTTAGCCCACCGCCGAGGCAAGCCGCCGCAAGTGGCCTGTGCGAGCGGTTGGACGCTGAATTCGGGACGCTGGCAGGACGCAGGTGATCGGAAGTGGCTGCCTGGGAACCTACGCCTACGCTTCTGGATCACTGGGCTGCCGCCGCCCGGCTGAGAGAGCGGTTCGTGAGTGAGTGGTTCTGGTGTCGCATCCTCACCGAGATCGACACCGGCAGCTTCGCCAGGAAGCGGCAACCAACCAAGGCCCGCGACCAGCCTGGGATGGATCATGCTCCGCCGACGTCTGGTCCGTGACTATGAGCCCCTCTCCGCCAGCTCAGAAGCCATGATCCACATCGCCTCGATCGACAACCTCGCCAAGCGCATGACGGCCGAGAACAGCCGCCCGCCCCATAACCGTTCGCGGTCTTGGGGACGCTGTCCCCAGCGCCGGGGTCAGCGGGCGAGAACGCGGTTCAGCCAGGCCAGGAGGTCGCTGACGATCTCCTGTTTGTTGGTCTCGTGGAACAGTTCGTGGCGGGCTTCGGGATAACTGAGACAGGTGACGTCGATGAGGCCGGCCTCGCCGTAGCGTTCGACAAGCAGGTTGCTGAGTGAGAGCTCGGCGTTCAGCGGGTCGTGATCCCCAACCAGGATGCAGATGGGTAGATCCGCCGGGATGCCCCTGGGCCGGGCAAGTGACGCCGAGGCGATGGTGATGTCGGCCATGCCCTGGGCGTCGAGGCTGAAGCCGCACAGGGGGTCGGCGAGGTAGGCGTCCACGGCCGGTTCGTCCCGGCTGAGCCAGTCGAACGGTGTGCGGCTGGGCTGGAACGCCTGGTTGAGCGTGAGCAACGGGTTTCCTCCCGCCGCGGCGTCCTGGGCCTGTGCCGCGAGCATGACGTCGACCGCGGTGGTTCCGGCGAGGGCGAGTGCGTCGATCAGGTGGGCGTGGTCCAGGACGTACTGCTGCGAGGCGAAGGAACCGAGGCTGTGCCCGAGCAGGACCAGGGGCAGGCCGGGGTGCTGCTCGCGGATGGTCTCCGACAGGGTGACCATGTCACTGACGAGTCGGTTCCAGCCGTCGTCCCCGAGATGACCGGGCTCGGCGTGCCTGCTCAGCCCGTGCCCGCGGTGATCGTTGGCGTAGACGGCGTAGCCCTGAGCGGTCAGCTCCGCCGCGAGGGGGGCGTAACGGCCGGCGTGCTCTCCCATGCCGTGGGCTATCTGGACGACGGCTCGCGGTGGGGTGTCCGGCTTCCATACGTGCACGTGGATCTGGACGCCGTCTTCGCTGTCGAAGGTGAACATCGGACTCCTTGTCTTGGGTACGCGGGCAGCCCTGAGCGCCCGGCCGGGTCGGAGGGGTGGGCTGCCCGAGCGGTTCAGGCTCACGGTGGCTGTGGTGTACGGCGGTTGTGGCCGCCCGGCCGGGTCAGGCGTGCTGCTCGCCGAGGTAGCCGGCGAGGATCCGGGACTGGTCGGCCCGGAGTTCCTGCGCCGTGGCGTGCGCGGTGATCTCGCCGTGGGAGAGGACGTAGCCGCGGTCGGCTGTGTCGAGGGCGAGGCCGACGTGCTGTTCGACGAGCAGCACCCCGCAGCCGGTGTCGTCGGCATAGCGCCTGACTATGGGCAGCAGCTCCTCGACGATGATGGGTGCCAGGCCGAGGCTGAGCTCGTCGAGCAGGAGCAGCTTGGGGCCGCGGGCCAGGGCTCGTCCCATGGCGAGCATCTGCTGCTCGCCGCCGGAGAGCAGGCCTGCCTTGCGGTCCTGGAGGCGGGACAGGGCGGGGAAGTAACGTTGGGCGGCCGCCTGGTCGAGGCGCTCGCCCCGGTGACCGAGGCGCAGGTGCTCCGCCACCGTGAGGCCGGAGAAGATGCCTCGTCCTTCCGGGACGTGGGCGATGCCGAGGCGGGCGCGAGTCGCTGCCGGGATCCTGCCGAGGTCCGTTCCCTTGAAAGTGATCGTGCCGGCAAGGGGGCGCAGCAGCGCGGAGACGGCCTTGAGCGTGGTGGTCTTCCCCGCTCCGTTGGCCCCGAGGAGGGCGACGACCTCTCCCGCGCCCACTTCGAGGTCGATCCCGCGGATGACAGCGGCTCCGTCGTATCCGGCGGTGAGGCTGGCCACCTCCAGGACTGGGGTACTCATGGTGTCTCCGGTGTGCTGGTGAGGGCCTTGGCGGAGCCATCGCTCGACGTGTTGGACGCGGTGGCGGGCTGGACGGTGGATGCCCCGAGGTAGGCGGTGACGACGGCGGGGTCGGTCCGGACCTGAGCCGGTGTCCCGGAGGCGATCACCTTGCCGAACTCCAGGACGACGATGTGGTCGCAGATGCCCATCACGAGGCTCATGTCGTGGTCGATGAGGAGCAGCGCCGTGCCGGCGTCAGTGACCGTGCGCAGTCTGCGTCCGAGTTCGGCGCTCTCCGTTGTGTCCAGGCCGGCCGCGGGTTCGTCGAGACAGATGATGCGGGGCCGGGCCGCCAAGGCCCGCGCCACACCGACGAGTTTGCGTCTGCCCTGGGACAGTTCGTGTGCCGAGGCGTCGGCCAGGTCCTCGAGTCCCAGGGCCGCAAGGGCTTTGGGGACAGCGGGGTTCGGGGACGGGCGGCGGCCGAAGGTCTCGCCGAGCGCGGTCCACCACGTCGAAGGGTCCGCCGTGACCTGGAGGTTCTCAGCGACCGTGAGGTCTTCGAAGAGTTCGCTGCTCTGGAAGGTGCGTGCAAGTCCTCGGCGGGCCCGTACATGGGGCGGCCGTCCGGTCAGGTCCTTGCCGTCCAGTTCCACCCTTCCCCGGGCGGCGACGAGGCCGGTGACCGCGTCCACGAAGGTGGTCTTGCCGGCACCGTTGGGGCCGATGAGCCCCACGAGTTGGCCCTCGCCGACCTCCAAGGAGACATCGCTGAGTGCATGGACGCCGCCGTAGCTGACGCCCAACTGCTGGACAGAGAGCACGTTCACGGTGTGACCTCCTTGGCGTCGGCAGCGGTACGGCCGAGGTGGATCTCTGGGGAGCCGACGGCGGATGCGCTTTCAGTCGGTGGCCCCGTCGCGGCCGCAGCGCGTTCCGCCCTCTTCACACTCTTCGCCCTCTTCGCCCTCTTCGCCGTCTTCCGGCGGTGGGCGGCGCCCGCGATGCCGTCGGGGTTGGCGATCAACGTCACGATCAGGGAGACGCCACCGAAGAGCAGGGCCCAGGTCCCCTTGATCCCGAACCACTTGTCCAGCGCGTGGGGCAGCAGCGCCTCGGTGGACATCAGCCCCGCGATCACGGCTCCGGACACCATGGTGATGCCGCCGATGTAGGCGAAACCGATCAGGCCGAGGGCGGCCAGCGCGGTGAACCGGGCGGCGCTGACCGAGCCGAAGTTGTAGCCGTAGAGGGTGCCGGCGGCGCTGGCGATGAAGGAACTGATCGCGAACGCGGCGATCTTCACGGCCCGCACGTCGACACCGGCTGCTGCGGCGGCGCGCTCGTTGGAGCGGACGGCGAGCATCCGCCGGCCGAGTCCGGTGCGCCTGAGATGGGCGACGTACAGTCCGAGGGCGACAGTGACGGCCAGGACGAGGAAGCCGAACATGGGGCTGGGTTCGTTGCCGTCCAGGCCGCGGAAGTCCGCTTTCGGTCCGAGGTCGTTCCCGAACAGGCGCGGCGGGGGTACGGACACTCCGGCCGTTCCGCCGAACGAGGTGTTGTTGAACAGTGCCTGTTCCATGGCCAGGGCCGCGGCCAGGGTGACGACGGCCAGGCTCACACCCCGCACCCGCAGGGCGGAGACGCCCGCGGCCACTCCGAGCAGTGTGGCCAGCACCATCGCGCCGAGGGCGGAGAACGGGAACGGGATCCCCCACCCGACCGAGAGGTGGGAGAGGACGAAGCCTGCGGTTCCGGAGAGCGCGAGCTGCATCACGGAGATCTGTCCGACGTAGCCGGTGATGACGACGTACGACAGGACGATGACCATGCCGATCATCGAGTTCGTGAGCGCCTGGCGGAAGTCGAACGGGAGCACGATCAGTGCGACGACGGCGACCGCGGCGGATATCAGGGCGGGACGCAGCAGCCGCTCGGGCAGGGGCACCGCGGGCAGCCGCTTTTCGACAAGTTCACCGCGGCGCGGCAGACCGGCGCCGCGCACGTACAGGGCGACGACCATCAGGGCGAAGACGAGGAGCTGCTGGAGGCCGGGCATGGCGTTGCCGTTGTCGGTCGGGAACCAGCTCTGCGTGGACAGGTAGTACACGATCGACTGGAGCACTCCGATGAGGATGCCCGTGGTGCAGGCGATCCACAGCGAGGTGAACCCGGCGAAGAGGGCGGCGGCCAGGGCCGGGACCACCTGCAGGGGGAGCGTCATGGAGTCGACCTGGACGATGGGCGCGGCCAGGACACCGAGCAGCCCGGCGACCAGGGCGGCCAGGAGTGTGTTGGCCATCGAGACGCTGTTGGGTGACAGGCCTGCCAGAAGAGCGGCCTGTTCGTTCTCCGAGGCCGCGCGGGTGGCCAGGCCGAAGCGGCTCCACCGGTACAGGGCCCCGAGGACCAGGGCGATCACGACGACCAGCCCGGCCAGGACGAAGCGGTCGGAGGGTGTGGTGACACCCAGGATGGTGACGGTGTCGGCCGGAAGGATGCTCGGTGCCTGCTGCGGCTGAACCCCGAAGACCAGTAGCACGGTGGCCTGCAGGGTGAGCAGGATGCCGAGGGAGGCCGCGAGTTTGGCCAGGGGTGAGACAGTTCGCAGCGGCTTGAAGACCGCCACCTCCGTGAGCACTCCGACGGCGAGCGCGACCGCGAGGGCCCCGGCGAGGGCGGGCCCGACGGGCAGCGTGAACCCGAAGAAACCGGTGGTCAGGGCCCAGAAGGCATAGGCCGAGGCCATGGCGACGGCGCCGGTGGACAGGTTGATGATGCCCGAGCCCCGGTAGGTGACCACGACGCCGAGCGCGATGCCGGCGATCAGTGCCCCCTGGCCGAGGCCGAGCACGGCGAAGAGCAGGATCTGTTCCAATGCATGACTCCTGTCATGAGTCCGCGAGTCTGCGAGTCCGCGCTGCTGAGGCTGCGTCCTGCGAGGGCGTGTGGCCTCAGCGGCGGCGGGGGCGGGCGGGGCTCACTGG
>NZ_JAAKZY010000290.1 GCF_011045015.1 Streptomyces scabichelini | reverse complement strand
ACCCCCGACCTCCCCGTCTCCCACGCCCACCGACACGGTTCACCACCTGGAGAACGCGGGCACCGGCAAGCTCACCGCGACCGCGGGCGACGCCTTCACCGAGAAGATCGCCGCGCGCACCGAGACCAAGGCGGGCAAGGCCGTGCCGAAGGTCCGGGTCCGCTTCACGATCGTCGGCAGCACGGACGCCACCTTCAGCGGCGGCGAGAGTGTCGCCACGGTCGTCACCAACAGTTCGGGCGTGGCCACAGCGCCCGCGCTCAAGGCCGGTGAGAAGACCGGTGACTTCACGGTCCGCGCCACCGTCGTCGGCCGCAGCATCGCCGGCCTCGACTACACGGCGACGGTCACCGCCCGCCAGGCCGACGCCCTCGCGCGCACCAGCGACACCGCGCTGACCTGCGCTCCGGGTGGCGAGTTCGCGGACCAGGTCGAGGTGAAGGCCACGTACAAGGGCGCTACCGCCGACGGTGTCGCGGCCACCGCCACGCTCATCAAGTCGGCGGGCGACGCGACCGAGAACGACGAGGGCCCCTACTTCAAGGACGCCGACGGCAAGACCGTACGCACCCTGAAGGGCCTCGAGACGGACGCGAACGGCCTGTTGAAGCTGCCGAAGCTGTACGCGGACGACACGACCGGCACGTTCCTGCTGCGCATCAACACCACCGGCGGCGCGACGCTGACGGTCGAGCTGAAGGTGGCGGCCGCGGCCTCGCCGAGCCCCTCCGCCTCGTAAGCCCGTACAACAAGCGGCGCTGCCTCCGCCAGCCGGCGGAGGCAGCGCCGCGCCCTTTTAGGGGCGCGGGGCTGTATTCGATGTGCGGCTCCGCCGCGATGGGGGTCCCCCCGCTCGAGCGAAGTCGAGAGTGGGGGAGCGACCAGCCACAGACGGCCCGCGCCTGTCGCACCGCCCATCCCGCGGAGCGCCCCGCACCTGTCGCACCGCCCATCCCGCGGAGCGCAACGTGTTCTCATCTGGCTCCGCCGTTGCTACGGTGCCCCAGCCCTGACACTCCATCAGCTCGCTGGGGAGGTCCCGTATGCGTGCCCTCATCGCCGCCGCGACCGGTCTCGCCGTCGCGCTCGCGCTGGTCTTCACCATCACGGCCATCGGCTCACCGGCCGGCAAGACCTCGCCGAAGCCGCTGCTGACCACCGTCCCCGAACACCCCTGACCGTAAAGCCCGCAACCCGTAGGGAGGGCCGCCCAGATGCGCCGCAAGGCCAGCCTGATCCTGCTCGCCTTCGCCGTGTTCTGCACGGCACTGTCCCCGCTGCTGCGCTGGTACGCCTTCCCCCGCCTCGCCAAGATCCCGGCCCACCAGTACCAGGACATGGTCCTCGAGGCGAAGGACGCCACCCTCCTCGACTACGGGACCATGAAGTCCAGGAAAGTCGACAAGGTCACCATCGTGCAGACCCTCAAGGGCAACGTCGAGGCCTCCGAGAAGATCGAGAAGACAGCGGGCCGCGACGTCGTCGTCTGGGACGGTCTCTCCTACGTCCAGGGCCCCGACGGCAAGATGGTCTCCAAGATCCCCGAGCGCTACATCTTCGACGCGCACACCCAGGAACCCGTCCACGCCACCGGTGAGATGGTCGACGGCGATCCCGTCAGGCGCGACGGCATCGAGTTCAAGTGGCCCTTCCTGACCGAGAAACGGAACTACGAGTACTTCGACGCGCAGGCCCGCGTCACCGCCCCCATCCACTACAAGGGCACACAGAACTTCCGGGGCGTAAACGTTTACTACTTCGAGCAGACCATCCCCTGGACCAAAGTCCCCTTCCCGAAGGCCATGCCCGTCAAAGGCATCACTCCGGAGTCGGTCGCCAAGACGGGCACGACCCGCTGGTACAGCACCGTCCGCAAGTTCTGGATCGAACCCGCCACCGGAGCACCCGTCTACGGCGAGGAGATCCACAAGGAGGAACTGCGCGGCGGCACGCTCCTGGGGGGCCGCGACAAGGTGACCGCGTTCTCTGGGCACGTCAAAATGCGCGAGGACTACATCGAGTCGACCGTCGACCTGGTCAAGTCCCAGCGCGTACTCATCATGCTGCTGACGTCGTACCTGCCGTGGGGCTTCCTGATCCTGGGCGCCGGTCTGCTGTCACTGTCCCTGTACCTGGAGGCCCGCAGCCGCCGTCCCGCTGACCCTTCGCCCACGGAGGCGCGCGAACCGGAGCCCGTCAGCGCCTGAGGCGTGCGTTCGTGTGCCGGGTCGGCTCCGCGGTCGCGGGGTCCTCGGGCCACGGATGCTTGGGATACCGCCCGCGCAACTCGGCCCGTACGCCCCGGTACCCGTCCCGCCAGAAGGAGGCGAGGTCGGCGGTGACGGCGGCGGGCCGTCCGGCGGGCGACAGCAGATGCACGAGTACGGGCACCCCGGCGACGGCCGGGGACTCCTGCAGGCCGAACATCTCCTGCAACTTCACGGCGAGCACGGGCTGTTCGGGGTCCGCGTAGTCGATCCGGATTCTGGACCCACTCGGCACCTCGATCCGCTCGGGCGCCAGCTCCTCGAACCGCGCCGCCTCCCCGGAGGCCCACGGCAACAGCCTGCCGAGAGCCTGCCCGGCGTCGATCCGCTCCAGACCGGCCCGCCGCCGCGCCCGGCTCAGCTCTGGCTCGAGCCACTCGTCCACGCGCGCGTGCAGGGCGTCGTCCGACACATCCGGCCAGGGAGCCCCGAGATGGTGCCGCAGAAACCCGAGCCGCTGCCGCAGCACCTCGGCATCCCGCGACCACCGCAACAGCCCAAGACCCTCCTGCCGCAACCCGTCCAGCAGCGCCTCTCGTACGAGCCCGGGATCGGCGTCGTTGATCGGCCGCACCGCCAACTCCACGGCGCCCAGCCGCTCGACGCGTCGAGCGACGACGTCCCCGTCGGCCCAGCGGACCTCCTCGCCCTCGCCGTACAGCGCCCCGGCGGCCCGCCGCGCGGTCCCCTCGTCGATCACGGCCCCGAGCCGCACGCGCGCGTGCCCCGCTCCCACGGGCCGGTCCGCAACGGCCACGGCAAGCCACGGCGCACCCCGCAGCCCCGTCCGGTCACCGAGCTCGGCCCGCGTACCGGACACCATCAGATACGAGCCACCCTGCGCACAGGCAACCCGCTCGGGAAAGGCGAGCGCTGCAACGAGGCCTGCCACGTGGTCGTCACCGGGGGTTTCCCGCGCACGCGTGCCGGGCTCGACGGGTCCAGATGGCGGCGCGGATTCGGTGCCGACGGCCTGCGCGGACCGGTCGGCGGGAGCGGGTCCCTGACCGCGTCGCCCGGCACCAGGAGTTCCGGGCGATGCGGCGTCGTAGGTCCCGGTCATGGTGTCGGCAGACGTGACTGCGCCGGTTGCCCCGCCACCGGGCCGCCCGCCACCGAGCGGAGCGTCGGCTCCGGGTGCGCCCGGGAGAGAGTTCTCGGTGGGCGGGTGGGAAAAACTCCGCGTCGAAGGCGCGGGTGCCGTCGCGGCACGGAGCCGCCGCGCCTCCACTTTCCAGCGGAGCGCATACGCGTCGCCCCCTCGCCGGGCGGCACGCCAGGCCGCGGTGAGGTCGTCGCCGTACTCCCGCGGCGGCTCCTCGCTCAGCAGGGCGACCACCCCGGCGGCCCGGTCCGCGCCGACCTCGGGCGTCGCGTCCAGCAGGGCCCGGGCGAGCCGGGGATGCAACCCCAGCCGGGCCATGCGTACGCCCCGCTCCGTGGCCCGCCCCGCGGAATCCACCGCCCCGATGGCCCTGAGAACAGCGCGTGCCGCGGCCAGGGCCCCGGCCGGCGGCGGATCCAGCAGCGCGAGCCCCGAGGCGTCCGGATCGCCCCAGCACGCCGTCTGCAAGGCGAACGCCGTCAGGTCGGCCACTTTGATCTCCGGCGCGGGAAAACGCGGCAGACGGACGTCCTCCGCCTCCGTCCAGCACCGGTACACGGCCCCGGGCGCCTCACGCCCGGCCCGCCCCGCTCGCTGTCGTCCGGCGGCCTGTGACGCCCGTACGGTCGTCAGCGCGCTCAGCCCGCGCGCATGGTCGACCCGCGGCTCCCGAGCCAGCCCGGAGTCCACCACGACCCGTACGCCGGGCACGGTGAGGGACGACTCGGCCACGGACGTCGCGAGCACCACCCGGCGCCGTGCACCGGGCGTGAGCACCGCGTCCTGCACGGCCGCTGGCGCCCGCCCGTGCACCTGGAGCACCTCGACCCCGCCCGGATCCCCCAACTGCCCGGCGACACGGGCGATCTCGCCGACGCCGGGCAGGAAGCACAGCACGTCCCCCTCGCGCTCGGACAGGGCCCGCCGCACCACCGACGCCACATGCGTCAGCAGCGCCGGATCCACCCGCATCCCGTGCGGCGGCCGCACCGGCCGCGCGGGCGGCGCCCACACCACCTCGACGGGGTACGAAGCGTCCTCCGAGGTGATCACGGGGGCATCGCCCAGCAACCGCGCCCACCCCTCCGCGTCCGTCGTCGCGGAGGCGGCCACCAGTCGCAGCTCGGGGCGCAGAGCGGCTCGGACGTCCCACAAGAAGGCCGCCACCGTATCGGCGTCCAGATGCCGCTCATGGCACTCGTCGAGCACGACTACGTCGACACCGGCCAGCTCCTGGTCCCGCTGCAGCCGCTGCAACAGGACACCGGTCGTCACGACCTCCACGCGCGCGTGGCGCCCCACCACACGCTCTCCACGCACCGTGTAGCCCACCCGCCCGCCGACCTTCTCACCGAGCAGCCACGCCATGCGCCGCGCGGCGGCCCGGGCGGCGATCCGTCGCGGCTCGGCCACGACGACACGACGTACCGGGCGAGCCGCATCCGCACCCGAGGCCGGCTCCAGCAGCCCGGCCAGCTCCAGCGGAATCAGCGTCGTCTTGCCCGTCCCCGGCGGCGCACACAGCACAGCCGTGCCATGCACCTCCAGGGCGTCCCGCAGCGCGGGCACGACGGAGCGGACGGGCAGCCGGTCGAGAGCGTCGGTACGGATCACGTCCCCAGTGTCGTACGCGCGTCAAAACGCCCCCCACGCGCGCGGGCCTCTTGTTCGACCGGCGCCCGCCCTCGCGCGCGTGCACCCGCGTGCACGCGCCGAGCTATACGTCTCGCTCGTCCCGCACGCACACGAAGATCGCCGTCCCAGGGATCAGATTCCCGCGCAGCGGCGACCAGCCGCCCCACTCCTGGCTGTTCCAGGAGGGCCACTCCGGCTCGACCAGGTCCACCAGCCGGAAGCCCGCCGCCACCACATCCCGGACGCGGTCACCGACCGTCCTGTGGTGCTCCACGTACACCGCACGGCCTGCCTCGTCCTGCTCCACGTACGGCGTACGGTCGAAGTACGAGGCGGACACGCTCAGGCCCTCGGGTCCCGGCTCGTCGGGGAAGGCCCAGCGGATCGGGTGCGTGACGGAGAAGACGAACCGGCCGCCGGGCCGCAGCACGCGGCGTACCTCCCGAAGGACCCGCACCGGATCGGCGACGAACGGCAGCGCCCCGTACGCCGAGCACGCCAGGTCGAAAGTGCCGTCCCCGAAGGGCAGTGCCCCGGCGTCGGCCTCCACGAGAGCGACGCCCTCGGCGCCGATCCGCAGAGCGTGCTGGAGCTGCCGGTGCGAGAGGTCCAGGGCCACCGGGCGGGCCCCTTGGGCGGCCAGCCAGCGAGAGCACTGGGCGGCCCCCGCGCCGATCTCCAGGACAGCCTTGCCCTTCAGCTCCTCCGGCGGGCCGAGCAGCTCGGCCTCCACCTCGTCGAGTCCCTCGGGTCCCCATACGAAGCGGTCGTCTCCGAGGAACGTGCCGTGCTCGACCTGGTACTCGTCCGCGTTCCGGTCCCACCAGCCACGATTGGCGCGGGAACTCTCGGTGACCCCCGCCTTGCGTCGGGTCGCCTCCGGCTCGGACGGTTCATGCTCTTGGATGATCGGCTCCCTCGTATTAGTCTGCGGCCTCGTCCGTCCGGCCGGCCCGTCCCGGCAGCGTCACGGAAGGGGCGTCTCAGGCCTGCGTGGTTGTGGACGATGTCTGATATGCGGCTCGGCCGCGAGTGGCCTTCTGCCGGGTATGCGGCGATCCGCCCCGGGTGTGCGCCTTCGCGCATTGACCCTGTCCGGCTGCCCCCGTATGCTACAAGTTGCGCTGCGGGCCTGCGCACCTCAGACGTAGCAGGCTGCGCTCGCATCTGTATGTATGTCCCCTCGGTTGTCGAGGCGCCTTCCGATCACTGGATTCGGCGCTTCCTTGGCTGTCCGGCTTCTGCAGAGCGATAACGGGCTCCCGGCGTAAGCAGTACCTACGACTCACTGTCCGTACCGGAGCCCTTTCCCACATGACGAGCAGCACCGAGACCACCGCCACCACCCCGCAGGTAGCGGTCAACGACATCGGTAACGAGGAAGCCTTCCTCGCCGCGATCGACGAGACGATCAAGTACTTCAACGACGGCGACATCGTCGACGGCGTCATCGTGAAGGTCGACCGGGACGAGGTCCTGCTCGACATCGGTTATAAGACCGAAGGCGTTATCCCGAGCCGCGAGCTCTCCATCAAGCACGACGTCGACCCCAATGAGGTCGTCGCCGTGGGCGATGAGATCGAGGCACTTGTTCTCCAGAAGGAGGACAAGGAAGGTCGTCTGATCCTGTCCAAGAAGCGCGCTCAGTACGAGCGTGCCTGGGGCACGATCGAGAAGATCAAGGAAGAAGACGGCATCGTCACCGGTACCGTCATCGAGGTCGTCAAGGGTGGTCTCATCCTCGACATCGGCCTCCGTGGCTTCCTGCCGGCCTCCCTCGTCGAGATGCGCCGCGTTCGCGACCTTCAGCCGTACGTGGGCAAGGAGCTCGAGGCGAAGATCATCGAGCTGGACAAGAACCGCAACAACGTGGTCCTGTCCCGCCGTGCCTGGCTGGAGCAGACCCAGTCCGAGGTCCGCCAGACGTTCCTCACGACCCTCCAGAAGGGTCAGGTCCGCTCCGGTGTGGTCTCCTCGATCGTCAACTTCGGTGCCTTCGTGGACCTGGGTGGCGTCGACGGTCTGGTCCACGTCTCCGAGCTGTCCTGGAAGCACATCGACCACCCCTCCGAGGTCGTCGAGGTCGGCCAGGAGGTCACGGTCGAGGTCCTCGACGTCGACATGGACCGCGAGCGCGTCTCCCTGTCGCTGAAGGCGACCCAGGAAGACCCGTGGCAGCAGTTCGCCCGCACCCACCAGATCGGCCAGGTCGTGCCCGGCAAGGTCACGAAGCTGGTTCCGTTCGGTGCGTTCGTCCGCGTGGACGAGGGTATCGAGGGTCTGGTCCACATCTCCGAGCTGGCCGAGCGCCACGTGGAGATCCCGGAGCAGGTCGTCCAGGTCAACGACGAGATCTTCGTCAAGGTCATCGACATCGACCTCGAGCGCCGTCGCATCAGCCTCTCGCTGAAGCAGGCCAACGAGTCCTTCGGTGCCGACCCGGCCTCGGTCGAGTTCGACCCGACGCTGTACGGCATGGCCGCGTCGTACGACGACCAGGGGAACTACATCTACCCCGAGGGCTTCGACCCCGAGACCAACGACTGGCTCGAGGGGTACGAGAAGCAGCGCGAGGAGTGGGAGCGCCAGTACGCCGAGGCGCAGACGCGCTTCGAGCAGCACCAGGCGCAGGTCATCAAGTCCCGCGAGGCGGACGCCCAGGCCGAGGCCGAGGGTGCTGCCGGCGGCGGCACCCCGGGTGCGGCTCCGGCCGCCTCCGGTGGCGGCGGCGGCGGTTCGTACTCCTCGGAGTCGGACGACAACTCCGGTGCCCTGGCATCGGACGAGGCCCTGGCCGCGCTCCGCGAGAAGCTCGCCGGCGGCCAGAGCTGATCGCTCACCGCTGAGCAGTAGCCGGTAATCGAGGCCCGCACCCTTCGGGGGGCGGGCCTCGATTCGTGTCCTCACGCGTCGGTATCCAGCCCGTTGGGCATCTGCCGTTGCAGAAAGGTGTGGGATACACGAGTAACTGACGGGCCGTAACGGGGTGTTGGGAGGCTTCAGCTACACGGACGCCTGGCAGCACGGCGCGTTCACGTCCGCCCGCAAGGCGGGCCCGCAAGGCGGTAACCGCCCTCCACGCGCGTGTGCTTTCGGCGTAGCGCTCGGTGAAGCCGGTAAGACATGAGAAGCCGGTAAGAGCGGCCAGGAAGGGGCGTGCTCCGGGAATGCCCGCATCCCAAGGCACGTTGTGCAGTACGAACATGAGGAGGAGCGGTCACAGTGCTTGATCCGCAGGGTTTGTACGCATGGGAGCCGAAGGGCCTGGCCGTCGTCGACATGGCGCTCGCTCAGGAGTCGGCAGGTCTTGTCATGCTCTACCACTTCGACGGATACATCGACGCGGGCGAGACCGGCGACCAGATCGTCGACCGGCTCCTCGGCTCGTTGCCCCACCAGGTCGTCGCCCGTTTCGACCACGACCGGCTCGTGGACTACCGCGCCCGCCGGCCGCTGCTGACGTTCAAGCGCGACCGCTGGTCCGACTACGAAGAGCCCACGCTCGACGTCCGGCTCGTCCAGGACGCGACAGGTGCCCCCTTCCTGCTCCTCTCCGGCCCCGAGCCGGACGTCGAGTGGGAGCGCTTCGCGGCGGCCGTCCAGCAGATCGTGGAGCGGCTCGGCGTCCGTCTGGCGGTGAACTTCCACGGCATCCCCATGGGCGTCCCGCACACCCGCCCTGTGGGGCTCACCCCGCACGGCAACCGCAACGAGCTCGTGCCCGGCCACCGCAGCCCCTTCGACGAGGCCCAGGTCCCCGGCAGCGCCGAGTCGCTGGTCGAGTTCCGCCTCATGGAGGCCGGACACGACGTCCTGGGCGTCGCCGCGCACGTGCCCCACTACATCGCCCGCTCGCCGTACCCGGACGCCGCGCTGACCGTCCTGGAGGCGATCACCGCCGCGACCGGCCTGGTCCTGCCCGGCATCGCACACGCCCTGCGCACCGACGCGCACCGCACCCAGACCGAGATCGACCGGCAGATCCAGGAGGGCGACGAAGAGCTCGTCGCGCTCGTCCAGGGCCTTGAGCACCAGTACGACGCCGCCGCGGGCGCCGAGACGCGGGGCAACATGCTCGCCGAGCCCATGGACATCCCGTCGGCGGACGAGATCGGGCTCGAGTTCGAGCGATTCCTGGCGGAGCGGGAAGGCGACGCGTAGCGCCGCCGCAGGCCCGCCGGGGCCCTGTCGGTGGCGTTGTCAGCGGCAGAGCCTAAGCTTTCGAGCATGTTGACGGTGGGCCTGACCGGCGGGATCGGCGCCGGCAAGAGCGAGGTGTCGCGGCTGCTCGTGGAGTGCGGCGCCGTGCTGATCGACGCCGACAAGATCGCGCGCGAGGTCGTCGAGCCGGGAACTCCCGGTCTCGCGGCGGTCGTCGACGCCTTCGGAGAGGACGTACTCGCTCCGGACGGCAGCCTGGACCGGCCGAAGCTCGGCTCGATCGTCTTCGCGGACCCGGAGAAGCTCGCCGTGCTGAACTCGATCGTGCACCCCCTGGTGGGCGCCCGCTCGCGCGAGCTCGAAGCCGCCGCCTCACAGGACGCCGTCATCGTGCACGACGTCCCGCTGCTCGCCGAGAACGGGCTCGCGCCGCTGTATGACGTCGTGGTGGTCGTCGACGCCGGCCCCGAGACCCAGCTCGACCGGCTCGTACGGCTGCGCGGCATGACCGAGGACGACGCCCGCGCCCGCATGGCCGCCCAGGCCACCCGCGAGAAACGCCTCGAAACAGCGGACATCGTGATCGACAACGACGTGCCGCTGGAGGCACTGGAGCGGCGTGTACGAGAGGTGTGGGCTGATCTCGTGCGGCGGGCACACCAGAAGATGACCTTGGAATAGCGGACCGAGTTCGGGGCGTTGAAGCGGGGCAGCGAGGGAAGGAGTCAGGCGTGCCAGAGTCCAGCGGTTCCACCGGACGTAGTCCGGAGACGGATGTCATCGACTTCCGCGCCGCAGAGCAACTGCTGGCCGCGCGTGATCCGCGGGGCGCGGTGAAGCTGCTCGACGCAGTCATCGCCGCGCATCCCGAGAACACGGCGGCGCGGCTGCTGCGCGCGCGTGCCTTCTTCGCGGCCGCCCAACTGCGGCCCGCCGAGCTTGAGTTCACGGTCGTGCTGGAGCGCGAACCGGACAACGCCTTCGCGCACTTCGCGTTGGCCCGCACCTACGAGCGCTCGGGCCGCCCCGAGCAGGCCATACGCCACTTCCGGCTCGCGGCGGCGCTGGACCCGCAGCCGGAGTATGTGGCCGCCGCCCGTTTCGACTCCTGAGACGGTTGCTGATCGACTACCGAGATCCGGTCTGGTCCGGTTCGGTCGGTCCGGTTCGGTTCGGTCCACAGTCCAGTCCAGTGAAGGCTGAGCTAGAGACGTTGGTCCGGTGGCCGGTACGGCGGGATCTCGGGGCCCGGCTGATAGTGCGGGCCCTGGCGGATGTGCCGGAGGATCGTCGCCAGATCGACGGTGATGATCAGCCACAGCACCCCGCAGGCGATGGCCCACCCGAGCCGCCCGACGAGGGCGAACGCCGCTGTTCCCGCGGTCGCCCAGACCAGGCCCCACACACTGAGCCACAGGCGCGCTCGCAGCGCACTGCGCGCAGTCGTCGGTTCACTGCCCGTACGCATCAGGATCACTGCTCCTACTCGGAAACGTACTCTTCGTGGTGCACGTTCACCAAGAAGGACGGACGAACGGGGGAGCGGCTGTGCTGCTGGAGGCACTGCGGGCGGACGAGAGGCTCGCAGAATGGCTGAGGGATCTGGAGAGCGAGGGCGTCCCGCGCGCGGAGGCGGAGCTTCCGGACGCGGTCACGCTGCCGGACGTACTCCTCGACCTGTCCGTGCCGCACGAGTGCGTCAATGAACTCGTAGCGCTGCGGGAGCGGTTGGCGGCGGATCCGGAGGCGATGACGCTGCTGCGACGCTGCGTCGGCCGGTTCGTACGCGACATGGGGGAGATCGGCAAAGGGTGGGAACCGCCGGCCTTCCCGGAGTCCACGGGACCGCTCGGCCGCAGCTTCCACGTGTTCGTCTTCGTCGCCGCGCTGCCGTACGTACGGGCGTACCACAGGGAGCGGGGCATCCCGGAGGCCGTGTCCCGGCGCAGCCTCGCCGATCTGGGCCGGCACATGGCCGTGCACCGGCGGCGGCTCGGCACCTGCGGTCTCCTTGCACCATGGTGGCTCGCGCTGCACTTCCACGGGGAGCTGTACCAGCTGGGGCGGCTGCAGTTCCAGCGCGCGCGGCTCGGCGGGCGCACGGGACGGGCGGCCGCGGCCGCGGGCCTCGACACCGGCCCCGGCGACCTCTGTCTGAGCCTGCACATAGCCGACTTCCGGGGACCCCTGTCACCCCGGGCGTGCGACCAATCGCTGGACCTGGCACGGGAGTTCTTCGCCCGGCACTACCCGGACGAGCGGTACGGGGTGGCCGTCTGCCACTCCTGGCTGCTCGACCCGCAGCTGAAGCGTTATCTGCCGGCGGACTCCAACATCATCCGCTTCCAGGAGCGGTTTCAGGTCGCCTACGAGGAGACGCAAGCGGACGACAAGAGTGCCGTGGGCTTCGTGTTCGGCGATCCTGAACTGCCGGTTGAGGGGCTGCCGCGGCGTACCAGCGTGGAACGGGCGGTGGGGGATCACCTGCGGGCGGGCGGTCACTGGTACGGCGGCAAGGGCTGGTTCGCGTTGTAACTCGAACGGGTGAATAGGTGGGGAGGGGGAAC
>NZ_JAAKZY010000028.1 GCF_011045015.1 Streptomyces scabichelini | reverse complement strand
GCAGGTCGAGGCTGACGCGGTCGTGGGTGGAGTGCTGGGCGAGGTCGGCCGCCAGCCGGTGCAGCTCCAGCACCTCCACCTCGGCGCGCGCACCACCAGCCGCCAGTGACCGGCACACAGCCTCCGCGACCCAGTCCGCGAGCAAGCGGGTCGGGCGCCCGTAGCCGACGCCGGCGCACAGGACGGCCAGAGACACCGGGCTCCACGCGGCGGTGTTCATCCCGGCATCGTGTTCATGGCTTCCTCCCCGCGGCCGGGCTGTCGTGCCGTCACCGGGGAGGACCGCGGACGACGTTGCGCGAGGTAAGGGATGTTCATGGCCGGTCCTCGAGATCCGTGGGCGGCGGCGCCGTCCTTCTGCTCGCAACCCTGCGCCGCACCACTGCCCGATCTCCATGTTCTGCGGTGCTCAGCCGGGCCCAACACTGCCCACACCGTGCGCGCACGAGGTCACGACATCAGACCCGTGAGACCCTCGCGTCCGGCCCAATACACCCGGCCGGGATGGCATCGAACACGCGGAGAAGTTCGGTTCCAGCGCCGCCTGCGGTAACTGGAAGTCGGCACCCCACACTCTTCGAATTCGAAGCAGTAGACTTCGGTCATGCCTGATTCACCGCCGTCGCTCGACCCCGTGCAGCTCGGCACTTACTTCGACCTCATCGAGGTGACCAGCCTGCTCCGGCATGCCGTCGAGCAGCAGCTGCGCGAGGCCGGCGATCTCAGCTATGTGCAGTTCCAGCTGCTGGCCCGCCTCGGGGACTCGCCGACGGGCAGTCACCGCATGACCGACCTGGCCGACGGCGTCGTCTACAGCCGCAGCGGCCTGACATACCAGGTGGATCTGCTCGAGAAGAAGGGCCTGGTCATCCGCGCTCCCTCGCCGGACGACGAGCGGAGCATCACCGTCACCATCACCGATGCCGGGCGTGCGCTGCTTGCGAAGGTGCTGCCGGGTCACGTCGAGGTAGTCAGCGGCCTCCTGTTCGAGCCGCTTTCGCGCGACGACGTCAAGGCTCTCGCCGGCCTGCTGGCGCCGGTACGCGACCATATGCGCTCGACGCCGTCTCGCTCGGCCGCACCTCGCCGCCGCAAAGGCGGGACTGTGGCGTAGCACCCGGACGACGTCGAGTCGGTGCTGCATACATGCGAGCAGCACTCTCCGTCCCGGGTGCTGCCCCGCGCTCGGTGCTACTCACGTCGAAAGCGCTTCATCAATCGGATCTACGACGGCAAGATGGGCCTGACGAGAGGAGCCCGGATTGGGTGCGAGGGGCCTGGCGGGCCGGCTGGCCGCGGCACGAGCCGGTGCGCTGGTGGGCAGGGAGCCGGAGCGGGCGGTGCTCGACCGGATGCTCTCGGGCGCGGCGCAAGCGCCGTTTGTGGCGTACCTGCACGGCCCCGGTGGCATCGGCAAGTCCTCGCTGGTGCGCTACGCCACCCGGCAGGCCGAGCTCACCGGCCGCCGCGTGGTGCACGTGGACGCACGGTTCCTCGACGCCGATCCGCGCCGACTCGAGGAGGCCGCCGCCCCGGCGTGCACCGAACCCGGCACGGTGCTGCTCATCGACACCTTCGAGCAGTGCCAGCCCCTCGAGACGTGGCTGCGCGAAACCTTCCTGCTCCGGCTCGCCGACCACGCGATCGTGGTGGTGGCCAGCAGGGTCGCCCCCGACGCCGAATGGTCGCTGGACCCTGGATGGGCGCAGTTGTTCACCGCACTGGCCGTGCGGCCGCTCGACGCCGCCCAGTCCGACGCCCTGCTCGCCGCCCGGGGTGTCCCCGCAGAGCAGCGCGGCGCCTTCGTCGCCTTCGCCGGAGGCAGCCCGCTCGCCCTCTCGCTGGCCGCCTCCGTCCCGGCCGCACCCGGCGCACCGTGGGAGCCGACCGGCGACATCCTGACGACCCTGGTCGAGCGGCTGGTCGGCGACCTGCCCGGCGCCGTCCACCGACGCGCCCTCGAAGTCGTCGCGCAGGCCTACGTCACCCGCGAGCCCCTGCTCCGCAAAGTGCTGGGTGACCAGGACACCAACACGGTGTTCTCCTGGCTGCGCCAGCTTCCCTACCTCGAGGCCACACCCGAAGGGCTGCACCCGCACGACGCGGTGCGGGCGACCCTCGAGGCCGACCTGCGCTGGCGGGACCCCGAGCGCTACGACGACGTCCGCGCCCGCATCTCGCTCGCCGGCCTGCACGCCGTGCGCTCCGCCACCGCCGACGACGCGCTCTTACGAGTCGCGGAATGGATGTTCCTCTTCCGCGACCAGGGCGGCCCGGACAATCTGTATAACTACCGGATGCACCCCCACATCGAGGACACTCCGCTCCGGTCCGAAGACGTGCCCGGCGTGCTGCGCATGGCCGAGGAGGCCGAGGGCCCGGCATCGGCAGCCGCGGTCGCACACTGGCTGCGCCGCCAGCCGGAGGCCTTCCGCGTCCACCGCTACGCGGGCTCCTCCGCACCCGCGTCATTCATGGCCATCCTGCGGCTGGACGCACCGCTGCCCGAGGACCGCGCCGAAGACCCGGTAATCGCAGCAGTCTGGGACCTCGTGGAGGCGGCCGCTCCCCTGGGACCGGGCGAGCACCTGGGCATCCGCCGCTTCGCGGTACAACCCGGCGGGCACCAGCGGCCCCTCACCCCTGATGGAACTCACCAACCGGCGCACCATCGCCGAGGAGATGCGGACCCACAAACGCGCGGTGACCTTCACCGTCTTCGAAGACGCCGACCGGTGGGGACGCTACCTCGCCAAGGCCGGGATGCCGGAGGTCACGGCCGTGGACGTCGGCGGCCTGCGACAGCACGTCTTCGGCCGGGACTGGCGACGGCAACCAGTGGAACAGTGGGTGCAACACCGGGCTCGCACCGCGGTCACGCCCGTAGCGACATGGCCCACGACCGCCGCCACGAGGGGGCCGGGCGACCAGCTGCCGCCCGCCGCGTTCGAGGAAGGCGTGCTCGAAGCGCTGCGCACCTGGCACACCCCACGCGAATTCGCGACCAGCGTCCTGCTGCACTCCCATCTCGTGCCGTCGGGCTCACCCGACCCGGTCGCGGACCTGCGCGGCGCCATCACCACCGCCCTCGACGCGATACAGACCGACCCCGCGGGCATCAAGGCGCACGAGGTTCTCTCCGCCACCTACATCACGGCCTTGTGCACCCACAAGGCCACCGCCCGGCGACTGGGGGTGCCCTACGGCACCTACCGGCGCCACCTCACCCTGGCCAAGGAACGCCTCATCGAACAACTGCTGCGACAACCAACCACAACAATCACCCCGACCCCGTCACACTCGTCCCCGGAGGAGTGAGGCCACCGCGGTACCGCGGGGCAACGTCCTCCGATAGAAGCGCGTACTGCCACTCGTTGTCGTTCAATGGCCACGACAAGAAACTCCTTCATCCCTACCCTCATCTGCCTCCCTCGAGGCGTTGGTCCGCGAACCCGGCGTGCTGGCCGGGGCAGTTGCGCTCGAACATGACCACTCTGCGGGCGGTTTCACCCGGGCCCATGACGCCTGAAGGTCTCGGCGCAGGGCCACGGCGACAGCGCCGGTACCCGCGCCGGCCGAGGGCCCTGCTGCCGGACCGGAACCCAAGACACCAGAGGTTCCCGTGGGCAGTGCTGAGCACGATTGAGCAACACCGGGGGCTAGCGACCGGGCCAGCGGGGCGGCGCAGGGTCTCCAAGCAGGAGGACGGCGCCGCTGTCCGCGACGAGGCCCGGTGCGGCCGCGAGGCCGGCGATGGAGTTGACGTTGACGATCGCGCCGCCGCCGGCCTGGCGCATCGAGGGGGCGGCGCGCCGGAGACGCCCTCCTCGCGGAGCAGGATGCGGATGATCCGCAGCAACCCGACAGGGCGAACGTTGCCTGATGCGGCACTGGACACCCTGGCAGGACTTCTCACCGGTCCTGGGAGAGTTTGTACAGCTCAGCGAAGATTCCGCCCGCATCCAGGAGCGCTTCGAACGTATCGGACTCGGCGATGCGGCCCTGATCGAGAACAACAATGAGGTCGGCGATGCGGGCGTTCTCCAGGTTGTGCGTCACGAACACCGCGGCCTTGCCGGCGGCGAGTTCTTTGAAGCGGCGGATCACAAGGTGCTCGGCGCGCGGGTCCATCGCGGACGTCGGCTCATCCAGCATCAGCATGGCGGCATCCCTGTAGAAAGCCCTGGCTACGGCGATCCGCTGCCACTGTCCGCCGGACAGATCGGTGCCACCCCAATTTGGAGCTGGCGATCAGGGTGTTCAGTCCGTACGGGACCTTGGCGATGACGCTGTCCGCGCCGGCGGCCTTCGCCGCGTCCAGCAGGAGGGCGTCGTCCTCGGTGCGGGGCTGGCCGAGGTGAATGTTGGCGCGCAGGTCCATCGGCCAGCGGGTGTAGTCCTGCGGGACCAGTCCGACCCGGGACCACATGCTGTGCGGGTCCGCCTCGGCGAGGTCGATGCCGTCCCAGGTCACGGTGCCGCCGCCGTTCGCGATGCGCAGTCCGGTGAGCAGGGCGGACAGGGTGGTCTTTCCCGAGCCGTTCTCGCCGACCAGCGCGATCAGTTCGCCGCGTCGCAGAGTCAGGCTGACCCCGTCGACCGCCGGAGTGTCGGCGCCGGGGTAGGTGTAGGTGACGTTCTCTGCGCGGATCTCGACGGGGGCGCCGCCCGGGATCGCCTTGGTGCCGCGGACCGCGCGCAGGGCCTTCGCGCGGCGCAGGAACGCCTGCCAGTCATCCAGGTACAGCGAAGTGCGGAACAGCCTCGCTGCGGCCAGGACCAGGGAGGTCAGGGCGCCGGTTGAGGTGCGCACCGCGATGACCGCGGTGGCGGCGATGGCCAGGTCCATCCGCCCGGTGGCCGCCAGCCACCCGAGCGCGGCCCAGGTCGCACCGAGCATCAGCCCGCTGACGGCGGAGCCGAGCAGGGTGACGCGCAGGACGCGGGGAGCCGCCGTACGGTGGGTGGCCTTGATCCGGTCGGTGATCTGCCGGTACCAGGCGCTCAGGAAACCGGCCATGGTGGTGGCGCGAACCTCGGCGGCGGTGCGGCGGTCGGTGGAGTAGTACCGCAGCAGGTAGCGCAGGTGGTTGTCCGAGATGTTCTGGTAGTCGGCGCGGTGCTGGATGCGGGCCGTGGTGATGGCGGCGGCGCCCTTGGGCACAACGGCAAGTACGAGCAGAGGCAGAAGCAAGGGGTGCAGGACCGTCAAAACGGAGGCTGCGGCGATGAGCTGGGCGAGGGCGGAGACGAGGGCCTGGGCGTCGCCGATCAGGTTCTCGGTCGCTTCGGCGCCCTTGCCCGCGGCCTGGAGCCGGTAGGTGAAGCCGGGCCGGTCGTACGCCTCCAACTCCACTTCCGGGGCGGCGGCCAGGATCTGGAGGTCGGCCTCGGTGGCGACCTCCGGCGACAGCCGGGTGGAGGCATACACGGCGAGGGCGTCCGCCCCGGCCCGTACCCCGCTCGCGACGGCGACCACGATCAGTGCGGGGGTGGCCGCGCTCACCCGTCGGCGACCTGGCCTGCGGCGAGGAGGTGGTTCATCGCACCGGGCAGCGCGCCGAGCGCGACCGCGGAGGAGACGGCGACGACCAGCTGGCACAGGCCGAGCCACAGCATGGCGGGCCGGTCGGCGGCGGCGAGCGTGCGCGGGAGCCGGGCGGCCATCCGCCACCAGGAGGCGTTGGCGATGTCCTCGAAGTGCGGGTCGCTTTGGTAGCCGACCTGCTGCGGGGAGCCGGTGGGTTTCGGGGCGGGTGAGGACGGCGTCACCCGCCCCATCCTGGTGCGTACGCAGGGCGCCCGGAGTCTTTTGAGCCGATGTCGCCCGGGTGGTGGACGGGGTGTCTACAGGGCCCGCAGGGCCAGTTCGACGGCGGTGATCAGGAAGAGGCCGGTGCGGTACGGCGCCGCCTCGTCGGATCCGAGGGCCGCGCGTTCGATGGTCTCGGCGAGCACGGCCGCGTCGAGACAGCCCTGCTCGACCAGGTGCAGGTCCTTGCCCCAGCTTCGGAGCAGGCTGCTGCTGTACTCGTACACCGCGCGGTTCATGAGGTGACCGAAGTTCTCCCGCAGCGGCGGGTGTACAACCTCGTCCGGCAGCCCGCGGGCGGCGAACCGCATCGTCAGCAGCCGTTTGTCGCGCTTCCACTCCAGCGGGAGGCGCTGGCCGAAGCGCACCAGTTCCGGATCGGTGAACGGAGCGAGGGTCCACAGGCCTCGGCGCGCGAGGAGTGGGGTGGCGACTTCCAGGGCGACCAGGGCGGTCTCCGGTGCCACGGTGGCCGGGGCGATCCCGGTGTTCACTTCTGGGACGTCAGTCCCCAAGGAGGTCGAGCACGGCCCGCTGATAGACGGCGTACACCGTGGGAAGTTCGGCGAGGTGGGCGCGTTCGTCGATGCCGTGCAGCCCCTCGTACGGCACCCCGAAACCGGCCGTGGCCGGGATGCCCTCCCCGGCCAGCAGGTTGCCGATGTTCGACGGCCCCGCAGTCTTCGCCTTGACCACGAGCCCCGTCTTAGCGGCGGCGCCCAGCAAAGCGGCGGCCGGCTGCTCGTCCTCGGCCAGGCGGAAGGGCGGCCATGCGACCACCGGGGCCATCTCCGTGGGCGCCGGGGCGGGCAGTTCCGCGTCGAGCTCGGCGACGGCCTTGCGGATGAGGGTCTCGGCGTCATGGGCGTCGAAGGCCGGGGTGATGCGGACGTCAACGTTGAGATCGCACCGGTCCGGGGTGACGGAGAAGCCCTGGCCGCCGTGGAAGGAGGTCACCGACAGCTTCGGCGGCAGCGGGAATCCCTCCCCGCCGTCGACGCCGGGCAGGTCGGCCGCGTCGAGGAGACGCACGAGGCGGGCGGCCCGAGAGATCGCGCCGACCACGGATTTGCTGGATCCGGAGTGCCCGGAGGGGCCGTGCACGGCGATGGTGGCCCGCCACAGGCCACGGCCGCCAACCACAACCTCGTCCAGCCCCGGGTAGCCGATCATCACCCCGGCCGGGCGCGCCGCGACCTCATCGGCGAGGTAGGCGCGGGCGCCGCCGAAGCCTCCCGTGTGCTCATCCACGTCCAGGAGCACGGCGAGCCCTCCGTGCAACTCAGCGGCGCGGGGCAGCAGGTCGGCGGCGATATGGCAGAACACCGCTGCGGCGAGCTTGGAGTCCGCCGCACCCCGGCCCAGCAGCCATCCGCCGACGATGTCACCGCTGTCCGGCGAGAACGACCAGGCGGTCTCGTCCCCGTACGGGGCGGTGTCCACACACGCGTCCAAGGTCCACCACTTCCCCGGCCGACCGCCGGGGATCTCCACCAGCAGCCCCACCAGTTCGCCCGCATCGTCGTGCAGGCGCCGGTGCGGCAGGTCGCGGGCCACGAGCCAGTCCTCCAACACCGCAAGGACAGGCCCATAGTCGTCGATCCCGCCCCGGCTGGGCCGACGGATCAGCTCCTGGGCGAGCTCGACCACGGACGCCGTACGCGCCTGGGTGCCCTGCTGAAGGTTCTCGCTCACGTCTCTCCCCACCATGGTCAGTTGTGCCGTACGGGCAGCGCGCGGACGACTTCCATCGTCTCCACCGGACGCGCGGACGCGCACGCCTCCCGGCCATGGTGGACCAGCCCGACGGCCGCCTCACGACTGAGCACAACGCCGCAGTCGAACCCCTCGGCCCCGTGGAAGCTGGGCAGCGGCACGACGGCCTGTACCTCGGAGGCGACGAAGAAGCGTTCCAACGCCTCAGTCGGCTCGACGAGCCCGATGTGGAGCGTCTTCACGCCGTTGCGGCGCGCGGACGGATCACTTAACTCCAGCAGCCGCACCAGGTGGTCGGCGAGCACCCGGTGCCGCGGAGGCCCGTACAGCACCCGGTAATGGACCAGGTCGGGGTGCTGGGCCACAGCCGTCTCGATCGCCGCCAGATACGCCTTCTCCCTGCTCCGGGACCCGGTGACGACCAGCTGCTCACGCGCCCCGGCTGCCACGTCGACCATCGCCTCGACAAGGTCCGTCCAGCGGGTGAGCACCTTGACGACCACCGCGGTGCCGGAGGTCTCCAGCACACTGGCTGGTGGGCGAACAGCACCTCCGGGCGTTCGCGGTACAGCTCACACAGCCCCGCCCGGTTCCGCTTGCCCGTACGGCGCCGACCCGACTCCCACGCGCTCACCAAGCTCGCGTCCGCCGCCCCACCGGTGATCGTGTTCAGGGCGTCGGCCGCCTCCTCCAGCGTCATGTTCCGCGCTGCGCGGGCCCGCCTGAGCGCCGAGTCAGTACTGCTGACCACGGACACCCCCTCTCCGCATCCACCGGCCTGTGTCCCCAAGCGTTCCCCGCCGGGAGGCCATTCAGAGACCCGGGGTGCCTGGCGCCTCCAACGGACCCAGTCGTACGACTCCTCGCCCACCACCGTTGACGTACGGTCAGCCGACTCGGTCTCCCTACCAGCTTGCCGTGGACGCGGGGCACCCGTCCCACCTGCGGGTGTGGCCGGAGGGAGGGGCGGACGGGCTCGCGTAGCCGTACGCGCTGAAAGTCTCGCCCATGCACGCCTCGTCTTAGCCATGCAACTCCGACTGACCTGCGATTCCTCTGGAATCGGCGGCGCTGGCATGCCGGGGTCTATCGGTGCAAGCCCTGGCGGAGGAGGGCGGAGAGCCTAGGACGCGACCTCCTTCGGCACCCGCTCGCGGTGGTGCTTGAGCTGACTGCGGGCCGCCATGCGCTCGGCCAGCTCAATCTCGGACCAGAATGGATGGCAGACGATCACAGTCACAAGTTCGGTCTGCCTCGCCCGCAGCCGGGCGATGGCTCCTGGTCTGCGGGGTCCCAGCCTGGGGACTCGGGGCGTGATGCCGGGCGCCACGCGTTCTCGTGGGTCGACCAGGCGGGCATCGGTTCGACGGACCAGGGCTGCTGCTTCAACAGCGTCTGCAGTTCTCTTCGTACCTCGTCGAGCTCGTCCTGGACCTCGATGAGCATCTTGGGGAAGTCGTACGTCTTCTCTTTCTGCGCCACCCCAAAGGTACTGCCGTTCGAATCTCGCCACACGGTGCCGCGATGGCCACCGGTGCCCAGCAGGCCAGGACGGGATTCTGCACGGCCGTGGCAGCCGGGAGTGCTGGGGTCTCGGCCACCACGGCGCAGGTGGTCTCAGTCAACGTGCGGGGACAGGGTGATGACGGCTTCGGAGCCGACGGTCTGCCTCGTGAGGGTGTACTCCTGGTCGTCGTCCTCGTCGTCCTCGTCGCCGGGCGTGTAGGCGCCGGTCAGGGAGCCGAACAGGACCGGGTCAGCTGAGTCTGAACAGCACTTGCAGAGCCCGCTCCGCGGCGGGCTGCAGGGTGTGCGGGTCTAGGCGCAGGCAGGCCTCGTGCAGGTCAGTCAGCTCGCGTACCTCGAAGCCGTGCCGGAAGGTGCTGTCCGAGTAGGGGTGCACGGAGAGATATCCGCGCAGCGTCTGGGGGAGGACCTGAACGCTTACGTTGGGCAGGGACGCCAGCCTCGTGATCTCCTCGTACTGCTCCCGCATCCTTGCTCATTTTCAGGATGACGCCCCCTCACCGAACTGGGCCACCACAACGGAAGTGATCACGCCCACTGATCATCACCAGTCTCCGTAGTCCGGGGCCCCGGCGCGTGTACGGGACGCTCAGGAAGTCCGCACCGCGGCACTCTCGCGCAGCAGGCCCGCGAAGGTCTGGGCGGCGGGCGTGAGGGCGTGGTCGGCCATGCGGACGAGCAGGATGCGGCGGACCGGGGCGGGCGGCTGCAGGGGCAGGACGCTGACGCCGGGGCGGATGCCCTCCAGAGCCAGGGCAGGGGCCAGCGCGACCCCGATGCCGGCCGCGACCATGGCCTGGGCCTCCTGGTAGTCGTGGGCCTCGTAGGCGATCTGCGGCTCGAAGCCGACGGTACGGCAACTGCGTTCGAGTGCCTCGGCCACCGGGTGGTTATCGGCGCGGGTGATCCACGGGTCGTCCGCGAGGTCGGCGAGGGTGGCCGAGGATCGGCCCGCGAGGGGGTGGCTGTCGCCGACGAGGAGCGCCGGGGGGTCGTCGGCGAGCGGGGCGACGACCGAGTCCTCCCGCTCGATGCGGCACCAGTCGTAGTCCCACATCAGGGACATTTCGATTTCCCGGTTCTCCAGCATCGACCAGAGGCCGGCGATACGGGCACTGCGCACCGTCAGCCGTACGCCGGGATGTGCCTCACGGAAGGCGATCACCGCTCGGGGCAGCAGGGAAGCTCCGACGGTGGGGAACGTGCCGACACGCAGCGTGCCCGTGCGCAGTCCCGCGAAGTCGGCGAGTTCGTTGTCCGCGGCTTTCAGCTCGCGCTCGATCCGCTCTCCGCGCCCGGCCAGCGCGCGCCCCGCGTCGGTGAGGGTGACGCCCCGCGCATGGCGCTCGAGCAGCGGTTGTCCAGCCTCTGACTCCAGGCGGCTGACCTGCTGCGATACCGCTGACGGAGTGTAGTTCAGGGCGCGTGCGGTCGCAGTGACGGAGCCGCGGCGGGCAACCTCCGTGAAGAGCAGGATGCGCCGTACGTCGAGCACCATGCCACCTCCAGCATTCACTTCAGCTTAATACCCATGCATATTTTCGAGATTGTACTTCACGCTGCTGTCACTCACTGTGGATCGCACCCCGGACGGAAGTGCCGTCGGGGTTTCCACAAGGAGTCTGTTGTGTTGCGTCTGCAGGGCGAGATGATCCGCGGCGGGACCAGCAAGTGCTGGGTCTTCGACCACCAGGACGTGGTGGCGACCGGCGTGGACGTCGAAACCCTCCTGCTCGCGGCCTTCAACGCCGCCGACCCCCGCCAGATCGACGGCGTGGGCGGCGCCTCCTCCACCACCTCCAAGGCCGCCGTCGTCCAGGCGTCGAGCGAGCAGGGCGTCGACGTCGAGTACGCCTTCGCACAGGTCGGCATCGGCGACGCGCGGGTCGAGTGGGCCAGCAACTGCGGCAACTGCGCCACCGCCGTCGTCCTCTACGCCGTCCATCACGGCCTCGTACCGATCACGTCGGAGTCCACCACCGTCCGGATGCTCAACGTCAACACCGGGGGCCGCCTCACCGGCACGATCCCCACGCCCGGCCGCGCCGCTCCCGACGAGGGCACGGCCAGGGTGCCGGGTACCGACGCACCTGGTGTGCCGGTGCTGCTCGGGTTCCAGGACCCGGCGGGTTCCACCACCGGCCGGGCGCTGCCCACGGGGCATGTCGTGGACACCCTGACCGGGCCCGGCGGACCCGTGGAGGTGTCCTGCGTCGACGCCGGGGCTCCCGCCGCGCTCTTCGAAGGCAAGGCGTTCGGCCTCGACGGCGGTGCGACCCTCGACGAATTCACCGCTGTGGTGCCCGCCCTCACCGTGTTGCGCCGGCAGGCGGCCCTCGCCATGGGCCTGGTCGACGAGAACGACCCGATCAGCCACGCGGTGCCGAAGGTCGGCGCGCTGGCCCGACCTGCCTCATACCGGACCACTCACGGCGTTCTGGTCGCTCAGGCCGAGTACGACCTGGCCGTGCGCATGGTCTCCATGCACGCCCCGCACCCGGCGATCGGCCTCACCTCGGCCGTCGCCCTGGCCACCGCCGCCGCCATCCCCGGCACACTGGCCCACCGCGTCGCCCGGCCCACCGCCGACGGCACGCTGCGCCTGGGCACCCCCGCCGGCGTGATCACCGCCGAGACCGTCCCCGCACCGGACAGCGCGTCCCCCACGGTGCTGCTGCACCGCGCCGCCCGCCGCATCGCCCGAGCCGAACTCCTCGTTCCCGTCCTGGAAGGACGCCCCGCATGAGCCGCAAAGACGCTGCCCAGGGCACCGTTGCCACACCACCGGGCCGCATCCGGCGGATGCTGTCCCACCTCTACATCCAGTGCCTGATCGGCGTCCTCGCGGGCGCCGCCGTGGGCTGGCTGTGGCCGGCCTTCGGCGCCGAGCTGCAGCCCCTGGGCGACGGCTTCATCGCTCTGGTGAAGATGACCATCGCACCGCTCATCTTCTGCACGGTGGTCCACGGCATCTCCTCCCTGGAGAGCATGAAGGCCGTCGGCCGGGTCGGGCTGAAGGCGCTGGTCTACTTCGAGATCCTGACCACGATCGCTCTGGTCATCGGCCTGGTCGTCGTCAACGTCGTCAAGCCGGGCGACGGGCTGCACGTCGACCCGAGCACGCTGAGCACGTCGGGGCTGCCCGAGGAGGCCACGGCTCAGCATGAGGGCTTCGCCGACTTCATGCTCTCGATCATCCCGCAGACCCTCATCAGCGCGATGACCGGCGAGGAGATCCTGCCCGTACTCATGGTCTCGATCATCTTCGGCTTCGGCATCCAGGCCGCCGGTGAGGCCGGAACGGGCATCAAGCGCGGGGTGGAGAGCCTCTCCAAGGTGATGTTCATCGTCATCCGCTGGGTCATGCGGCTCGCGCCCGTCGGCGCCTTCGGCTCGATGGCGTTCACCATCGGCAACTATGGCCTTGACACCCTGCGTCACCTCTTCCTGCTGGTCGGCTCCTTCTGGCTCACGGCCCTCTTTTTCGTCCTGGTCGTCCTCGGCTCGGTCATGCGCCTCAACGGGCTGCGCCTGCTGCCGTACATCCGCTACATCAAGGACGAACTGCTCATCGTCCTCGGCACCTCGTCCAGCGAACCGGTCCTGCCGCGGCTGATCGGCAAGCTGGGGCACCTCGGCGCCTCGAAGCCGGTCGTCGGCCTGACGGTCCCCGCCGGCTACTCCTTCAACCTCGAAGGCACCGCGATCTACCTCACCACAGGCGCTGTCTTCCTGGCTCAGGCGATGGACATCGACCTCAGCCTCGGCCAGCAGCTGACCATGCTCGCCGTCATGCTGCTCACCTCCAAGGGCGCCGCCGGCGTCACCGGCTCCGGATTCGTCGCCCTGGCCGCGAGCCTCAGCGCGATCCCGCACGTGCCGGTCGCCGCGCTGGCGCTGATCTTCGGCATCGACCGCTTCATGTCCGAGGCCCGCGCCCTGACCAGTACCGTCGGGTACGGCGTCGCCACCATCGCCGTGGCCCGCTGGGAGGGCCAGCTCGACGAGGACCGCGCCAAGGCCGTCCTGCGCGGGGAGATCCCCTACACCCCCGCCGAGGCCGACGCCCCGAAGACGGCGCCGGAACCGGCCCCCGCCCCGGTGCCTGCCATCGGCTGACGCGCACTGCACAACCCCTGGGACGGCTGGTCCGGAGCTCCGACTCCGGACCGGCCTCCTCGCATGAGCAGGAGAGCCCATGGCAGGACGCGCGGAACACTGGGCGTCCTCCTGGTCGGCAGCGGAAACGCCGGCTTCTGCGCCGCGCAGTCCGCCCGCCGGCCGCTCCCGGCACGCCTCCGCCCGCTCCCCGGAGCGATACGCCCGCCCCGGAGTCGACTCGGTCGCCCGACACGTCGCGGAGCGCGACCCCGCCACACATCGCCGGACGTGACACCCCTCGTTTGCGGCTGGTGACAGTGTTCTTACCGGCACGTCGGCCGTGAGTTCAGCGTGACTGAGGTGCTTTCACTGGGAACCCACGGCGTTTCCGGCAGGCAGGCGTGAAAGTGCGGCGGGTCCGTTGCCGCTGAATCGGCAGGTCCTTCACCACTGGGCTCACTCGGTGCGCTGTCCGACACGGAGGACGCTCAGGTAACGGCGTGATGCTCGATCGCCCATCCGCGTGCGGATGCGCTCGGCTACGGCGTCGAGCAGGGGCTCTCGGACGTCGCGGTCGAGCCTCCGGTACAGCGACAACGAGCGAAGGTGATCGGCAAAGCCGTCCCCGTTGAACCACTGAACGGTCGGATACCAGCGCACGATCGTTGGGCCGAACAGTCCTCCGGGGTCTTCGACCAGGCCCCAGCCCTCGTCGGTGTTGCGCACGTCGGCCTCCAGGGGAGGATGACCCCATTCGGGGTTCCCGGGGCAGAACTGCTCGAGGAGATCGGCGGTCTCGGCGTACACCTCCGGCTCTCCCGGCAGGCGGACAACGACGTGGCCGAGCAGCGCCATCCAGCCTCCGGGATGGAGCACGTCGTGCGCTCGCTGCCAGCCGATCGACGGGTCGACCCAGTGCCACGACTGCGCGGCCACGAGAGCATCGAAGCGTCGGCCACGGTCGTCCCACTCCTCGAACGTCGACGTCTCGACTTCGACGTTGCGGAAGGAGGCGATCCGTTGGCGAGCGAGTGCGGCCATGTCTGCGCCCGGCTCGATGGCGGTCACTGAGCATCCGAGCGCTGCCAGCGAGCGCGTCGCCTGACCGGTACCGCAGCCCACCTCCAGCACCGACGACCTTTCGTCCATGCCGGTGACGGTGACAAGGTCCGCGAACAGCTCGTCGGGGTATCCCGGCCTGACCCGGTCGTAGAGCTCCGGCACCTCGTTGAACACCCGACCGAGGTCATGTCGATTCGGGCGCGTCTTCGGATCATCTGTCACGAGCGCACAAGCTATGAGGCTCGTCCACGGGGACGCCACTGGTTTAACGGCAGCTCCTCGACAGCAGCCGTGCCGGTCTTTTCTGCCTGCTCCGCCAGCATCGTTCGGTCGGGGATCCCTTTACGGGCAGCCGTCAAGAGCGCCCGCTCTCCCTTCCGACCGCATCTCGGCGGACTCCCGTCCGGTCGTCGAGCAGGTCCTGGGCGATGGTCGCGTAGCGGCTCGCGGCGGTGTGGGACAGGTTGAAGACCAGGGCGAGGTGCAACGGGTCGGCGCCGACGGTCAGTGCTTCGTGCAGGACCCGGTCGCCGCGGATGCGTTCGAGGTAGACGCCCTGGTGCAGCAGGTGCCGCTTGAGGTATTCGGCACTGACAGGCTCGGTTCCCAGGGCGGTCTTCGCGTTGATCAATACGTGCCGGTTGGGAGTCTTCGGCCAGGTGTTGCGACGCTGGGCGAGCCAGGCCAGCAGGGTCTGATGAGACAGTTCGCCAAGCCGTTGGGCGTGTCCGGCGATGGTGATCCGGCGGTTGGGCAGGTCGAGGTCGTCCAAGGTGAGGCGTCGGATGGCCGCAGCGCGGGCGGCGTGGACGGCGGCCAGGGCGACGATCAGCTGTTGCGCCGGGGTGGCGGCGATCCGCTGGACGGCGAGGACCTCGGCGTCGGTCATCGGCAGCAGGTTGCGCTGGATGTCCTCGGCCTTCAGGCGGGTGGTGGGGTTGGCGAAGATCAGGCCGCGTTTCTTGGCGAAGCGAAACAGCGAGCGTAGTGCGGCGATCGCGTTGCGCCGCTGCCATCCGCGCAGGGGTGACAGCACGGCCGTGACGTCGGTGACGGTGATCTCGCGCAGGTGCCCACGGGTCGCCGCCCAGTTCTCCAGCAGGGGGCGAACGCAGCCGAAGTAGACGTAGAGGCAGGTGCGGGACCGGGGCTTGGCACGGCTGTCGCCGTCGAGCAGGACCAGCAGCCAGGCGCGGACGTCGCTGGCGAAGCCGGCGGGCAGTTCGGCGGTGCGGTCGTCGATCCAGGAGCGGATCGCCAAGGTGCTGTCATCTTCCAGAAGTTCCAGGTCGGTGAGGACCTCGGCGACCCGATGGCTGGAAGCGTGTCGCGGTATTCGCGCACGGACTTCGGTGAGCTTCACGGGCTTGCCAGGCGGGCGGTCCTCCAGCACCGCCGTCAGGCCATCCATCGCGCACCGCACGAGTGACGGCGACCATCCGTTGGTCTCGCCGAGCTGCTTGGCGTGGGCCGCGGCCGACCGCAGCGCGGGGTTGTCCGAGGTCAGGGCGGGGTGCTGCCAGCGCGGCGGCGGTGGGACGCTCGCCTTGCGCCGGTAGTAGGAGCCCAGAGCTCGGCATGTGTGGTCGCAGTAGGCCCGGTCTCGCCGCGATCCTTCGGGCAGCGGCTTGCCGCAGTGCACGCAGGTCATCGCGGTGGCAGAGACCTGCCGGTGCGAGGACGCGGGGCGACGGTGCGCGGCTGGCCCACCGCGGTGGCCTGTGAGTCGATCGCCGGCATCGGCTCCGGCACCTTCTCCGTCTCGGGCTAGAGCAGTTCCTCGACGCCGCAGCCGAGCACGGCGCAGATGACGTCCAGCTCGTCGAGCTTGACGGTGTTCGGCTGGCCGGACCACAGGCCCGACATCTTCCCCGCGCTGATCACCACGCCGCGTTCGGCGAGCATCCGCTGGAGTTCGCTGGCCTTCCAGATGCCGCGGTTGGCGGCCGCCAGGCGAAGGTTCCACTTCACTGGGCCAGTCCTTTCCATCGGTCGGTGGCGCGCTGTTGTCCGGCGACCCAGGCGTCTTCGACATGGGTGCCGTGGACGTGGATATACCGGGCCGTGGTTCCGGTCCAGGTATGTCCGAGTAGTTCCTGGATGGCGAACAAGGTCATGCCGGCGAGATAAAGCTGGGAGGCACAAAAATGCCGCAGCACGTGCGGGGTGAGCCTCCCGGCCCAGGTGGGCAGGTGCTGAGCCGCGGCATCGGCCAGCGACCGGCGGAAGACATCGGCGGTCGCCCGCGAGCAGGAGCCGTCCCGGTTCTTGCGCTCGGAGGGGAACAGCGGGGCACCGGGCCTGGTGTGGTCGGCGTCGAAGTGGCCCCACACGTCCTCAATGAACCAGCGCAGGTTGCGGTCGGCGCCGTTGATCAGCGGCACCAGCCGCGGCTTCGGCCCACGCCTCCGGGATCCCTTGCCGTGCCTGACATTGAGTTTGCCGAACCGGCCCAGCTCCCACCGGACATCGTCCAGGTCGAGCATCCGTGCCTCGTTGATCCGCAGCCCCACGTCGGCCGCCAGCCGGGCCACCGCGTAGTTGCGGGCGGCCGGGCCGAACTTGCGGCAGGTCACCAGCTCCTCGCGCCACCCCGCGAACAGCTCCTCGATCTCTGCTTCGCTGGGCGGGATCCGCAGCTGCGGTTCCAACGAGGCCCGCGGCCGGTTCATCTCGTCCAGCGGGCACTCGACCACACGGCCGGTGAGGTTGTGCAACTCGACCTTGTGCCGCAGCTCAAGGAATTGGAAGAACACCGCCAGCGCACTCGCCCGGCCGGTCCGGGTCGACGGTTTGGCGCCGCGCAGCACCTTGCCGAAATAGACGTCGGCGTCGGCCGGCTCCATCTCCCACAGCGGACGGCCGAACCAGTCCCGGATCAGCTCCAGATGGTTGGTGTCGTTGCGGATCGTGCTGTCGACCAGACCGGCCGAGGCCCGCGCGAGTAGGAACCCCGCCAGCACGTCGGTCTCGAACTCGGCGAGCTCCTCCTCGCTCACCGGCGCCCGGTACTCACGCAGATCGCGCACTACGGCCAGAGCCAACCCACGCCTCCACGACTTCACCCAGACTGAAGGAATCCCGACAGGGATGAGAGTTGCGCACTACGGATGAGGTTGGGTCAGAACGGCCGGCAGTCACCCGGACGAGGTAACAGGCCCAGGTCCAGGCACTCTCAGTCGTGCCAGGGAACTGCGGACGAACACGGAACCCGGGGACTATTGCTCACCCGAGTAGGCCTGCGCCAGCCGTCGAAAGGCCGGATCGCCTCGCTCGAGCATCTCCATGGGCAGGTCGTTGAAGGTGTCCATCACGTGCGTACAGGCCCACAGGGCCAGAGCGGCCACCTGGCCCGGGTCCTGGCCCAGTTGCTCCAGCAGGTCCTCGCGGCAGTGGTCGCAGCCGTCCCGAGCCGCCCCGTACAACCGGGCCACCGCGGTGCTGTCCACGTCCAGGGAGCGGCCCTGACCGTTCAGCCAGGCCGAGTCGTAGGGCGCCGGGCCACCCAGCTCGGCAGCGATATCACGCTCATGGCGATGGTCAACAACGTTCACGGCTCGCTCGCTCCCGTCGGACAAGGCACGCGTATACCGATCTGAGAGGGCGGTATGAGAGAGCTTAGGCGCTTCGTCGTCACCTGAACGTGTACCAGTGCGGCATCCCGTCCGGCCGGCGGCCATGGGCGTGCTGGGCTGGTCGTCGTGAGCGAGCGCAAGCCCTACAAGTCGGACCTGACCGATGAGCAGTGGGCGCTGGTGGAGCCGGTGATCACCGCGTGGAAGGCCGCGCACCCCTCGGTCAGCGGCCACCAGGGCCGGTACGCAATGCGGGAGATCGTCAACGCGCTGCTCTACCAGGGCCGCACCGGCTGCCAGTGGGACCTGCTCCCGCACGACTTCCCGCCGCCCGGCGCGGTGAAGTACTACTGCTACACCTGGCGTGACGACGGCACCGACCAGAGCATCCACGATCTGCTGCGCTGGCAGGTGCGGGAGAAGGCGCGCCGAAAGGCGGACCCGAGCCTGGTGGTGCTCGACACCCAGAGTGTGCACGCGGCGGCCGGGGTTCCCGCGCAGTCGACGGGGCGTGATGCGGCAAAAAAGGTACCGGGCCGCAAGCGCGGCCTGGCCGTTGACGTGCTGGGGCTGGTGATCGCGGTGGTCGTGGTGGCTGCCTCGGCGCACGAGAACGCCGTCGGCATCACGCTGCTGGACAAGGTCGCCGCCGACACCGACACCGTTCAGAAGGCTCTGATCGACCAGGGCTTCAAGAACGCCGTCGTCGCGCACGGGGAGAAGGCCGGCATCGAGGTGGAGGTCGTGGAGCGCAACCCCGCGCAGACCGGCTTCGTTCCCCAGGCCAAGCGGTGGATCGTGGAGCGCGCCTACGGGATCTTGATGTTGCACCGCAGGCTGGCACGCGACTACGAACACCAGCCCCGCACCTCCGAGTCGCGGGTGTACTGGGCGATGACCGCGGTGATACTGCGCCGGCTGACCGGAGCGACCGCGCCGTCCTGGCACACCGTATGAGGGGCGATCAGCTCACCCTCGGCGCGGTGCTGGCGCGGCTGGAGGAGCAGGAACGGGATATCACCGGGCAGGTCGACGCGGCCAAGGAGCGGATCGCGGAGCTTTCCGCGCAGCTGGAGGGGTTCCACCGGCCGCCGAAGAGATGCTGAATCGCGCCCTCCTTCGTCCTGGGCGCGGGCTGGTCGCCGGTCGGCTCGGCCGGCGGCTTCTCGGTCCGAGCGGACACGGACGGCGCGGCCGACGGCTCTTCGCCCCGCGTGGACGCGGACGGCTACGAAGGCTTCGCGTCCGTGTCCTCCTTCGCCCTGTCCGGACCGCACGCGCACGCCACCAGCGCCACACAGGCCGATACCGCCACGCTCACCATCGTCCGCGCTCTCACTCGGTCCCCTCACCATCAGCCGACAACACGTCAAGAGGTCACGCAGGATCCGGGGGGAACGGTTCCCGATCCGGTCCAGGCGGGACGCCGGCCGGTTCACGAACAACCCGCCGCAGAGCCACACCCCCCGCGAACGAGTCCCAAGGGCTCAACGAACCTCCATCGCCCCACGTCACCCTCGTGGTGCGCGTCGTCGTAGGCCGAGGACGACAGGAAACCGGGTGACTACGTGGTCGCGCCCGGCATCCGGAGGTGTCGGTGTGCTCGCTCACCGCGAACGCTCGCTCGCCTCATCACTGTGCGGTGAGCTTGGCGCGCAACCCCAGGAGCAGCAGTTCCAGTGTGGTCTCGAAGCTGCCGTCCATGGGCCGGTCCCTGCCGGAGTCCCAGCGGACCAGGAACGCGTTGTTCTCCAGCAGACTGAGATTGCGGGTCAGGGCCGGGAAAGTGTTCGGGTTCACCGTCCGTAGCTGGGCCGCGTATTCCTTCTGCCAGCCCTCCTCCACGTCCGCCGGCACGCTGGAGAGCTCAAGGGTCACCCAGCCGAGCACGAATCCGACCACCGCGTTGTACACCTCGACCAAGTCCCGCCCCGAGAAGCCGGCTCGCTCCAGCACACCCACCACGCGCTCCGCGAACGGGACCGCGGTGGTGCTCACCACCAACTGGGAGCCCAGGATCGGGGCGAGGTTGGGGTGCCGGTGCATCGCCTGGCGACACAGCCGGGCGACCTCGGTCAGCCACTCGTCCCAGGCCATGCCGTGGTCGGCGGGGAGCACGATGTCCTCCAGCACCCGTGCCGAGACGGCCGCCACGAGCTGTGCCTTGGTCCCGGTGTGCCAGTACAGCGCCGTGGGGTAGACCCCCATTTCCGTGGCGAGCGCCCGCATGGTGAGCGCGTCCAGGCCGTGCAGGTCCACATAGCGAAGAGCCGCGTCGATCACCTCCGCACGCGACAGCGGATTGCGGGCCGCCCGCCTGCCCCCGCGCCGGCCGCTGCTCTCGCCCATCGGTTGTCCCTCTCTCCACGGTTGCTGCGAACGGAGATACGTTAGCCCGCGGGCTCAGGTCAGGAGCACAGCAGGCGGGCCGGGTTCGCCGTCGTGATGTGTTCGAACTCGCCCGCGTCGAGTCCGGCCGCCAGCAACTGCTCGCGAAATCGGGTGTGGACGAACCCGTACCCGCCCCCACCGTGGGCGCGGAGCTGCGAGATCAGACATACGTCGTGGGAGAGCAGGATGTTGTCGATGTACCCGGCCCGCACGAGATCCAGCACCATCCGTACCCGGCGGTCCACCTCGCCGGCATGGTCGGTGTTGATCGTGTCGACGCCGACGTACGCGCCACGGCGGGCGATCTGTTCGGCGTAGCCGGGGGCGGTCACCGTGTCGCAGTGGCCGATGGCGACGCGCGCCGGGTCGGCTCCCTCGGAGGTGAGCAGGTCCAACTGCGGCAGGCCGACCGGCCAACGGGCCGCATGTGTGTGAACGGCCGCTCCGCTCGCTCGCTGCGCGCGGGCGGCCGCGCGCAGCGAGCGCTCCTCGGCCGCGGAGATGTACCACTTGTCGCAGCCCACCTCACCGATAATCCCGGCGCGGACTCCTCCGGTGCCGGGGAAACCCTCGGTGAGATCGCGGACGATCTCCTCGGCGATGGCGTCGGCTCCGTGACGGTCGAACCAGTCCCGGTCCAGGAACGGGTCGCGGTAGTGCCCTGTGCCGAGCACCACATGCAGTCCGGTGGCTTCGGCGACCCTTTGTACGGCGAGGACGTTGGCCGGGTCCCGGCTGGCACCGGGCGGGGGCGGAGAAGCCCCGGCGTCCGGGGCCGCGCCGGGGGTCAGCTCGGCGGTGGTCAGGTCGACGACGGTGCCGCCGCCCAGGGCGGTGAAGACGTTCAGCTCCTCGGTGACGGTGGCCTCGTCGGCGATGAGCCCATCGGCGCGCCGCTCCCGCATCAGGTTGATGAACAGGTGCTCGTGGGGCAGAACCGTACCCAGCTCCTGGCGGGCCACCAGGCCGCGAGCGGTGGACACCGTGCTGGTCATGCGGTCCTTCCGGGGAGGGTGAGGAGGCGGGCAGGGGTGGTCCGGGTGATCCGGGCGATGTCCTCGGGGCCGATGCCGCGCGCCGACATCAACGGCAGTACGCGGCGCAGGATATGGGCGTACCCCTCGCCGCCGTAGCAGGTCAGCTGCGTGCGGCGGCAGACGTCCTCGGCGATGGTGATGCGGTCGCCGTGCCCGGCCGCGATGAGCGCGGCGATGTGGCGGACCCGCATTCCGTCGTTCGGTAGATCGACCGTGGGATCGGGCGGGTAGTAGCTGGACTCGGTGCCGAAGAGGTCGAATTCGAGTACGCAGCCGGTGTCGGCGAGCGCGAGCATCTCGTCGGGTTCGAAGAGTGTGCGGTCCACATGGCACAGGACGGTTCGCGTGGGGTCGGCGCCCGCGTCGACGGCTTGGCGCAGGTGCAGCAGTGGGGCCTCGGGGTGCCGTCCGGGGTGGATCAGGAGGGCGGCGCCGGTCGCCGCCTGCGCCTGGGCGGCCGCTTGGAGGACCTTCACCTCGTCCGGGTGCGCGGGCCACGACATGCCGATCTCACCGATGACACCGGCGCGGATGCCGGTGTCATCGGCGCCCTCCTCGATGTCGCCGGTGATCTGCCGGGTGATGGCATCGCGGGAGAGGGCGGCGACCTGGGGCGGGTGGAACGCGGCAACGTAGTAGCCGCTGCCCATCACCACGTGGACACCGGAGCGGCGGGAGATCTCGCGCAGCCCGGCCGGGTCGCGGCCCAGGCCCACCGGAGTGGCGTCCACCACGGTGCCGCCGCCGGCCTCGCGGTAGAGGGCCAGTTCGTCGACGGCGGTGTCCACCTCGTCCAGCACCATGTCCCGCCGGTTGTTCCGGTCCACTCGCACGGCGAAGTAGTTGGCGGGGGTGAGGGGCTCGTCGACGGCGTCGTCCGGTGCGTAACGGCTGAGATCGGCGAGCAGGTGTTCGTGCGGCTGGACGTGCCCGAGCCGGTCGGGAGCGACCGGCCCGAGCACGGTGTGGACGACGCCGCTCATGCGCCCAGTTCGGTCTTGTGGGTCTCCCGGGTCAGCAGGACGGCCAGCGCGGTCACGGCGCAGGTGCCCGCCATGAACCAGGACACGTACACGGCGTTGGGCGCTCCGCCGCCCGCGGCCAGCAGGCTGGTCGCGGCGATCGGAGCCAGCGCACCGCCCGCCACGGAGGCGATCTGGTAGCCCAACGAGGCCCCGGTATAGCGCGTTCCGGTACCGAACAGCTCGGCCAGGAAGGCGCCCATCGGCCCGTACATCAGGGAGTGCAGGCCCAGCGCGAGCGCGTAGCCCAGGAGGAACAGCGGGGTGGAGTCCGCGTTCACCAGCGGGAAGAGCAGGAAGGAGTTGAGGCCGAGCAGCACCGCGCCGGCGAAGTAGACCGGGCGGCGGCCCACCCGGTCGGACAGCGCGGCGGCCAGCGGCAGACAGACCAGGGAGACCGCCGAGGCGACCATGAGGCCGTCCAGGGCGGTGGAACGGCTGTGCCCGACCTGGGTGGCGTACGAGATCACAAAGGTGATCAGCACCGAGTTGGCCGCGAACGGGCCGAACCCGATGAGCGACGCCAGCAGCAGATCCTTGGGCTGCGTGCGCAGCAGTTCGACGATCGGCGGGCGGGTCCGCTCGCCCCGTTCACGCTTCGCGGCCAGCTCCGACTGCGCGGCCTCGAAGGCGGGGGTCTCGGACACTCCGAGGCGGATGTACAGACCCACGGTGGCCAGGACGACGGTCATCAGGAACGGCACTCGCCAGCCCCAGGACATGAAGGCCGATTCGGGCAGCCTGTTGGCCAGCGAGAAGACGAAGGTCGACAGCAGCAGGCCGGTGGGCGCTCCCATCTGCGCCACGCTGCTCCACAGTCCGCGCCGTCCCTTTCCGGAATGCTCGACGGTCATCAGTACCGCGCCGCCCCACTCGCCGCCGACGGCGACTCCCTGCACGAGGCGCAGCAGCACCAACAGGGCCGGGGCCCAGATGCCGATGGTGTTGTGCGTGGGCAGCAGCCCGATGAGGGTGCTTGCCACGCCCATCAGCAGGATGCTCGTCACCAGCATGCTCTTGCGGCCGAGGCGGTCGCCGAAGTGTCCGAAGAGGATGCCGCCGAGAGGGCGGGCTCCGTAGCCGACGGCCAGTGTCCCGAACGAGGCGAGAGTGCCGGCAGCCGAGCTGAGTTCGGGGAAGAAGAGCTTGTTGAACACGAGCGCGGAGGCCGTGCCGTAGAGCAGGAAGTCGTACCACTCCATGACGCTGCCGAGGTACGCCGAGACCAGCACCCGGCGGGAGCCGGTGGGCGGGAGCTCGTTCTCGGGAGGCACGGGAGAGGTTCTTTTCGGGGAGGGGGAGGTTGCCGTCATGGTGACTCCGGGGGCATCGATGGAGCGGGGACAGGGCAGCCACGGGGAGCTGTACGTTGGACAGGGTTGCTTGTCCGGCGTACAACAGTCAATAGGTCGACGCCTGCCATAACACTGCGTAGCGCCCCCGCGACACCGCCTCTTTATTCTTGTCCCGCGTACAATGCATACTGGCCGGTGTACATGGCCGGGGTTGTTCCCTTCCTCGTCCCGCCCGATCCAGGAGCCCAGCATGCGCCCAGCCACCTCGCCGCCCCGTACGGCTATGCGGCCCGACGGCAGCCGACTGATCAAGTTCTACTTCGGTGAGGATCTCCCCTCCGTCAGCCACGGGCGTGGGGTGTTCGTTTACGACACCGACGGGCGCAGGTACCTCGACGGGTGCTCCGGGGCGGTGACCGCGAACCTGGGGCATGCCGACCCGGAGATCATGCGGGCCATGAGCGAGCAGGCGGAACGGATCACCTTCGCGCACCGCGGCTCGTTCCACAGCGAGCAGTCGGAACGCCTGGCCGACCGGCTCAGCGAGATGACGGGTTACCCGTACGTCTTTCTCTGCAACAGCGGGTCGGAGGCCGTGGAGACCGCGCTGCGGCTGACCCTGCAGTACTGGCGGGAGCGAGGTGAGCCCGAGCGGGCGCGGTTCGTCTCGCACGCGGTGAGCTACCACGGCGCCACCCTCGGCGGGTTGTCGCTGTCCGGCCATCCGCAGCGCCGCTGGGCCGCCGAAGCACTGCTGCACGGCTTCAACGAGCTCACCCCGCCCTATGCCTACCGGTACGCCCAGGGCCGCGACGACGCGTCGTTCACCGCGCTCCTCACCGAGCGGGCGGCCCAGGTGCTGGACTCCCACGGCCCCACCGCGGCCGGCGTGGTGGTCGAGCCCGTCGGCGGCGCGGCCGGCGGCGCCATCACACCGCCCGACGGCTACCTGCCCGCACTGGCCGGCCTGTGCCGCGAGCGCGGGCTGCCGCTGATCGCCGACGAGATCATGACCGGCATGGGCCGCACCGGCACCATGCTCGCCGCGCAGCACTGGGACGTACACCCCGACATGGTCGTCCTGGGCAAGGGGATGGGCGCCGGATACGCGCCCGTGTCGGCGGTGCTGGTCAGCGAGCACTTCATCGACACCATCGCCGCCGGGACCGCGTCCGTCACCAACGGGCACACCTACGGCGGCAACCCGCTCGGCAGCGCGGTCGCCCTTGCCGTCCTGGAGGCCATCGAGTCCAGGGATCTGGTGGCCAAGGCATCGGTGCGCGGCAAGCAACTGCGCGCGGGGCTTGAGGACCTGGCCCGGCGGCACGAGATCATCGGCGAGGTCCGCGGACTCGGTCTGCTCCAGGGGCTCGAACTGGTCGGCGACCGTGTGACCAGGAGCCCCGGCGAGCCTGTCGGCTCTCTGACCCGCGCGGTCGTGCTCGCCGCCCGTGACCAGGGGCTGCTCGTCTACCCGGCGACCGGCGGGGTCAACGACGCCGTCCTGGTAGCCCCTCCCCTGACCACAACCCCCGAGGAGATCGATCTGCTGCTCGAACTCCTCGACGCCGCACTGACTACCCTGAGCGGGAAGAGGGCCCCCACCGCATGACGACACTGCCTGCCGACCGTCCACGCCCGGCCCGCGACACCGCCGGGCTGCGGCCCCTGCTCGCCGAGTACCGCGCCCGCACCCCCGGATCGGCGAGCGCCTTCCGTCGGGCCGCCGCGGTGCTGCCTGGAGGCGAGACCCGGTTCGTCACCTACTACCCGCCGTACCCGGTCATCCTCGCCGAAGGCCATGGCTCGCGGCTGACCGACGTCGACGGCACCGAGTACCTGGACCTGGTCAACAACTACACCTCGCTCATCCACGGCAACGCCTACCCACCGGCCATGACGGCCGCCGCGGCGGTACTGACATCAGGCGCGGTCTTCCCCAGCCCGCACGAACTCCAGGTGGAACTCGCGGAGTTGCTCGCCGCCCGCCTCCCGTCGGTGCAGCGGGTACGGTTCACCAACTCCGGGACCGAGGCATCGGTCCTGGCCGCGCGACTCGCCCAGCGCGCCACCGGGCGCGGGCGGCTGCTGCTGTTCGACGGCGCCTACCACGGCAGCGCACCCCCGCTGCTGCCCGACGGCGCCGAAGTCGTCACCGTCCCCTACAACGACGTCGACGCCGCACGAGAGGCGCTCACCGAGGACGTCGCCGCGGTGTTCGCCGAGCCCTTCCTGGGCGCTGGCGGCGTGATCCCGGGCCGCCCGGACTTTCTGCGGTCCGTCGCCGACCTGGCCCGGGCGCGCGGGGCCCTGTTCGTCCTGGACGAGGTGCAGTCGCTGCGCAACGCAGTCGGCGGCGAGCAGACCCGGCTCGGACTCCGCCCAGACCTGACCGTGATGGGCAAGGTCATCGGAGGGGGCATGCCGATCGGCGCGATCGGCGGAAGCGAGGAACTGCTGAGACTGACCGCCGCGAGTACCGACCGCGGCCTCGCGCACTCCGGCACCTTCAACGGCCACCTCACCGCCGCGGCCGCCGGTACCGTCACCCTCCGGCACCTCGACGCCCCCGCGATCGGCCGCCTGGACCGGGCCGCACGCCGCCTCGCCGACGCCATCACCACAGCGGCGGCCGGGGCCGGAATCCCGGCCACGGTGACCCGCGCCGGATCCATCCTCAACGTGCACTTCACCCCGACCGCGCCGGTCGACGCCGAACAGGCCCGCAGGGCCGCCGCCACCCCCCTGCTCAGCGCCCTGCACCTGGCGCTGCTCCTCGACGGCGTCTACACGACTCCGCGAGGAATGATCAACCTGTCGACCGCGCTGGACACGAACGACCTCGACCGCGCCGCACAGGCGTACGCCCACGCCTTCCAGCGGCTCGCGGAGGCGGAGGTCACCCCATGAACGAGCCCGAGCTGTTGCGTGAACCGGCTCCCGATGTGCGCCGCGCCACCGCGATCGGTGACTACCTCACCTGGCTGGAGCGCACCCGGGATCTTGCCTTCACCGGCTACCACGACCTGCACCACTGGTCGGTCACGGACCTCGAAGGCTTCTGGTCGTCGATCTGGGACCACTTCGACGTCCGTACGCACACTCGCTACGACCGGGTACTCGGCCGACGGGACATGCCCGGCGCCGAATGGTTTCCCGGCGCAACGCTCAACTATGCCGAGCACGCCCTACGGCCGGCGGGAGCCGCGCCCGACGACGCGGCGGTGCTGGCGCGTTCGCAGACCCGCGGACCCATGGAGCTGACCTGGCGGCAACTGGCCGACCAGGTTGCCCGCGCCCGCGCCGGTCTGCGCCGCCTCGGTGTCGGAAGGGGGGACCGCGTCGTCGCCTACCTGCCGAACATCCCCGAAACCCTCGTGGCGTTCCTGGCGACCGCGAGCCTGGGTGCCATCTGGGCAAGCTGCGCACCGGAATTCGGCGCCCGCGGCGTCATCGACCGGTTCGCTCAGATCGAGCCCACCATCCTTCTGGCCACCGCCGGATACCGCTACGGCGTGAAGGACATCGACCGACGCGACGAACTCGCCGCGATCCGCGCCGGTTTGCCCACCCTGCGCCACACCGTCCACGTACCGTACGGGCCCGGGGAACTCACCGACACGGTCGCCTGGGCGGACCTGCTCGCCGCACCCGCCGACCCCGGCTTCGACCCCGTCCCCTTCGCCCACCCGCTGTGCGTGCTGTTCTCCTCCGGCACCACGGGCAAACCCAAACCGATAGTCCACGGCCACGGCGGGATCCTGCTGGAGCATCTGAAAAACCATTCCCTGAGCTGGGACCTCCGCCGCGGCGACCGCATCCTGTGGTTCACCACCACCGCGTGGATGATGTGGAACTCGCTGGTCTCCGGGCTGCTCGTGGGCGCCTCCATCGTGCTGATCGACGGCAACCCCCTGCACCCCGGCCTGGACTGGCAGTGGCGGCTGGCCGAGGAGACCGGTGCCACCCTCATGGGCGCCAGCCCCGGATTCCTGATGGCCTGCCGCAAGGAGGGCCTGACCCCCGCGCGGGACCACGACCTCTCCCGGCTGCGCCAGATCGGCGCTGCGGGAAGTCCGCTGCCACCCGAGGGATTCCACTGGGTGCGCGAGCAGTTCGGCCCCCGTGTGCTGCTCAACGTAGGCAGCGGCGGCACCGACGTGTGCACGGGAATCCTGCAGGGCGGCCCACTCCAGCCGGTCCGGGCGGGAGAGATCTCCGGCCCCTGCCTCGGCGTCGCTGCCACCGCGTACGACGAGCAGGGCAACGAGGTGACCGACGAGCTCGGCGAACTGGTCATCACCCGGCCCATGCCCTCGATGCCCGTCGGCTTCTGGGGCGACACTGACGGCTCCCGCTACCGGGCCGCCTACTTCGATACCTACCCCGGAGTGTGGCGACATGGGGACTGGGTGCGCTTCAGCGAGGCGACGGGCAGCTGCACGGTGGCCGGACGCTCCGACGCCACACTCAATCGCGGCGGGGTGCGCCTGGGAACGGCGGAGTTCTACCGCGTCGTCGAAGAGCTGCCCGAAGTCGACGACAGCCTGGTCGTCCACCTGGAGGACCCCGCCGGCGGCCCCGGCGAACTGCTCCTTTTCGTCGTACCGCGCCACGGCGCCGAACTGGACGACGCTCTGCGACGACGGATCACGACAGCGCTGCGAGACGCCCTCTCCCCGCGCCATGTGCCCGACCGCATCACCGCCGTGCCGGTCGTCCCGCGGAACCGCACCGGCAAGAAACTCGAACTGCCCGCGAAGAAGATCCTGTTGGGAGCCGCTCCGGCCGACGTCGTGGACCGGGACAGCCTGGCCGAACCGACAGGGCTGGACACATTCACCGCTCTGGCCGCCCAGCGCTCCGCGCACTGACGCGACAGCCCACGGCGACCACCCGTACCGGGAGAACACAGCATGGAACTCACCACACTGGACGCCATTGGCTGTGAATGACTTCTCTGGCCCCATTGGAACGAGTCCTGTGGCCCCTGGGGCTTGATCGGGGTATGAGTGTTCGTCAGAAGTGGCCCCAGGGGCGGCCTTGCGGTGGGAGCATCAATGTGCTTCCGAGAGGCAGGGGGCCCGGATGGACGGCCCGAGATCCAAGGTCGAGCTCTTCGCGGCGATCCGCCGGGACTCGCGTACGGAAAAGTTGTCGATCCATGAACTCTCCCGCCGCTACGGGGTCCACCGACGGCTGATCCGCGAGGCTCTCACCTCTCCATGGCCGACCCCACGCAAGCCGTTCCCTCCGCGGCCATCGGTGATCGACCCCTACAAGCACCTGATCGACGCGATTCTGCGTTCCGACCTGGACGCCCCGCGCAAGCAGAGCCACACCGCCAAGCGGGTCTTCGACCGGCTGGTGGACGAGCACGGCATGGACAACGTCTCCTACGGCCGGGTCCGCGACTACATCAGGCGCCGCAAGCCCGAGATCTGGGTCGAAGAGGGCCGCGGACCGCCCAGCGTGTTCATCCCGCAGACCCACCGGCCCGGCGAAAAGGCCGAGGTCGACTTCGGCGACGTCTACATCACCCTGAACGGCGTACGCACCCTGTGCTACCTGTTCGTCTTCCGGCTCTCCTTCTCCGGAAAGGCCATCCACCGCATCTTCATCTCGCAGGCCCAGGAAGCCTTCTTCGAGGGCCACCTCCATGCCTTCCAGGTGCTGGGAGGATTGCCGCGCGGAAAAGTCCGCTACGACAACCTCAGCTCTGCGGTCGCCCAGGTCCTCGGCTTCACCCGCGCCCGGGTGGAGACCGAGCGCTGGACCGCGTTCCGCTCCTGGGCCGGCCTGGAGGTCTTCTACTGCAAGCCGGGCATCGACGGCGCCCACGAGAAGGGCGGCGTCGAGGGCTAAGTCGGCCGATTCCGCCGCAACCACCTCGTTCCCGTCCCCGAAGTCGCCACCCTGGCCGAGCTCAACGCCCGGATCGACGCATGGGACCAGCAGGACGACCAGCGCCGGATCGGCGAGCGCCCACGCACCGTCGGCGAGTACTTCGCCATCGAGAAACCCCTGCTTCAGCCGCTGCCCGAGGACCACTTCGAGACCGGCCGGCTGCTGACCCCACGGGTGGACCGCTGTGCGCAGATCACCGTGCGGATGAACCACTACTCGGTACCGGTGCGGCTGATCGGCCGCCAGGTCCGCGTCCTGCTACACGCCTCCGAGGTGGTGGTCTACGACGGCCGCACCGAAGTCGCCCGCCACGAACGCCTGGCCACCCGCGGCGGCAGCCGCCTGGACCTGGACCACTACCTGGAAGGACTCCTGCGCAAGCCCGGCGCGCTGCCCGGGGCCACCGCGCTGGACCAGGCCCGCGCGGCGGGGAAGTTCACCCCGGTGCACGACGCCTGGTGGGAAGCCACCAGCCGCGCGCACGGCGACGCGGCCGGCACCCGCGCGCTGATCGAAGTCCTGCTGCTGCACCGGCATATGAGCCACGACCACGTCGTCGCCGGGATCGCCGCCGCCCTGCGGGCTGGGGCTGTGACCTCGGACGCGGTCGCCCTGGAAGCACGCCGGGCCGCCGAACACGAGGCCCCGAGCCAGGCCAGCCCGGACACGGCACTCGGCCGGATCGCCTCTCCGGTGGTGTCGCTGACCGCGCGCCGGCTGGCCGCGCTCCCGCCGGACCCGCGTCCGCTTCCGTCGGTGGCCGCCTACGACCAACTCCTGCGTCACACCCGCCCATCGTCCGGGCGTCCCACCAGCTGAGGGAGTTCCCGCTATGAGCGTCACCCGTCACCGCGGCCTGACCGAACCGGCTGCCGATGCCGCCATCGACGCGGCCTGCCGCAACCTGCGGCTGCCCACGATGCGCGGCCAGTTCTGCGAGCTCGCCGACGCCGCGGCCCGCGACCAGATGACCTACCGCGGGTTCCTGGCCGAGCTGCTGATGGCCGAATGCGACGACCGCAACCGCCGTCGTTCCGAGCGCCGGATCAAAGCCGCAGGCTTCCCCCGCGAGAAGGCACTGCGCACCTTCGAGTTCGACGCGAACCCCGCCATCGACCCCGCCGCCATCCATACCCTGGCCTCCTGCGAATGGGTCCGCAAAGGACTGCCGCTGTGTCTGATCGGCGACTCAGGCACCGGCAAATCACACCTGTTGATCGCGTTGGGCACCGAGGCCGCGATGGCCGGGTTCCGGGTCAAGTACGTCCTGGCCACCAAGCTCGTCAACGAACTTGTGGAGGCCGCCGACGAGAAGGTACTGACCAAGACCATCGCCCGCTACGGACGGGTCGATCTTCTCTGTATTGATGAGCTGGGCTATATGGAGCTGGACCGGCGCGGCGCCGAACTGCTGTTCCAGGTTCTGACCGAGCGCGAGGAAAAGAACAGCATGGCGATCGCCTCCAATGAGTCGTTCTCCTCGTGGACCAAGACCTTCACCGATCCCCGGCTCTGCGCGGCTATCGTGGACCGCCTCACCTTCGGCGGCAACATCATCGAGACCGGCAGCGACTCCTATCGGCTCGCCCACACCAAAGCCCGCCAACAGGCCACCGCAGCCTCCTGAACAGACCGGGCTCGGTCCTCGGCGGGGCGAGCGGCCTATTCGCCGGCACCCCGAGGCCATGGCAGCATGACCGGCTTGAGCCGAGTGAGCCGCTGGTGTCGCAGCAGTGGTTGAGACAGCATGCGGCGCATGGACTGGATGCCTCTGCTCTCCACGCTGACAGGTGCCGCTATCGGCATCGCCGCCACCCTGATCGCCGATCGCAACAGGTGGCGGCGCGAGGAAGCACGACACGCTCTGGAAGTGCGGCGCGCCGTGTACACCGAGTACGCCTCCGCCCTCAAAGACGCGGGGGAAGAGATACGGGCTGTCGCCCTGGGCGATCACATGTCCGAGTCAGCGCGTGATGCGGCGGTGCGCGAAGCCTTCCGTGGGACCGGATTGCACACGGCAAGCGAGCAGCTCTGGCTCGTGGGTCCGCCGCTCGTTGTTGCGGCCGGGAACGAGGCGTTTCACAGCCTGCGTCGGATGCGCGACGCCTATGCCCGCGGGGTGGCCGTCGGCTCCGCCGAGGACCGAGCCTTCATCCAACAGCGCCGCACGGCCATGGCTGAGATGCGCCGCCGCATGCGTGAGGATCTGGGCATCGGACCCCTCGGGATCGAATGACCACCGGCCGGAGAAGATGTCAGGAATTGCGCCGACCGCAAGCAGTCACCAGTGCAGGCCGTCGGCCTGGCACCCAGAAAGTGAGCCGCGCACGGCTCTCACGGACTCAGGTGGGGCCAATCAACTCGTTCACAGCAGGCCCCGAAGATCGCTAATCGGGGCCAGAAGACTCGTTCCTCTGGGGCCAGAGGACTCGTTCGAAGCCAAGCCATCGATGTCCACGTCCACGTCGAACAGGACGCCCACGGCTGCTACTCACTCGACGACGAGCTCATGGACGCCTCGGCGTCCTACTTCAAATCTTCCGAGAACCGCACGCCCACCCTCACCCAAATCGCCGAGCACTACCGCGCAAGGCGCATGGCCGCAGTCGTGTTCACGGTCGACGCCACCGCCGCAACCGGCCATCCGGCCCTCTCCAGCGAGGAGATCGCCGACCAGGCCGCCGAACATCCCGACGTACTCATCCCCTTCGGATCGGTTCCACCCCAGCCTGCAGGCCTTCCAGCCCAATGATGTCCGTCACTACCCGCTCTACGAAGCCCTCGCCGAACTCGGCGTCCCCGCCCTGTTCCACACCGGACAGACCGGCATAGGCGCCGGTCTGCCCGGCGGGCGAGGCATCAAGCTGCGCCACTCCGACCCGATGCTCCTCGACGACGTCGCCGCCGACTTCCCCGACCTGACCATCGTCATGGCACATCCCTCGGTGCCCTGGCAGGACGCCGCGATCTCCATCGCCACCCACAAGGCCAACGTCTACATCGACCTGTCGGGCTGGTCACCGAAGTACTTCCCGCCCCAGCTCATACGCGCCGCCGACAGCTTCCTCAAACACAAGGTGCTGTTCGGCTCGGACTTCCCCGTTGTCACTCCCGACCGCTGGATGGCCGACTTCACCGGGCTGGCGATCAAGGACGACGTACGACCCTTGATCCTCAAGGACAACGCGGCACGGGTACTGGGCTGGGAGTAGTAGCGGAGGCGGCCCGGCCAGTTCGGTGACGACGATGTCGGCCCGTTCGATCTTCGAGGAAGTCCTGTTTCGGTCCAGCACGGCCGGTGTCCGCGCAGGCGTGCCGTCGCCGTCGAGGACGGGCGAGTGGCCCGCGGCGGCGATCCGTTCCCGGTCGAGCGCGACGGTCGCCCGTTTCACGCCGCGGTGCGGCACCAGCCTTCGAAACTGGGCGCCGAGGTAGGTGCCCTTCATCCGGGCGGCGCTTGAACCGGCCATGTACAAAGCGGTCTTGAGCCAGGTGTCGCCGTGGCGGGGTCGGCCCGTACCGCGACCATCTGCGTCGGCGTCGCGCCGAGGAGCCCGGCGTGCCGGTCAAGCACCTCTTTGAAGCTCCCCCTTGATCGTGGACACCCGCTCTGGCCCGACCGGGCCACCGCCCGCGCCGAGGCCACCGCTGGTCCCGCTGCGGGCAGTCACTCGTGGCGGTGAGGCCGAGGAGGGCTAGCGTGACAGCGCACGATCGATGCGTTCGAGCGCCTCAGTCAGCACCTTCCGGGGGCAGCCGACGTTGAGTCGGACGTACCCCTCTCCTCCGGGGCCGTAGACCCGGCCGTCGTAGAGATTGACAGCCGCACGGTCGACAAGGAACTGGTGCAGCCCGCCCACACGAGCGTCAAGCTCACGAGCCTCCAGCCAGACCAGGAACGATGCGTCGGGCGGCATCGGCGTGATCTCGGGCAGTCGCTCTTGGACGAACTCGTGCACGAAGGCCACGTTGCCCTTGAGATAGTCGGTCAGCCGGTCGAGCCACGGACCACCTGTCGTGTAGGCAGTCTCTAAGGCGAGACGACCGAAATAGTGCGCGTTGATCATGAACGATGCCCGCATGGCGTTCAGCAGTTCCGAACGCAGGGATGGATCGGCAACCGAGAGTGTGGCCGATGGCAGGCCGGCAAGGTTGAAGGTCTTCGTGGGGGCAGTGCAGATGAATGCTCGGCGGGCGGCGTCGCTGCTGATCGAGGCGTAGACGACGTGGGGCCGGCCGTTCAGTCGGATGTCGCAGTGAATCTCGTCGGAAATCACCAGAAGGTCGTAGCGCGCACAGATGTCGTTCACGGCGAGCAACTCGTCGGCCGTCCAGCTCCGGCCCGAGGGATTGTGGGGGTTGCAGAGCAATAGCACCTTCGCGCCGGATGCAGCCAGCTCGGCCAGGTTGTCGAGGTCGAACTCGTAGCGGTTGTCGATGAGCCGTAGCCGGTTCACGAGCAGCCGCCGGTGGTTACCGGTAATGGCCTCGAAGTTCGGCGAGTAGACCGGTGATTGGACGATCACCCCATCTCCGGGGGCGGTGAAGGTGCGCAAGATTGCTGCGACCGAGGACATGATCGCAGGGGCCGGGAGAAGCGTTTCCACCGGCGGTGTCCAGCCGTGCCTGACGGTGAACCAGTTCTGCACGATCTGGAAGTGTTCCGGGTCGCGCAGGGTGTAGCCGTAGATACCGTGGTCCGCAGCGGCGCGCAGGCGGTCGATGACGGTTTTCGGTGCCCGGAAGTCCATGTCGGCCGTCCATAGCGAAAGCAGATCCTCGCCCCGGACACGCGGTGAGAATTCGTCCCATTGGTTGGCCCATTTCGCTGACCCGAAAGTGGCGCGGTCGTACACCGTGTCAAAATCAGGGTCGGCACCGTGCTCTGCGGTGGCGGTAGGCATGGCTTTTGTTGGTCTGGTGGTCATGCGAAACCCTTCTCCCACTCCACGGGCGATACGGCAGTCCGGGTGGTCGTGGCTGCGGGGCGGATCCGTCAGCCACGACCACCGGCCGGGTACGGGCTCAGCCGTTCTGGCCGATGCCGGCTTTGATGAGTTCCGGGACGATCTTCTTGGCTTCGTCGAACGAGATCAGCACGATGGCGTCCGGGTGCTGGGCCTTCACCTTCTCCACCTCGGCCGTGTAGTTGGCTGCGTTCGCGTCGTAGAGGACAGAGGAGACGACTTTGCCGCCGGACTCCTCGTAGAAGGAGCGGACGTTCTTCGCCAATGCCTCTCCGTAGGCGTCCTGTCGGGCGACGATTGCGATGTTGCTGTGACCGTCCTCGCTGATGGTCTGGGCCATCACCTGCCCCTGCAGGACGTCGGAGGGGGCCGTGCGGAAGTACATGCCGTGGTCGGGGTAGGTGTCGAATGCGGTCGAGGTGTTTCCGGCCGATATCTGGACGACGCCGGCCCCGGTGATCTTGTCGATGACCGACAGCGACACCGAAGAGGAAGCGGCGCCGATGATGACGTCGGCGCCACCGCGGAGCAGTTTGTCGGTCTCGGACGGCGCGATGTTCGGCGACCCGTCACCGGAGTCGCCCTTCAGCTGCTTCACGTTTTTGCCCAGCACGCCCCCGGCCTTGTTGATTTCGTCAATGGCCAGGTCCACGCCGGCGAACTGCGGGGCGCCGAGGAAGGAGCTGTCCCCGGTGGCAGGGAGCAAGGTGCCGAACGTAAGGGCGCCGTCCCCCTTGGAAATTGGGCCGCTGACCTTCTGGTCGGCTCGGATGTTGCCTTGGTCCGGGGTGGTGCCGTTGACGTAGCCGACGTTCTTGTAGTTGTTGTCCTGCCCGAATTGGTAGATGCCGACGGTCGCCGCGGACGGGCTTCCTGTCGAGTTCATCTCGATGGGGCCGGAGGCGCCGTCGTAGTCGATGTCCGTTCCGTCGGCGAGTAGGTCGGCGCACTGCTTGAAGCTGGTGCATTTCGTCCCGTCCCTGGTGATGCCGATCTCCTTCTCGGCGATCGCCTTGCCGGAGTCGTTCTTGGCGGCGACCGCAGCCAGGGCAGAGAGGATCGTGGCGTCGTAGGCCTCCGGAGCGTAGGTGAAGTCCTTCACCTTGCTGTTGATCTTGAGGATCCTCTGCCGGAACTCGTCGCCGATCTTGCCGCCGGGCAGGGTGGCGCGCACACCGTTGAGAGTGCCGGGCTCGAAATCACCGGAGTAGTCGGCGGTGTTGCCGTCTACGAAGTAGAGCTGGGTGCCCGCCTTGACTGGCGGCTCACTGCCGGCTGCGGTGGGGGTGCTGTTGGAGCTGCAGGCGGCGGTTGCCAGCGCGGCGGAGGCCGAAACGGCGATACAGATGATGCGTCGCGGGAGCGACATGGGACCTCCAGGTGTGGGTGATGACTGGTGCGCTATTGGTGTGGTGCACGACCGTGCCGTGGCGGGTGTCAGGAGTGGACGCGAGGGGAGGATTCGACCGACACATATGTGTGGTCGTGGTCCTAGTTCCGCCTGCCGGCAGGTGTGCTGTCTGCCTGGGCGGCCTTGGCCAAGGTGCCGAGATAGAGCTCGATCACCCTGGGGTCACGGGCCAGCGACTGTCCGGACCCGGTGTAGGCGTTGCGTCCTTGGTCGAGGACGTACCCGCGGTCGCAGATCTGCAGGCAGCGGCGTGCGTTCTGCTCGACCATGACGACCGATACACCGGTGCGGTTGATGGCTCGGGTCTGGACGAACACCTCGTCCTGCATCACCGGGGACAGGCCCGCTGAGGGTTCGTCGAGCAACAACACGGAGGGTTCCATCATCAGAGCCCGGCCCATGGCCACCATCTGCCGCTCACCGCCTGACAATTGTCCGGCCCGTTGCTTGCGGCGCCGGCCCAGCGCAGGGAACAGATCGGTCACGAACGCAAACCGGGGGGCGAACTTCTTGGGGGCCTGATAGCACCCCATCTGCAGGTTTTCCTCGATGGTGAGCGAGGGGAAAATGTTGTTGGTTTGCGGTACGAAGCCGATCCCTTGGGTTACCAGTGCGTCGGCGCGCTGGTTCGTGACCTCCTCGCCCCGCAGGCGAACCGTCCCGGTGGTGACCTTGACCAGCCCGAAGAGTGCTTTGAGCAATGTCGACTTGCCGGCGCCGTTGGGTCCGATGATGCCGACCAACTCGCCGGGTTGGCAGTACAGATCGGCGCCATTCAGGATGTTGACTCCGGGGAGATACCCGGCGATCAGATTGTCGGCGCGAAGAGTTGCGCCCTCGGCCGCCTGCAGATGCCTTGTCCGAGCTGCCTCGTCGATCTTTGGAACGTTGGGGTCGGTTTCAGCCACGATCTCGCCCTGGTCGGTGACCTGGGAGTCCGATGGGCCGTGATGGGCAGAAGTCATCTCGGGACCTCCCGGTCGGCCCTCTGCTCGGCGTGGTCGTGCGCGTTCTCGACCTGGATTACGCGTTCGAGCTCGCTGATGTCGGTGTCGTGGTGAGCTCCGAGGTAGGCGTCGATGACACGTTCGTCGGACATGATGGATGTGGGGGGTCCCTCGGCGATCACCTTGCCCTGGGCCATGACGACCACCCAGTCGGAGATCTCTCGCACCATGTCCATGTCGTGTTCGACGAACAGGACGCTCATTCCCTGATCCCGCAGCGACTTCACATGCCCGAGCAGGGACTGCTTCAGCGCTGGGTTGACGCCGGCCATGGGTTCGTCGAGCATGACCAGCTTCGGTTCGACCATGAGCGCTCGCGCCATCTCGAGCAGCTTTCTCTGGCCGCCTGACAGGGATCCGGCGAAGTCTTCCTCCTTGGCGTCGAGCTTGAACCGCTTGAGCAGGTCCCGGGCCCGGTCGGTGATGTCTCGTTCCTGCGCCCGCCACAGGGCGGGGAGCGCGGCGGCCCACAAGCGCTCGCCACGCTGACCTGTGGCGCCCATCCGCATGTTCTCCAGAACTGTCAGTTTCGAGAGCACTCTGGTCAGCTGGAATGTCCGGACCATGCCGAGGCGTGCCACTTTGTAGGCTGCCTTGCCTTTGAGCGGTGTCCCGTCGAAGGACCAGGAACCGGCATCGGGCTGATCGAAGCCGGTGAGCAGGTTGAAGAACGTGGTCTTGCCTGCACCGTTGGGTCCGATCAAGGCGGTGATGACCCCACGTTGGATTTCGAGGTGTTCCACGTCGACCGCGGTGAGGCCTCCGAAGGTGCGGCGGATTCCGTTCACGACCACAACGGGGTCGGGTTTGGAAGCGCCAGGCTCATGCGGCACCGACTGCAAAGCGGTCCGGCACTCGCGCATCGACTTGTTCTCCCCGGCGCCGGGGTCGGGAACCCTTGGCTGGGACGTATCACCGGCAGCGGAGACGTCCTTGGGCGCGGTGCCCGAGGAGAGGTGGTCAGTGGGGAAGTTGTCAGTGGGGACGTTGTCAGTGGGCATCGAGCGCGATCTCCCTTCGATCACCGAAGATGCCTTGCGGCCGGTAGATCATCAGCAGCATCAGCGCCAATCCGACCAACATCAGGCGGATGGTTGATGCTTGGTCGGCGTTCATGAACCGCGCCACGACCGGGTAGCCCGCCAACTGCGTCAAGACCGATCCGAGGAACGACAGGATCGCCCAGAACATCACCGCGCCGACGACCGGACCAAGGATCCGAGCGGCGCCGCCGAGGATGAGCATGGTCAAGGCGATGAAGGTGAAGTCCAGGTTGAACGTGTCGGCCTGGACCGAAGCGGCCCCGAACGCGCCCACGAAACCTCCGGCGCATCCGACCACTCCACCGAGGATGAGGGCCTGGATCTTGTAGCCGTAGACGTTCTTGCCCAGAGAACGCATCGCATCCTCGTCTTCACGGATGCCCCGAAGAACCCTTCCCCACGGTGATCGCATCAGGGCCCAGGTGAGCAGACTGATCATGATGACCAGGCCCCAGCCGACCATGATTGTCCACAGCTCCTCCCGGCTGTAGGTCAGGAAGAAGCCGTCGTAGTTCGGCAGCGGGTTGAGGCTTCGGAACCCGGCGGTAAAGCCGGTCACACCGTCCTTGCCGTGAAAGTACGTTCGGAACGACGTCCCGAACACAAGTCGTAGGATCTCTGCCGCCGCGATGGTGACGATCGCCAGGTAATCCGCCCGAAGACGCAGGGTGGGAATACCCAATATCAGCGCCAACGCCACGGTGAAGGCGATCGCGAGCAGGATCGCAAGGACGGTGGGAATCCCGCTTGTCGCGATCGCCGCGCCCATGATGTAACCGCCTACCGACAAGAAGGCGGCCTGACCGAAGTTGACCAGCCCGGCGTAGCCGAACTGAATGTTCAAACCGATCGCAGCCAGGCAGAACGAGACGGCCAGATAGCCGAAGCCGTCGTGCAGTGCCCCCGTGAAGGCGCCGATGATGTCCATGTCCTCACCCGATCCTCTCGGCGCGGCCGAGCAGGCCTTGTGGTCGTACGAGCAGGACCAGCACCAGCAGAACCATCGCGCCTGCGAACTTGAGTTCCGATGGGATGACCAAGGTCGAGGTCTCCACGAACAGCCCGATGATGATCGAGCCGATCATCGCGCCCCACACTGATCCCAGACCTCCGACGCAGGTGGCGGCGAAGACCAACAGCAGTACCTGCGCTCCCAGTTGGTAGGTCACCGATTGGGAGAATCCCAAGAACGCCCCGCTCAGTCCCGCCAGCGCGGTGCCCACGATCCACACCGTGGCTATGACACGATCGACGTTGATCCCCGTCGCAGAGGCCAGGGCCGGATTGTCCGACACCGCGCGCGTGGCGCGACCGAGCCGGGTGTACTGCAAAGCAAGAGTGACCGCGACGAGCGCAAGCCCACTGATGGAGATGATGACAACATCCCGATCGGTATAGGTGAACAAGCCGAAGGCGTCTCGGCCGGCGGGCGTGACGTATTCGCGGTAGGTCAAGGCGCGGCCACCTGAGAAGTACTGGTAGAAGTTCCGGAGAAGGAACTGCAGACCGATCGAGACGATCATCATGGCGATCAGTCCCGTTCCGCGGCGTCTGAGTGGACTCCACAAACCCTTTTCGTTCAGGTAGCCGAACAGCGCCGACAGCGCTACCGCCACCGTCACCGCCACGACGATGGGCAGCCCTACGACTCGGTTGCCGAGATAGGTGGCGAATGCCCCGAAGGTCACCAGCTCGCCGTGGGAGAAGTTCGACAGTCCCGTCGTGCCGAACACCATGGACAGGCCAAGAGCCCCCAACGACAGCACCAGGCCGAACAGCAGGCCGTTGTAGAGCAGTTGGGGAACCTGGTCCCACACCGTCGACACTTGACGCGTATCGGGGCCGAGGGGGAAGTTGACGGTGATCGTGCTCAAGCTGCCCGTTGGCCGCAAGGTGTTCGACGCTCCGTCGCGGATCCGCACAGCATCGGGAAGCGTTTTGGTGTCCAATATGACGGTCAGCGTGCCCGAGTCACTGCCGGGCACAGTGATCGCGAACCGGCCTTGGTCGTTGCTGGCGCCCGTGTAGGTCTTCCCCGTACTGGTCTGGACACTGATCTTCACCCCAGCGACCGGTGCGTTGTTGTCGGCAGAGTTACGCAACGTTCCCTGCACGGTCCGATCACCAGCCGCGTACGTCGGAGCGCTCGCTGCCACGACGCCGAGCAGGGCGATCGCAAGCATGACCGCTCCCCGCAGTAGCGACAGGCGAGCAGGATGGCGGCGCACGCGCCAACGTGCACGGGGTGGTGTCATGGCCTCTCCGAAGTCGGCATGGCGGGATATCTGATCGGCGGGCTGCGGGCGCCGGGCGGGCCGGCAGGCAGCGACGACAGCGCGGGAAGACCGAGGGACCGATACCAATGCGCCGCGGGCTGCGTCGGCCGTAGCGCGGATCTCGGGGTGGCTGATTCTCGAGGTTCTGGAATGCTAGACGCCCCTCCATTGGCCGGTCCAGTCGTCGTTATCGATGCGCACTCATCGATATTTTCGACCAATCACCGGGAAGAAGCCGTATCCAGTGCTGTGACCGCGTAGGTTCGCCGGGTCGGTGGTCGTGGCGGCGGTTGATATGCGGTGACGTCCATTCGACTGGTGGGGGTGCGGTGGCTGCGCCTGTCCGTGTACGCAGACTGACCGGCCAGGAGGGGCAGAAGCTGCAGCGGATCGTGCGCCGCGTAGCACGAGTTCGGTGGGTTACCGCGCGATGATGCTGCTGGACCCGGCGGGCGGGAACCGTGTTCCGATGATCGCCCAGCTGATGCAGGCCGACGAGAACATCGCGCGCGATGTGATCCACCGGTTCGCCTACGACGAATTCGGACCCCTTGGGATCCGGCCCACCGCCGGCTCGTGCTGGGCGAAGCAGGGCAGGCCCGACCGCCTGTCGGCGACCTACCGCCGCACCCACGGCGTCACCTACTTCCACGGCCACTACTCCGTGGGCGACGACTGGCCGTGGGGCGTCAACCGGCGCCGCAAGGGCTCCGTCAACACCCTGGCCGCGCTGAGGTCGATCCAAGCCGCCCGACCCGGCGGCGCCCCGTCTACATCATTCTGGACAACCTCTCCGCTCCTCACGGTCTCGTTGGACATGCCGCAAGACGAGGCAGTCTCGCGGTGCCTCAATGCGAGGCAGCACATGTATACGCGTACGATTGGTTATCTCAAGCGACGAATCGGTGGTCACGGGCGGCGATTGGTGCGTGATGTACGACCTTCACCGGCTTCGGTTGCTGCGCGAACTCAAGCACCGCGGCACCCTTGCAGCTGTGGCTTCGGCCCTCTCATACAGTCCTTCGACCATCTCTTCGCAGCTTTCGCAGCTGGAGGCCGAGGTTGGTGTCCCGCTCCTGGAACCAATGGGACGTCGGGTCCGTCTGACGCCCGCGGCGGAGATGCTGGTCGGGCATATCGAGGTGATCTTGGACCGGCTCGAGCAGGCTGAGGCCGATATCGCGCGGACTAAAACTGTGCTCGAGGGGGACTTGCGGATTGCAACCTTCCAGACTGCTGCTAAGACTCTGGTCCTACCTGCCGTAGAGCTGCTTCAGCGTGAGCATCCGCAGCTTCGCGTCCACGTGCATCAGGAGAACGAACGCACACCGCTGCGGGCACTTGTCGCGCACGAATTCGACCTGGTCCTCGCCGAGGAGTACCCGGGAGAGCCGCCGTGGGCTCTGACCGGCCTGCACACTCAGCTTCTCCTCGAGGATCCTCTTCTTCTTGCCACCCCACCGGACGGCGAGCCGGCGCAACTCGCAGCTCTCGCACACCTGCCTTGGGTCATGGAGCCCGAGGGCAATGCCGCCAGGCGCTGGGCCAACGCTGTCTGTCGCCAAGCCGGCTTTGAACCCCACGTTCGCTACCAGTCGACCGACCTCACCTTCCATGTGCGATTGATCGAAGCCGGGCAGGCGGTCGGATTCCTACCAAAACTTGCCTGGGGCGTCCACGCTCCTACGGTGACACTTTCCGAGCTGACGCCGCCGAACACTCGGCGCGTCCTCATCGCTACCCGCACTGGCAGCCACGATCACCCGGCAGTCGTTGCTGCCCGCGTCGCGCTCGACCGAATCAGCCGCAGCTCATGGGATCTGACCCGGAGTTGACGCCCGAGAGGGCTTCGCGTCGTCCCGCAGCCAGATCCGCGCCTTTTGCCTGACCGAGTCCGCGGCGTCTTCGGCACGCCTAGTACGGCTCACCCGATCGGGGTGCGTTGAACAGAGATCGCACCCAACACCATCAACAACACCCGTCTGAAGCCCAAGCGGCTGACCGAGCGCGGAATCCTGGTCGAGACCGAGCAAGGCTTGTTCACCCAGCCGCGGCTGTAGCCGCCCGGCGACGCCGCGGCCAGCCCGCTTGCCCCTCCCGGAAGAGCGAAACGGACATCAACTCACGTACCACCCTCTGACGACGGCGCTCCGACAACTTCGCCACGCAGTGACGCTTGGATCCAGTGAACAGGCCCTCAGGTGGTCGGTGTGCGGCAGCGGTACTTACCGCATAGGGGATCTTGTACGTCCTCGCCGTTGCAGAAGTCGGATAGGGGCGAGCTGCCCCAACGGGAGTGAATCGCTCGGCACACCGTTCATGACCACGGTGACGGCGGCCAGGTCCGCGACGTCCGAGGCCGCCCACGGGCACCCGGGGCAACGGCCACGCGGCTCGAGTTCTGTTGCCTCGCGAATGTCCGTCTTTTGTATCACCGGGCCCAGAACCGCCCGGGCTTGCGCCTGCCGCCATAGCCTAGGAACTCGTCACGGCACGCACTTGAACCACAGCGGCGTCCGGATAGAACATGTGCGCCACACGAAGGCGTCGGAACAGCGAACACGAGGTGGAACGACCGAAGATGAACAGCACTGGAGCGGAGACCGGCGGGGCGCGTGGGGCGTTCGCCGTGGATTCCACGGTCCCGGACGCCGCACCGCAAGGATTCGACGCCTTCCATCGCGGATGGCAGTCGCAGGTCGGCGACGTCTTCTCCCTGCCGGCCTTCAGCCCGGACACGATCGCCGACTTCCGGCTCAAGGGACGCGTCGCCAGGGTGCGCGACGCAGTGATCTCCGATCTCCACGCCGCGTCGGCCACCCGGATCGCGGACCCCCCGGGCGGCGATCGGGATCTGGTGGAGATCCACATATTACGGCGCGGCTCATGGATGTTGGGCCGCCCGCACGAGCGCGATGAATACACCGTATCGACCGGGCAGTTCCTCCTCCGGCACTTCGAGCGCCAGTATCCCTTCGAGATGGCGCCGCACACCACGGGGCAGTTCCTTTTCCTGCCCTCCGCGATGCTCAAACCTCTGCTGGGGAACAGGAGTATCACCGGGTCGGCGGACTCGGCCGAGATGCGCATGCTGACGGCCCACTCGAACATGATCCACGCAACCGTGGCCGATCTCGGCCCGGCCGGTGTGCACGCCGCCCACAGCACTCTGATCGAGCTGGCCAAGGCCGTGGCGGTGCGTCGCTTCGACGACGTGGAACCGCAACTGGCCCCCGCACTCACCCGCGCCGCGAAGGACCTCGCCAACAGCCACCTCCCGGATCCCGAACTGTCCCCGGCGATGCTGGCACGCGAACTCAACATCTCCGTACGCACCCTGCAGCGCGCGTTCGCCACGGTGGGAGAGTCGGTGACCACCTACATCCGCCACCGGCGGCTGGAAGAAGCCCGGCTCGCCCTCACCGCGCCATCCGGCCGATGGAGCATCTCCGAACTGGCCGCCCACTGGCAGTTCGCCGACAGCAGCCACTTCATCCGCGCCTTCAAGAAACACTACGGCCAAACGCCCACCGAGTACGCCCGCTCGACCGGGGCAGCCGCACGCTGAACCGACCTGAAGCAGGTTCTGACGCATGAACTGACCAATGACGCGGGGACGTTGACCGTGTGCGCCACGACGTGGGTGAGAACATCGGCCGCATGGACGCGCCCACCCTGAGCGTGCCCGGCGCCGTACACCTGGCGAGGCGAGCGCCTTCTCACGGTTGCCGTAGTCGAGCCAGCCCCTGGCCGCGTCCATGTACCAGCGCCCAGCCCGCACGGGTTCGACGTCCGCGGGCAGAGTGGTGGACTGGGTGAGGAGTACAACCTCGGGTCCATCGTGCCGTTCGACGGCCGCACGACGAGTCGCTCCCGAGCAGACCCGCAACCATCCCCAGGTGCGGGAAGTCGTGCTGACGCTGATTCAGTTGGAGCGCTACAGCAAGCAATCGCTGTCGGGGTTCGCCTCCTGGATCGGCGTCACCTGACGACGTATCACAAACCGTGAAACTCGCAGCGCGCGCACCACAGCAGCATGAAGAGCTCGGGCCCCGGCGAGGTGATGGCCTCCCGGGGCGCGGCCCACGCTGCTGAGGAACGCCGACACCATGAAACGTACAACCACATGTCCGTGCGGAGTGGACGAAGGCCGGGGGGCGCTGCGGCCGTGCAGCCTGACCACCCCACCGGGCAACGTTCCCGGTCACAGCATCAGCCGACGTTGAAATCGAGATTGGTCACATACCAGGCGTCGGCGATCTTGGTGGACTCCACCTTAACGTCCAACTGCCCTGACTCCAAGCCGGTGGAGTGAGACAGGATGATCTTGTCGAGAGTCTGTCCGTCGACGGTGACCTTGTCGGCGGGGACCATCGCCTTGTCGCCGGTGACCGGGACTGTGGCGACTTCCACCTTCGGGTTGTTCGTGGGCGGCTCGGGCATGAACGACGTACGGAACTTCCCAATGTTGTCCTGCATTTGCCGCACCTCAGGCGCATTGCTGTTGCACCTCGACGGGGTGCCGGCTCGCGCGGGCGACGAATCGGCGGCGGGTTCGCCCATCAGCAGGCACGCCTGCTTCGGCTGCCCCTTGATGACCGCGGTGACCCACGCGGCAACCGCCCCCTCGGCTGTGGACTGGCGGACGGCCGAGGGCTGCGCCGCCGCCGAACCATCCTGCTGCTCCCTCTTCTTCGCCTTCTCCGAGTCGGCTGTGGTCGAGCTGCTTGCGGCCGGCTCCTTGTCCGCGGCGGAGCCCGTATCGTTCGAGCACCCCGTGACACCCGCGACCATCGCCGCCAACGCGCCCCCGGCGATCCAGCCGACGGTCCTCTTCCTGTGGCTCACTAACACCGTTCCGGCAGTCCTTCCTCTAGACACACATATGCCTCGATGGCACCCCGAGGCATCTCTCGTCGAGATACCGCATCGACCATGGAGACGGAATGGGCGGCCAAACGGTTCGTCGTTTGGAGCGTTGATATGCGCGCCGGTCCTCACTCACAGCGGACTGGCGTCGCGTCGCATCCTGAACGGTGACCTCGTCAGCCTGCACCGTTGTCACACACCCTCGGCCATCCCCCGATCGGTGGCCAGACCGAAGAAACTCAGTGAGCGGGGCGGGGCAGTACAGCAAGGGCTGTGCAGGCTATATCGGTCAGCGTCTCCTCGCTCGCTCCGGCCTTGCCCAGCGCTTCAATGGCGCGCAGTACGGCGAGCACCAGCGCGGCCAGCTTTCCCGGATCCGCGTCCGCGGCAATATCGCCATTGCGCTGACAGGCTGAGATGTCGCCCTCCAGCAGCGCCAGCAGCGCCTGCAGCGCCTCGATGGCCGCGCGCGCCCGCTTGGCCACCGTCTCGTCGTGTTCGGCTAGCTCGGCGGCGCCCTTGGCCAACAGACATCCGCGGTGGACGGTGTCTGCGGCAGTCGCCGCCACCGCGTACACGTGGGCGGACAGTCGCGCGTAGGCGTCCGGGTCGTTGCCGCGCAGCTGTCGGCTCACAGCATCGACGACGGAGCCGCAGTAATCGTCGAACACGCGGTGGAACAGTTCCTGCTTTCCGCAGAACGCGCCGTACAGGCTGCCTTTGCCGAGCCCCGTTGCCTCGGCGATGTCTTGAGGAGTGCGCGCGTCATGACGGAAGTACTCGCAGGCAAGGTGGCGGTGGTCACCGGAGCCAACAGCGGCATTGGGCTTGCCATCGCCAGGCGGTTCGCCGCGGAGGGGGCGCGGGTGTTCCTGGTCGGTCGCCGTCAGGAGCCGCTCGACGCGGCCGTCGTTGAGATCGGGCCGGCGGCCACCGGTGTGAGGACCGACGTTGCGGTACAGACGGACCTCGATGACCTTTACTCGGTCGTGCGCGAGGAGGCGGGCCGCATCGGCGTGCTTGTCGCCAACGCCGGCAGCGCTGTCCCTCAGCATCTCGGTGAGATCACAGAGGAAGCCATCGCCGCCACCTTCGGTACGAACGTGAAGGGCACGATCTTCACCGTACAGAAGGCGCTGCCCCTGCTGTCGGACGGCGCCTCGATCGTAGTGACAGGATCGACCAGCGCCCTCCGCCCCGCACCGAGCCTGGAAATCTACGGCGCCTCGAAGGCAGCGGTGCGCAACCTGGTGCCCAGCTGGGCGCTCAGCGCCCAGGAACGGAAGTTCCGGGTGAACTTGCTGAGCCCCGGCCCGACCGAGTCCCCGGGCCTGATCGGCGCCGTAGGCCCGGACCACCAGCTCGCCTCGGAACTACTGCTCGGCAGGATCGGCAGCCCGGATGAGATCGCCGCCGTGGCGACGTTCCTGGCCTCGGACGCTTCCAGCTTCGTCAACGGCGTCGACTGATTCGTCGACCGAGGCCCGGCCCAGGTCTGACTGCGCCCCTCGTACGGTGGGCATACCGGGCACCCTGGTTCACCGGACGGCCTTTCTCATGGGGCCTGACGGCTTGCCCACATCCCGTGTTGACCAGGTGGGAGGGTTGGCGGCAGCACCTTGTGCCCGCCAACCCGCCCGTGGGCGGGGCGTTACGGCCCCAGCGGCTCGCCTGCGCCGAACTCCAGCCCGGTACTGGCTCGAAGGACGGCACCGACAAGGCGGTCTGCAAACGCCAGGACATCCCCATCCTGGCCGACCTCGCCCGCGTTTCGCGAGCGCATCCGCATGGAAGCTGCTGCCTTGTTCGACGCCGGCCTACCCAACGCCAAGATCGCAAAGCGGTTACGAGTGAGCGTGAGCGTTCGGTCGATGCAGCGGTGGCTCCAGGCCTGGGAACATCTCGGCCCGAGGGCGGCCTGCGCTCGCAGGGGTCAGCGTCGCATCCCGAACTGAGCGTTCCCTCTTCGCCGTATTGGAGGACGAGTTGGCCAAGGGGCCGCGTGTCCATCGTGGTTCTGAACGCGCACCGCCACCGCCCCCACACCCTCATCCACCCAGCCCATGGACAGCTTGACAACTCCATGCTCTACATCCCGCTGAGGGCCATCATCAGGGCACCGACGGACAGCAGCGTGCCGACGACATAAGCGGCGCCACCGGCCGCCATCGCCTGCGTACCCGTCAAATATCGGCGCGTCACCAGATAGACCACAAGCCCGACCGCGAAACCGAGTAACGCATGGAAAAGCGTCAACAGCCAGCCGACGCCCACGGCCACGGCAACGCACCCGACGGCCAGCAGCGCTCCCGACGGGCTGAGGTCACGCCGGACGAGCGGGTACGTCACAGCGCCGGTGACTATCGCTATGACCACGGTAAGAATGGCAAGAAAATAGAAAGCACTCACGTCGGACCTCTCGCTCAACGCTGACATTTCTTAGGGTATGGGCCGTACTCGCCGATCGGCAGGTATGGGTCGCTGAACTCCCTCTCCTGGTCTGTCAGTTGCACTCGCGTCACACAGAAACATCTACCGGTTCGGGTACCGACGCGAGGGTGACTCCCGCAGATTGAGAAGCACCGGCGGAAGGTACCTCTTGCCGGTGCCGCGCCGGGCTCCTCGGTGGCGAGGGCGACGATCGCATCCGTGCCCTTCGTGTCAGTTTGGGGGCCGCTGTGACCGTTGAGGTCGGTCGCGGTGCAGCCGGGGTCGGCGGCGTTGACGCGGATGCCCTTGAGCCCCTTGGCGTACTGCGTGGTCAGCATCGTCAACGCCGCCTTCGAGGAGGTGTACAGCGGTGCTATGACGCGCGGCTCCGGCCGGGCCGGGGTCGTGGGTGAGGGCGAGGGAGCCCATGCCGCTGCTGACGTTGACGATCACAGGGTCGTCCGAGCGGCGCAGCAGCGGCAGGAACGCGGTGGTGGTGCGGACGCTGGGATCGCCGACGGGGCCGTGCACACCAGCATTGTTGTCCAACCACAATGCCGACCTCACACGGCGAGGAACACCGTCGAGCGCCTGATCAACAAGCTCAAAGCCTGGCGAGGTATCGCCACGGGCCACCACAAGGCCCCGGACAGCTACCTCGCCGGCCTCCACCTGCGCGCCTCGATGACCTGGACCAAAGACCTCACCCGGACCACTCATTGGTTGCAACGGTGTGCCTGGCGGTCGGCCGGTGGCCGGTGGGGTCGGGATCGGAGTCGGTGTCGGTGTCGGTGTCAGCGGTCAGCCGCCCTGGTCGAGCGGGCGTACTCGGTGGGCGTTTGGCCGTAGTGTTTCTTGAAGGCGCGGATGAAGTGGCTGCTGTCGGCGAACTGCCAGTGGGCGGCCAGTTCGGAGATGCTCCATCGGCCGGATGGCGCGGTGAGGGCGAGCCGGGCTTCTTCCAGCCGCCGGTGGCGGATGTAGGTGGTCACCGACTCTCCCACCGTGGCGAACGCGCGCTGCAGGGTGCGTACGGAGATGTTGAGTTCGCGTGCCAGCATCGCCGGGGACAGTTCGGGATCCGGGAGGTGGTTGTTGGCGAGGTCCTTCGCGGCGCGGGTGAGTGCGGGGGCCAGTTGCGGTTCCACGTCGTCGAAGCGACGCACTGCCACGGCCTTGGCCAGTTCGATCAGGGTGCTGTGGGCGGCGTGCACACCGGCCGGGCCGAGCTCGGCCACGGTTGCGTGGATCATGTTCGAGTGGGCGGTGAACAGGCGCACCTCGGCCGAGTCCGCCGACCCGATGACGGTGCGGTTCCCGAGCAGGGGTTTGAGCATCGCGGAGGGCAGGAAGAAGAACTGCGCCGTGGTGTGCGGCGCCGTCTCGAAGGGATATTGGCGCTCGAAGTGCCGAAGGAGGAACTGCCCGGCCGTTACGGTGTGCTCCCCGCGATCGTGCGGGCGGCCCAACATCCATGCGCCGCGCCGTACTACGTACATCCGCACCAGATCCTCAACGCCGCCTGGGTCGTCCGTGGTCCGGCCGGTCGACGCGTTGTGGAAATCACCGATCGCCGCGTCGCGCACCCTGGCGACGCGTCCCTTGAACCGGAAGTCGGCGATCGTGGCCGGGCTGAAGGTCGGCACCATGAAGGCGTTGCCGATCTGCGTCTGCCAGCCGCGACGGAAGGCGTCGAATCCTCGCGGTGCGGCGCCCGGGACCGTGGAATCCACGGCGAACGCCCCCCGCGCCCCGTCGGTCTCCGATGCAGTGCTGTTCATCTTCGGTCGATCCACCTCGTGTTCGCTGTTCCGACGCCTTCGTGTGGCGCATGTGTTCTGTCCGGACGCCACTGTGGTTCAAGTGCGTGCCGTGACGAGTTCCTAGGCTATGGCGGCAGGCGCAAGCCCGGGCGGTTCTGGGCCCGGTGATACAAAGGACGGACATTCGCGAAGCAACGGGACTTCAGCTGCGTGGTTGTCGTCACGGGTGCCGGTACGAGCCTCGGGACCGCGGTTGCGCATCGGTTCGTCGCCGTCGGGTACACCGTGGCGCTCGTGGGCCGCGCTGAGGCGACTCTGCGGCAGACATCCAAGAGAGCCTGGACCGCGTGGAAATGGCATCCCCGGGTCGGGGATGTCTTGCACCTGGGCGCCAAGGTGTGCTCGGCCAACTCGGCGCCGACCGGGTGGCGTTCGGTGTGGTAGGTCCAGCAGCTCCGCGTCGACCCACCCCGGGACCACGGCGGCCGGCTTCCAGCCGAGGTTCATTGCGTCTTGGAGCCCGATAGCCCGACGTTCAGGCCGACGCCGCCGACCGGCCAGTGGATGTGGGCGGCGTCCCCGGCAGACTGTCCCGGTTCGGCAGCGCGACCCGGCTGGCCCGCCGCCTACCGCAACCGCCGGATCCGTACGGGCAAGAGCCGCTGCCCCCACCCGATGACGCTGATCGTCGACTCCCAATCGGTCGAGGCCGCCTCCACCGTCGGTAGGGACAGCCGCGGTTACGACGCCGCCCATTAGATCAACGGACGCAAACGACACATCACGGTCGACACGCTCGGTCTGCCCGTGATGATCACGGTGACGCCCGCCGACCTCCAGGACCGCGACACCGCCCGCGACGTGTTCTGGCGCCTGCGCCTCACCCAGCCGCAGATCACCCAGGTCTGGGCCGACCGCGGCTACGCGGGCGAACTCGTGTCCTGGGACCGCGAACGCCTCTGGCTCACTGTGCGCATCGTCTCCAGGCCGAAGGGCACCAAGGGCTTTTGCCGTCCTGCCCCGCCGACGGAAAGCCGAACGGACCATCGACTGGTGCATGAACGCCCGCCGCAGCGCACGCGACTACGAACGCCTGCCCCAGCACTCCGAAGCCCACCTGAACTGGGCACTCATCACCATGATGAGCAGGGCCGTCGACCGCGGTGCGGCGGGAGAGGGTGCGTCAGCGTGCGTAGCCGGCAGCGAGGGCCGACACCCCACCGAGGTGACTCGTCCGACAGCTTCGGATTGGACGGGCGTGGCCGCGGCTGGACTCGCGAGAGCGGGAATCCGGTGGGGGACCGCCCAGATCTCTACCTCTGCGCCGCTGCCAGGCCGGTACCGACGCGGTCCAGCATCGCGTGCACGGCGGCGATCCGGTCTGCCGCGGGTTGGTCGACCTGCCAGTACTGGACGGCGGTCCCGAGGACGGTGACCGCGACGTTGGTCACGAGCATGATCTCCGGCTCAGACAGGTGAGGATGGTGTTCGAGCGCCCAGTCGCGCAGGTCGGTCACGAGCCGTTCGGTCATCGGTCGAGCGGACCGGGACAGGATGGGTGAGTCGGCCTTCAGGTGCAGGTGCAGGTGCACGACGATCTGCGCTTCGAAGTCGTCGAGGATACATGGCGGCCCAGACCGCGATGATGCGGCCAGACCCTCGCGGGACTACTACCTCAAGAAGCGAGACCAAGGGCTGATGCACACCCAGGCGCTGCTCGCGCCCGCCCGCCGCCGGGTCGATGTCCCGTGGGCCATGCTGCGTGACAAGAGGCTGTTCACCTCCGCCCCGCTGGTCACGCAGGCGGCTTGACACGATCAGTGAGATTCCCGTCGTCGTCCTGCTTCGGCGGGCGCGGCTGGTGCTGGCTGTGGGCGCCGATTCCGCCGGAGGCGGGATTCGACGGCCGCGCCGTTCCGTTGACGGCACTCCCGCTCCGGCTTGCTGCTGTCGCCGCGACCGCCGTGGGCATGGATGCCGTGCCGCACGCCCGAGGCAGCGCCGCCACCGGTGACCACCGGGCGGCGCCACCGGCGGTGCGGACCAATTCCCGGCCACCTGGACAGAGTCTCCGAACCCTGGGAACTCAAAGATCAGGTGGATGGCGGCGCCGAGCGCGCAGGCGGAGACGGCGAGGCTGGTGGCAACGGGCCCGCTCTCGCCGGTGCCGACACGGAGTCACGAACCAAACAGACTCACTGATCAGCTTCACGAAAATCTTGACTGAGCCAGGATTCAACCGCCCACACCTTCAGCCGCCCTGGAGTTCGGCTGCCTGGTTCACCGGTTCCAAAACGCGGGCGACAACGGGTCCCGGAGGTGCAATGTGCCCCGGAGAATGAGGCAGGACGCCGGGAAGACGTACTCGCCGCCGGGCGCATCCGCGTATACCTCGGTGGCCGACCGAAGATCTCGCTGAACCGACACCGCGGTGCCGCCGCAGAACGCGTCGATGATGCCGCCAAACATTCCAGGTTGCGAGAGCATCCGCCAGATCGCCGCGAAGTCCGGAAGTCGAATGAAAAAATCCACAGTGCTTTCCTCGACCTCACCGAAGCCCGCTTCGCGCAGCAGTTCTTTCCGAGCGGTCGAATCCGGGAACGATTGCACACGGGAGCCCGGCGCGGTGCCAGGGGGTGCGTACCAAGCAAGGATCGGGGCGGCCAGCGACCACAGGGTGTTCGATCGCATGTCGCCGTAGGTCGCCAGGCTGAACCGACTTCCCAGCCGCATGATGCGGACGGCTTCACGGAGGGATTGTCGTGGGTCACCGACCTGCAGCAATCCGAATGTGGAGACGATCACGTCGGTCGAGGCGGCCGGGATCGTCAACTGTTCCAGGGGCATCACGGCGAATTCGGCGTTGGTGGCGCCGAGGGCGCGGGCCTCTGCTCGGGCGTGACCGATGGCCGCGGGATCCAGATCGACGCCGAGCACGGTGACGTCGGAGCGGCGTGCGGCGAGCGTGAGACTGGGCCGCCCCAACCCGCACGCGAGATCGACGACGGCGGCATTCTCCGGAATCTCGATCGCGTCGAGAACGGCGTCGACGACGGGATTGGCAACGGCGGAGGCATGCGTCATGACTGAATCCCTTTCCGGCCGAGGTGGCCCATGCGAGTGCGAGTTCTGAGGCGTCTCGGCGGCGATCACACTGATCCCAGAGAACCATCGCGAGGGCCCTGCGCCCATGCGCATAAAGCCCGGGCCCATACGCGTCTGTGTCTGGCGTTCCGCGGTGCCCGTGCCCGCACTGCTGGCCGGCGGACAGCTTCTCCCGTTCGGCTCCGGAAAGGCGCCCGCACCGCGGTGCCGGCTCCTCGGTACATCTTGTCCGCCCAGCACGGAGCACCGACCGCGGCCAGGGCATCGACGATGCTGTGGGCGCGGCCCGCACGGATGTCGTGCACCGCGCCGGGCCGGGCCCACATCAGGTTTCCCAACCGGTCGGCGAGGGCTGCACGTTCATCCCATGCTTCTTGTGCGCGCGATGAGGGCCTCAACCGCATCAAACGCCGGCGGTCCGAGGCCGATCGCGGTGGAGTGTCGCCCTGTGTGCCGACCGGATGACGTCCGCGAGGGCGGTCGGCTGCGAGAGGAACGGCGAGTGCGAGGGGTCGAACTCGACAACCCTCGTCGGCATGGCCGAAACAGCGTCGATCTCCCTGACGAAGAGGCGCTGCAACTCCGGGCGTATCGCGTTGTCCCTGGCACAGACGATAGAGCTGTGCGGGATCGAACCAAACCGTTCGGCAGTCACCGTGATCGGCTCGGCGGCAACACCGGTAGGTGCGTCCACTGTCAGCAGCGAGATCGCCGCCTCGGCGATCACGTCGTCAACGTCGTCGTTGTAGAACGCCTCGCGGATGGCGGCTCGCCGATCGCTCGCCTGTGTCGTATCGCAACGCACCGCCGACATGCGCCGCCGGCATGCCGTTGACCGGGGCGCACGCCGCGACGTACATGAGTTCGGCGAACAGTTCGGGCGCCTGTTCGGCGACGGCGGTCGCCACGACGCCGCCCATACTGTGCGCCACGACCAGACACGGGCACGCGATCGGATCGCCGGTGCGGGACCCGGGCTGGAGGCCCGCCGGGGCACCCAGGTGACAGACCGGGTCCGCCTCGGCGGCTTCCTCCGCCTACGAAAGCCTTGAACAGGTGCGTAGTCAGCAACCATCGGCCTCGATGCTCGCGAGTACCCTGCGGCTGACGTCCGGATCCGGGCCTACGTCGAGGCCCCTCTCCCCCAGAACGTCCGCGCTCACAGCCTGCGCCGCTCCCGCTACCGCAGACCGGCGAAGAGCCCCGTCCGTACATGCTCACCGAGCGGTCCTGCACCATGGCCCGAATCGCCGACTGGTTCGACAGCGCACCGCCGCCCCCGCCGGTCCAATCAATTCCGCGGTCTGAGCACCACCACCGCATAACCTCGTCACCATCACCGACAGAGTCACAGCATTGAGGGACTGGACATCAACTGTCTCGGAGCGTCATGAAGACGCAGGAGGCTCATGACACTGCTGCAAGGCCCGTGCCGAAGGTCTCGGCCGCGAGGTATGGGTTCAGGTGGGGGTGACGGCTGCCGACGGCGATGTCTCGCCAATACCGCTGGAGTACGTTCGCGTTGTTGAAACCGCTCGCGCCGTGCAGGTCGAGCATCCGCTCGACCGCGGCCCGGCAGTCCCGGCCGGCGTCCGCGAGATCCATGTGCAGGCGGGCATCGTCAGCCTCGGACAGTTCGGCCGTGTCCGCCGCCCGGGCGACTGCGAGCATGGTGTTTTCGGCGCGGTTCACGAGGTGGGTCGCCTCCGCCAGCCAGTGCCGGGCCCCGGGGGAGTCCCCCATCCGGGAGTAGGCGGTCATGAACGGCTTGCGGTCCGAAGCGAACATCGCGTTGATCGCGTCGAGCGCGCCCCGGGCGGCCCCCAGCACCGGTCCGAGCACCGTCATCGCGTACAGCAGTCTGTCCCCGAAGGAGAAGGGGTTCGCTGCCTCGATTCGCTCAGCCGACGCGACTCGCTCAGCCGACACCAATATGTCCTCGGCGACCAGCGTGTGGCTGCCCGTGCCACGCATACCGGCCATGTGCCAGGTCCGCTCGATGGCCAGGTCGGCCGTCGGTACGAGGGCGAAGGAGAACTCGCCGTCGATCAGCAGACCGAAGCCGGCCCAGGCCGCGTCTTCGCACCCGGAGACGTACGGCCAGCGGCCACTGACGCGCACGCCCCCAGGCACGCGCTCGCCTTGGCCGGCGGGGACACCTGTTCCGCAGAAGAGAGCGTCCGGGTCGGCGAAGACCTCACTCACCAGTTCATCCGGGAAACACTTGGCGGTGATGTTCTTCGCGGTCACGCACGTCCCGGCGATCCAGGCCGTGGACGGACAAGCTCGGCCCAAGCCGGTCAGGCGTCGCGCGACGGCCTCCGCGCCCGCCCAGGCACCCCCGTACTCCCGCGGTGTCCGCAGCGCGAACACCCCGTCCTTGCGTAGCGCCTCCAGACTCTCCGCGGCGGGCCGGTCGTTCTGTTCCGCGTTCTCGGCATGGGCACGCAGGACCCGGATGGTCTCATCCTCGGTGGAGTAATCGATCATGGCATCAAGGCAACCAGCTGCCGCGCGTGCCAGACCATACGTGAGCCGCCCCGGTTCATATGCGGCTGAGCGTGGTGACCACGCCCACATGTCTATAGGTGACTGAGCAAGCGGCTATGTGTCAGCTCTGCTGTCGTATGCCCGCTGGCAGTTCTGGATTTCCTCGCTGTGCTCGACGGTCCAGCCGTAGAGATGCCCGAACGGCTCGCGCAGGGACTCACCCAGCGCCGTGAGCGAGTACTCGACGCCAATCGGTGAGGTCGGCAGTACTTTCCGACGAACCATGCCGTTTCGCTCAAGACGGCGCAGTGTCTGAGTGAGGACACGCTGTGTCACGCCTTCCAAGCGGCGCTTCAGCTCATTGAACCGCATGGGCTGCTCAAGAAGCGCCATGATCATCATCGACCACTTGTCTGCTATCTGGTCGAGGATGGGCCGGCTGGGGCAGTCCGCCCGGAAAACGATGCGTGTTCCCGCGTCAACGCCGTGCGGGTCGGTATCCCTCATGATCCTTGGTTCTCCCAGAGTGCGTTCTTGACGGTCCCAGCGGCCTCGCCGACGGTAGGTATGCATTGCAAACCTACCCATCTATCGGTAACCAATGGAGAAGCTCTTGACCACCAACGTCTACTCGACCCTGCACATGAGCATCGAAGACGGCGTCGCCCGGATCGTCCTCGACAATCCGCCGGTGAACGTGCTCGACGCGACGATGATGCGCGAGCTCCGCACCCTGCTGACCACGCTCGCGGACGACTCAACGGTCCGGGTGATCGTCTTCTCCAGCGCCGACCCGGAATTCTTCCTCGCCCACGTGGACATGCGGATCGGGGAGAAGATGGACGTCCTCCAGGAGCTCGCCGCGTCGACACCGGCCGACGTCAATGTGTTCCAGGCTGTCGGCGAGCTCATCCGCCACCAGCCCCAGGTGACCATCGTCAAGCTGGCCGGGAAGGCCCGCGGAGGCGGGGCGGAATTCGTAGCCGCGGCGGACATGGCATTCGCCGCCACCGAGACCGCCGGAATCGGTCAGATCGAAGCGCTCATGGGCATCATCCCCGGCGGAGGCGGAACGCAGTACCTCCGGGACCGCGTCGGTCGCAACCGCGCACTGGAAGTGGTCCTCACTGCCGACCTGTTCGATGCCGAGGCCGCAGCGTCCTACGGCTGGATCAACCGGGCCCTGCCGGCTGACCAACTCGACGAGTACGTCGACCGTATCGCCCGCAATATCGCCGCGCTGCCCGACGGTGTCATCGAAGCAGCCAAGCGCTCGCTGCCCGCGGATGACTTCAAGGAAGGACTCCTCCGGGAGAACGACGCTTGGGCTTCTCAGATCAGTCAGCCGGCCGCTCAGCAGTTGATCAGCGGGGGCCTACAGAGTGGGGCGCAAACACCGGCCGGCGAACGCGACCTTGAGGAACTGATGCGCAGTGCCACCCGCCAATGAGTCAGAACCAGTAGCCGTCGCCGAGACGGACGTGCGGGCAGGTGCCGCGATCCCGTAGCTCCTTGGAGCGGTCGCTGCTGGGGCGCCCAGCAAGAACTCCTACCGCAACGACTTCAGCCGTCGCCAGCAGGTAAGTGCGCATCCGAGGGTGAGGAAGGCTTCGTGGATGTCGTCGCCTATCTCCCATATCTCCCAGCGGATCCGCGGGCGGCGGAACCAATGCAAGCAGGCGAACGCGCGCTCCACGACCCAGCGTTGGGTTCCCAGGCCGGAGCCGTGCTCAGTGTCGCGGTGAGCGATCAGGGGTTCCCCCCGAGGTTCCGGACCAAGCGGCCGTATTTGTCATAGTCACAGCCGCGGTCCGCCGGCACCACCTCCGGACGACGCTGGGGCCGGCCCGCTTGCCTGGCACAGGCAGCACAGGCGGCACAGCTTGGAGGAGCGGTATCGGCTGGGTGACGTCGTTACGGTTGCCGTCGGTCAGGGTGGCGGCGAGCGGGATCCCGGTGGCGTCGGTGATCAGGTGATGCTTGCTGCCCGTCCTGCCCCGGTCTACGGGACTTCGTTCGGGCTTGATTCCCCTTTTAACGCCCGGATGTGCGCTCGCTGGTCGACCTCCTTCGCGCGGATGTGTCCGGAGTACGGATGGGCAGCCGAACGACACTGACCGCGCTGATGGGCCTGGTCCTGGTCCACGGGCTGCGTCAGTGGCACGAGCAGGACAGCACCGCCGGGTGACCGAAGACCGACGACCCGGCGATCGCCGCGGCCCTGCGGGAGGTCCACGAAAAACCGCAGCGGCAGTTGCCGGTGAGCCGACTCAGCGAGGCCGCGCGGATGCCTCGTACAGCGTTCCGCCGCGAGTACGGCTGTCGCCCACGTGCTTCCGCCGGCGGCGGCTCAGAACGCGAACAGTGCCGGGCGCACCAGGCCGCCGCCCGCGCCGACACGGTGCACCGCAGGCGCCGGGCGATCGCAGTCGACGGAACAGTGCTTGCACGGCGCGAAGCGCCCAGACGGCCGTCAGGTCTTCGTGCTGTCCGCGGTCCGCCATGGCGACGGCATCACCCTCGCCTCTCGTGAGATCGGCGCATAGACGAACGAGACACCCGAGTTCCAGCCCCTGCTCGACCAGATCAACGACGCCGATCTCACCGGGCGGTCATCACCGCCGACGCGCCCCACGCCCAGCACGCCCACGCCGCCGCCTACCTGCACCAACGCAGCGCGCACCGAACGCCACCGCGTCCTCGCCCTCTACGGCATCACACGACCAAACAGACATCACAGGCAAACGCCGGGGCCTTGCTGCCAGGTCGTATCGATCACCATCACCTCACGTCATCCATGGCGAGCAGACCGGCGATCCCCAGAAAGGAGACACCGCTCGCCAGCTCCACTTTGTGCTGGTTTCGCACGGAAATGCCGACGACTCCAAGGCGGCTCCCCACCCCCACGTACAGCAACCCCACAAGGAACTCCACCAGCAGATAGACAGCGCCGAGAACAGCGATCTGCATGGGGGCTTCATCCGTCGATGTGGCCGTGAACTGGGGCAGCAGCGCAGCGAAGAGAAGCAATGCTTTCGGGTTACTGATGGCAACAAAGAATTCAGTCACGATAATCGAACGAATATTCTTTTTGCTGTTGCTGTCGTCTGATGTCGCCAAAGCGTCATCTTTCAAGTCTCGTGACGCTTGATGGAGAGTGCGAATTCCAAGCCAGGCAAGATACACGACACCGATCCACTTGATCACGACAAGGGTTGTGGTAGACGATGCCATGATGGCACCCAGGCCCGCGACGACCAGCCCGATGAGAACCGCGAACGCAGCGAGACGGCCACCGATACCAAATAGCGAGCTCGCTAATCCGTAACGCATAGCATTTCTCATCCCCAAAACTTGGCTGGCGCCAGGTATGAGTGATACCAGAAGGACGGAAGGAAAGAAGGCTGCCCAATTCATTAAGATTCCAAGAGTAGTTGAACGACTATGCACGCAGGCTCTTGTGATAAATCACGAAGTCGCAGGGAGTGGCCAGGCTGGGTGCCAACTCCGGATACGAATCGTCGATCGAGCCTGTACGGACCACCTGGTAGCCGATGCGTCCGTACCAGGTGGCCAGGAATTCCTTGGAGGGGTGCGACCACTCGCGCGGAACAAGCAACTCCAGCTGCATGACATCGAGGCCGGCATCCCGACCGTACTGTTCGGCGAACCGAACCAGTTCCCTGCCGATCCCCGTGCCACGCCGCTTGGGCGCGGCGGCGAGCATGCCGAACTCACAGATGTCAGCGGTGAGTTGTTGGATCCGGACGCAGCCGACGAGCTCCTCGTCCAGCCGTGCCACAGTGATCTCCCCCGCGTGGGTGAGCGACGCAACCTCCTGTCGGCTGGTCCGCGTTGTGCCTGGAGCCCACAAGCCTTCCTCGGCCACTTCGTAGACCTCGTTGATCAGCGCGGTCAGCGCTGACATGAGAGCGAAGTCTTCGGCGTGGCCAGGAGAGAGTGTTTCGATGCGGAGTGCTTCATCGCTGGTCATCGATGTGCCCTTCATCAGCGGGATTCTCAACGGAACCGTTGTGTGCCGCCGCCGAACCAGCCGAACCAAGCGGACATCTCATCCAGGCAGTTGGCGGCGCACGACCGATTCGGCGGAAACCTAGGCCTTGAGATATCAGGCTCTCAACGCCGTGACAACCGGGTGGGACGACCAGCAGGGGACGCTGTTGCGGGTCCAGGAGCCGGTGGCGCGGCCCTATGCTCCACGTGCCTGGCGGGACTCGAGGCTGCGGAAACGGCCGGGTGAAATCCCGTACTCGCGGCGGAAGGCGGCTCCGAATGCGAATTCCGTCGAGTAGCCGACCTGGCGGGCTATCGCCGCCAGCGGCGCCTTGGTTTCCCGGAGCAGCCGGGCGCCGTAGCTCAGGCGCCAACCGGTCAGGTACGTCATGGGCGGTTTTCCGACCAGCGCGGTGAATCGTTTGGTGAATGCTGTCCGCGACATTCCTACGGTCTCGCCGAGCTGCTGTACCGTCCACGGCTTGTGCGGGCTCGAGTGGATCTCACGCAGCGCGACAGCGATGGCGGGATCGCCGACCTCCGGCCGGTCCACGTCACGATTCTGCTCCAGCCACTGACGCAGGACATGAGTCAGCAGCAGGTCCAGTAGCGCAGCACGGGTCGCCCCGCTCCCGGGTTGAGTATCGGACACGTCCACAGCCAGGAGATTGGCCAGCGACCGCAGTTGTGAGGTGTGGCCATGGTCCGACGACACCGCGATGACCTCAGGTAACGCTCTGAGGAAGGGGTGCACTTGTCCATGGTCGAGCCAGTAGGCGCCGCAGAGGATGTCGACGTCGGCCGGATCGGAATCGTGCGGGCCCGCTGGGGACAAATTCTGGAGCAGGGATGGTGCGTGACTCAGTCCGTACTCGGCGCCGAAGGGGGTGAGGACGACATCGCCCGCCTTGAGCGCGCGTGGCCGGCCAGTGGCCGTGATCAGCCATGCGCTGCCTCGCAGGAGGATGTTGAAGCCGCTGCCCGCAAAGGCGGGAAATCGTATGCCCCAAGAGCCCGACTCCCTGACCCGGCAGGTCTGGGCGCGCCCGATCCGCACGCTCCCGATCGCCTCGCTGAGGATGTCCATACCTGCGCCGGTACGGGCACGAGTGATGGCGACTACGCGGGTGGAATTCGCTTGGTTCACGAGTTTCTCGTCTTTCATATCACCGGGCCCACAACGGCCCAGGTTTGTCCCTACCGCCGTAGCCTAAGAAATCGGCACGGCAGGCACTTGAACCACAGCGGCGTCCGGACAGAACATATGCGCCACAGGACGGCATCCGAGCAGCGAATACAGGGTGGGACCGAAAGGTGACGGACAGTACTGGAGCGGAAACTCACGGGTCGCGCGGGGCGTTCTACCTGGACTCGCCCACGCCGGGTGCCGCACCGCGAGAATTCGACGCCTTCCGTCGTGGATGGCAGACGCAGATTGGCGATGTTTTCATCGTGCCGCCCTTCAGCCCAGCCACGATCACCGATTTCCGGCTCAATGGACGCGTCACCAGGGTGCGCGACGCGGCGATCGGTAATCTCCACAGCGCGTCAGCCGCCGGCACCACGGACACCCCAGGCGGCGTGCGTTGAGGATCTGGTACCGATACGCACTCCCGATGTGTGACCGTACCGGCGCCGCAGGCGATCACAGTGTCAGCGCGTATCGGGCGCGCGGCGGACGGAGACGGGGGATCGCCGATCTCCGACCGGGCCGCATCACGATGCTGCTCCAGCCAACTGGTGCACAGGACCCAACTGGTGCACAGGACATGGGTCACGCCCGAGCGCACCGACTGTGCACGTACGCGTATGGCTCGGCATCACCGGAGTATGGGCCCACCCGACGGACCGCTGGTTGAGTCGACCACGCCACCAGGCCAGAGTGGAGCGCTCCGCGAGCGAACCGGTTGGGCACGGACTCAGCCTCTCAGCAAAGGTGTCGATATGACCGCGGTATTTGTTCATGGTGTGCCCGAGACCGGCCGGCTGTGGGACCGGCTTCGTGTCCGTCTCGAAACCGATTCGAGAGCCCTGGACCTGCCAGGGTTCGGTGTGCCGCGTCCCGCCGGATTCGGCGCGACCATGGACGAGTACGTCCAGTGGCTGGAGGGGGAGTTGCGGGGGATCGATGAGCCGGTCGACTTGGTCGGACACGACTGGGGTGCGGGGCTGGTGGCACGGGTGGCCACGAAATCCTCGGCCGTGGTGCGGAGTTGGGCCGTGGACGTGGCAGGCATCCTGCACCCCGCGTACGTCTGGCACGATCTGGCCAAGCTGTGGCAGACCCCGGGAGCGGGGGAGCAATGGGTGAAGACCGCGGTCGAGGCCGCCGCCGCGGGAAGCCCGGATGATGCCACGGCGCTGTATATCGAGGCCGGGGTGCCCGCCGAAGATGCCGCGGCGCTGGCGGAGAGGTTCGACGCCACGATGGCGGACTGCATCCTGGACCTGTACCGCTCGGCGACGCCCAACCCCCACGCCCACTGGGGGGCTGAACTGTCAGCTCCCCCCTCCTCCCCCGGGCTGGTGATCCAGCCGTTGCTCGACCCCTACGACGACCCGACCGCCTCCGGCGAGATGGCCGCCCGCCTCGGGGCCCGCACACAGCGCCTCGAAGGTATGGGCCACTGGTGGATGCTGCAGGACCCCGACAGCGCGGCCGAAGCCCTGGAGCGGTTCTGGACCTCCGTCGGCGAGGGATGACGACCACGGCGCAGCGGCGCGGCTCCCGGGGCTCGGCCCGTCTGCCCCCGTGGTCTTGGGGAACATTGATCCGTCAACTGGCATGCGAATGAACACCTCTGGCGCAGAGCGTGAGCGACGCCGATCGATGCCGATCGATGCTCGATCAATAAGGAGAAGAAGAGCGCAATGGTGCACGTGTTGGTGCTGGGAGCCGGTCCGACGGGCCTCATGACGGCGATGATGCTCGCCACGGACGGACACCGGGTCACGGTCCTCGACCGTGATCCCTCCCCTCCGAAGGGCGGACCCTCGGAGATATGGAGCGACTGGAAGCGGCCCGGCGTCCACCAGTTCTCGCAGGGCCACCTCCTTATGCCGGGCGGCTTCCAGCTGCTGGCCGCCGAGTTACCCACCGTGGTGGAACGGCTCATCGACCTGGGAGGAAGCCGATACAACATAATCAGTGGGGCCTGGGGTGTGAAGGAGATCGGCGGCCCGCAGCCGGGTGACGACCGGTTCGACACGGTGGCTGCCCGGCGGCCGGTGCTGGAGGCGGCCCTCCTGGCCGAGGCAATGGGGACTGCCGGCATCACCGTACGACGCGGGTCGCGGGTCACCGGACTGCTGGTCGGCAACCCCCGCAGCGCGGGTCGCCCCCATGTGACGGGCGTGCTGGTCCAGGGCGGTGAACGGGTGGAGGCGGACCTCGTGGTCGACGCTGCCGGCCGTCACTCGCAGGTGGCCGCGATGCTGGCCGACATCGGAGCGGCGCCGCACGAGGAGCGGGTGGAGAGGGGCTTTCGCTACTACACCAGGTTCTTCCGCTCGGCCGACGGCACCCTGCCCCCTCCGAGGCCGTGGCTGGTCTACCACCACGAAAGCGTCTCCGTCATATCGTTTCCGGGCGACTCCGGGACGTGGGCGGTGTGGATGGTGACCTCCGGCCGTGACCAGGAACTGCGTGGCCTGGGAAATGAGGATGCGTGGCAACGAGCGGCGAGGCTGCTGTTCGCGACTGAAGCGCGCTGGGTCGAGGGAGAGCCGATCACGGGTGTGCGGGCCATGGGCGGAATGGGAAGCACATACCGCCGCTTCGTGGTCGACGATCTCCCCGTGGCCACCGGGATCCTGACGGCAGGCGATGCCTGGGCCACGATCAACCCCGCGTTCGGCACGGGGATGACCATGGGCTTCAGGCACGCCGCGCTGCTGCGCGACACCCTGCGCATGGTCGGCACCGACGACCCCGTGGAGCTTGCCGTGAGGTTCGACGCCGCCACCGAAGAGCAACTGACTCCCGTGTGGAAGCGCATCGCCGCATGGGACCGGCACCGCCTCGCCGAGATCGACGCCGAGATCCGGGGCGAGGGCTACACCACCGACGATCCCGCCTGGCACCAGAACCTCGCCGTGCATACCGCCTCCCGGAAAGATCCCGACATCCTGCGCGGCTTGACCGACGTGGGCTCTCTGCTTGCCACCCCCGAGGAAGCCCTGGCCAAGCCCCACCTGATGGAGAAGATCGCCGATCTGGGCGTCGGCGCCTCCCGTTACCCCGATCCCGGCCCCACGCGCCGGGAGCTGCTGGCCGCCCGGGCGAACGACTGACGCCAGGCCGGGACCGGCCTCCCATCCCACCGCCGAGACGGTCAACAGCCCGGTTCGGCGGTGGGAGTTGGCAGCTCCGCCCAATGCTCTGTTGAGACTGGTGCGAGTTCGAGATCGCGAAACGGCCGGGTGAGATCCCGTACTCGCGGCGTAAGGCAGCTCCGAATGCGAATTCCGTCGGCCTCACGTAGAGCCGTTTGACCTCCACGACGGCGGGCTTCAGCGTCCGCGGCGCGCCATGCCGATCAGGTCGTTCTCGTGCTCGATCACGAGGAGGGCCGCGTCCGGCCCGTCGAACGCGCGCACCTGCTCGGCCGCGGTGGCATCGTCCGGAATCGGCATGACCTGCGGAACTCGTCCAGCAGCCGCCCCGTCGCCCAGGTCAGGTACTCCAAGTTGAGGCCGACGACGGCATCGAGGTCAACGGAGAAGCCCGCTGGGCGGATTCTCATGTGCTCAGACCGATCAGGCAGGCCACCTGGGCCCCGGGCCGGCCGACCGGTTCAAACACCGTGGACATCACGACGTGGAATCCGGCTCCCTGCAGCATGGCCGCCACCGCCTCGGGCCGCCTGCGGTGCACCGTCAGATCGACCTGGCTGCCCCACTGCTGGTCGACGTGCTTCGGGCCGTCACCGACCTGGAAGGCCATCAGGACCGGCGCCCCGTCAGTCAGCACCCGGCGGAACCCCACCAGCACAGCCGGAAGCTGGTCGTCACGCAGGTGAATCGTGGAGAGCCAGGCGATGACGCCCGACAGACTGGCGTCGGGCCGGTCGATCTCGGCCATCGAGCCGACCTCGAGATCCAGCTCCGGGAAGTTGGCCCTGGCCTGCTCGATCATGCCGGGGGAAAGGTCGATGCCGAACACGTCCAGGCCCAGCTGGTGCAGGTACTGCGTGATCTGTCCCGGCCCGCACCCCACATCGGCAATGCGGCCACCGGAGGCCAGCTCGGCGAAGATCGACAGCATGCCACGCTCAACGGGCTGGCGCGCCAGGTCGTCGAGGACCAGCGTCGAATAGTTGCCGGCCGCAGCGTCGTACGACGCCCGCACGGCATCCCACTGCTCGGTATCCCACTGGTCGGTGTCTCTCACAGGAATGACTCCGTTTCGGTTTCCATAACTTTTCGCAGGGGCGACCGTGGCCGAGGGCCATGCCGTCAGGCGGGCCCTTCTGGGGCCAGGAACGACAGGATCGCCGCGGTAGCGTCCACGACATTGCCTACTCTGCGTCACGGTCGAGTCATGGCTCGGCGCCGGTAGCAAGGCCAGGTCCGACCGAGCTGATCACGGTCAGTCCCGAGGATCTACCACTGAGTCCTGCGATCATGCAGGCTGAAGCCGTCATGTCATTGGTGGGGCCGGGGGTGGACCGGCCTATCGACGCCGTGATGTCGGCGGCACAGCCGTTCGCGAGTTGCGTGCGGCAGCGCGGCGGGCCTCGCGGAGCACTGCCTCTTCGGTGCGCGAGGTGTGCACGAATCGGCCGCCCGCGTACCAGTAGGCGGCTGCCGCGATGCGCAGTGGCCACAGCATGGCCTGCACGACCGCTCTTTTTCTCCGTTCCGACAGCAAGTTGAGTCTCCTTTGTGAGGGCAGATCGCCTCAGCGCTCGTCATCCGCGAGGCGCCAGTTCCAGTTGCGGCGTTCGTAGGCCACCTGGAACCCGAGGCGGAGCATGGTTTGCAGGGACAAGTTGCGGATCTCGGCACCGGTCTCGCCGATGAGTAGGCGACAGCCCAGTTCCTGTGCCAGCGGGGCGCGGGCGGCCAAGCCGGGCGCTCTGGCCACCGCGCCGGCGCGCGTGGGGCAGCACCGCGCGGCGAACATGCCACTTGCCAGGTTCCGCGCATGATCTTGTCCGTCACGTGGCCATGGCTGCTCTTTCGTTGGCGGCGACTGCCCTCGCCAGCAGTGCCGGGTCGGCCAGCGTGGCGGGGTGGCGCAGCATGTAGGAGACGTTGTTGAAGGCGCGCGTGACGTCCCCGTCGGCGAGGGTGGCGGCCGTGATCTGTTCCATGGCCCACCGCTGCTGCCGTACGTCTGCCGGCACCTCGGCACCGTTTTGCGCATCCAGGCGGGCGGCGTCACCCCCGGCAGAGATGGCCCAGGCGGCATCCACGACCACCTGCTGAAGGCGGAAGAACTCCCGCGCGGCCGTGCCCAGATCGGGACCACCGCCGAGATAGGAGGCCAGGCAGGACGCGTGCAGCGCGGCCGAGCTCATGCCCTGGCCGTAGATCGGGTTGAACGACGCCACGGCGTCCCCCACGCTGACCAGGCGGGCGGGAAAGCGGCCCACGTCGGCGAAGTGGCGCCGTCGGCTCTCGGCCTGGTGGTAGGTCACCACGTCGCCGATGACGGCGCCGGCGGTGGCCGTGGCGAAAACCGGGGGCAGCTTGGCGCAGGCCTCACGGAACTCGGCGAGGGTCCGGCCGGGCCGGCTGTCGCCGTAGCCCATCAGCATGACGATCCACCGCTTGCCCTCGATGGGCTGCGCCGCCGCGACGGACACCCCGCCCGAGGGGTACTGCGGCGTGAACAGTGCCAGGGCGCCGGTCTGCTCCAGGTCGGTGACCTGCACCGGCCGCTCGAACAGGGCCGTCGCGTAGTTGATGGGCGCTGCCAGCCGCTCCAGCCCGGGCCGGTCGTAGCCACCCTGCGTGAGCCAGTTCGACAGCCTGCTGGAGCGTCCCATGGCGTCCACGACAAAGTCCACGTCCAGCACCCCCGCGCCCCGACCTCCGTCGGGCATCGCCACGTAGCCGACCGAAGTGACGGCGTCGTCGCGGTACTGCAGCTTGGTCGCTTGCGCGCGCAGGACGGACACGTTGGGCAGGGACGTGACCCGGTCGCGGATCAGAGCCTCCAGCAAAGGGCGCCCGATCGCGAGCAGGTGATGGCCCTCACCGTCCGGCGCCTGCGGCACGCCGTCGATGACAGTGCTCCCCGTATCGGGCACCAAGGACGCGCCACGGTCCTGCGCTTCCTTCGTGACCCCCGGAATCCACCGCTCCACCCACCGCTGACCGGCCGGCAGCAGCGTATGCACCTGCTGATCCTGAGGCACACCAGCACGCGCCCCGGTCACCGCCACGATGTCGTCGGGCTCGATGACCACGACCTGGCGGGCACGGTCGGAAAGCACCCGCGCCGCCAACAGTCCCGCGATACTGCCGCCGATCACACACGCCGTGTCAAACAACACAGGGACGTTGCCGGGCGGATCGGCCTGGACGAGCTTTTCAAAGAGGGAGACCGCGGACTCGGTCATGAAATGTGCTCCCGTTGGTGAGATGACGTCGGTGCAGGAATGGACGCCTGAGCGCACTCAGGCGTGGGCCGGCCGCGAAGGCTCCGTCATGGCCGTGCCTGACCGTCCCGGCGGGACGGCAGCACCCATGACGGCCACTCTTGTACGCTCCGGCCGTCGAAGTCTTGTTCCTGCTGGCCAGCTGTCTTGTACTTTCGTGCCACCCCAGGGAGTTGCGGGCCACCCCTCGCTGTCGTCGATGCCCGCGTACGTACCCTGCTGCGGTGGACAGCACAGTCAGCACATCGCTCTGGCGGGTGGGCGGCGCCTCGCCACCCGCGGTCGACATCGCCGTGCCCTATGCCGACGAGAACCGGAACCATGTGCTGCTCAGCGACTGGCGACGCCAGGCGGGCGAATCGTTACCGGCGCCCCCGCTGACGCCGGCGCGGCACAGCGAAGGGGCGTACCAGGTCCGCATCCGGGCCCAGAAATTGCTCGACATCCCCGTCGAGGACCAGTACAGCGACGCGGTCGCCGGGGGCACCGGCGGTCCGGACGGGCACCACGGGGACATGATCGTCACGCACATCACGCTCAGCGGCGAGTGGCGCTTCACCTCGCGCAACCAGCGGTCCAGGGCGGGAGCCGGGACACTGTGTGTCCGCAGGAACGAGGAACCCTGGGACTTCCAAGGGCTGGTGAACGACCAGGTCATGGACGACGCGGACTTCACGCCGGCGCTCCTCGAAGCGGCGACGGGCTACATCGAGGACCGTCTGCTCGACGATTCCGAGCTGAATGCCCGAGCCATCGCGGAGGCGCTTCATGTGTCCGTCCGCACCCTCTACCGCGTGTTCGCCCAGAAGGCCACATCGTCGGTCATGGCGTACGTCCGTGAACGACGCCTCGAACGTGCCAGGGCGGAACTCCTCTCCACACGCCTGACCGTGTCCGAGGTCGCCGCCCGCTGGCACTTCGCCGACGGCCGTCATTTCGTCAAGGCGTACAAGAAGCACTTCGGCGAAACACCGACCGCCGGCAGGCGGCGCTGACTGCTCCTGGGAATGTAGGGGATGTCCTTGGCGGCGATGACCGGGATACGACGATCGAGATGCGGGCTCGCCACCTCGGCGGGCTGCCAGCGAGCCTGCCTGGCACCCTGGCACCCTGGCACCCTGGCACCCTGGCACCCTGTGAAGTCTGCGCGGTTCGGCATTAGGCCCGTGCCTTCCGGCCGGAGCTCCACGTGCCGGGGTCGCTGAGCTCGATGATGGTGCCGACGTTGTCGGTGACGAAGGCGATGCGCTGGCCGGTTGCCGGTATCTCCATGGGGCCGCCGATCAGCGGCACATCGAGTTCGAGCAGCCGGGACACTGCCGCGTCGAGATCTGCTACAGCGAGGCAGAAGTGGTGCAGGCGCGACGTGTGCATGCTCGCGAGGATGTTGTCGGTCGGCGCCCCGCCCCGGTTCGACGCGCCCGCGAGGAGCTCGATCTTGACGTCACCGGCGGTGAGGAAGACGAACGTCGTGCCGTGGGCCTCGAACCGCTGCTCGACAGCGAAACCGAGGTTGCGCGAGTACCACGCGATCGTGGCGTCAAGGTCCTCTGGCGTAACGGTGATGCCCACGTGGTCATGGGAGAACGTGAAGGTCATGTCGGTAAGAATCATCGACCGCCGGGCCGGCAACCAGAGAGAGGAATTCGGTAGGAAAACCGCTACCACCTTCGGGTTGGCGCCGGGTGCGACAATCAGTCTCATGACCGTTGACATCGCGAAACTCGGTCCGATGTTGCGCACCTGGCGTGGCCGTGTCTCACCGGACACGGCGGGACTGCCCAGCGGCCACAGGCGCCGGGTCACGGGACTGCGCCGGGAGGACCTTGCCGAGCTCGCGGGGATCTCGGTCGATTATGTGGTCCGCCTGGAGCAGGGACGCCATGTGACCCCATCGGCGCAGGTGACCGCGGCGCTGGCCCGCGCCCTGCAGCTCACCGACGCCGAGCGGGACCATCTCTACCGGCTGGCCGGGCTTGCCCCTCCCGCCGGCCGGGAGATCTCGGACCACATCCCGCCCGGCCTGCGCCGCATGCTGAACCGGCTCGGCGACTCCGCAGCCGCCGTGTTCGCCGCGGACTGGCAGCTCATCTGGTGGAACCGTTGCTGGGCGGCGTTGCTGGGCGACCCGTCCTCAACGCCGTCGGCGCTGCGCAACTTCGCTCGCGACACCTTCCCTGCCGGCAGTGCCGCCCCCTGCCTGTCGCACTGGCCGGTGACCTCGCTCAGCCAGCCGGAGGTCGAGGTTTCCGTCGTGTCCGACCTGCGCCGCGCCACGGGACGGTTCCCGGACAGCGAGCGCCTGGCCGGCCTGATCCGGGACCTCACGACGGGCAGTCCGCGCTTCGCCGAACTGTGGGCCTCCGGCGTGGTCGGCGCGCACCGGGAAGACCACAAGATCGTCCAGCACCCGGTGACCGGGCCGATCGCGGTGGACTGCGACGTCCTGACCGACGGCGACGCGGAACGCAAGATCGTCGTTCTCACCGCAGCCCCCTTTACCGAGGACGAAACCAAGCTCCGCCTGGCGGTGGTATCGGGCATTTCCAGCTCCTCTCACGCATGAGCGGAACAACCCGTTGATCAGGTTGCATGCGTGGGGCTGTGATCGTTGATCAGGGCGGTTGCCAGGCCAGGCCCGTTGCGGTGGGGCAGCCGGTGGTCGCGTCGGGCTGGTGCCGGACCTGCTTGAGGCAGCTACGGACGAGGCGTTCGGGGCCGGTGATGTCCGCTGAGCAGAAAGGCCACGATGCCGCGCTTGAGCAGGCCCCAGATGCCGTCGCCAGCGTCCGCCTCGGGCGCTGGGCGGTCAGGTGCTACACCGTCAGCCAGTGGTTGTCGTGCCATCCAGGTGGTGAGCCCCGGCATCCTGCGGCTGGAGGGGTTCTCCCGGACCAGGGCGATCGGGACGTGCAGCATCTGGTGCAGGCCGGTGAGGAACGCCCGGTCCAGAGGCCGGCGTTGGTCGTCAGGGAATCCCTGCGCGGCGGCAGCAGCTGCCCGTACCGCCTCCACCCGCTCGGCTTCTCCGCTCTGACCGGCGACCCAGCAGCACGCGCTGCTCCTCGTTCGCCCTGCAAAAACGGCTCTTGGGCGGTTGGGGGAGATGTGTGCTTCGCGCGCATCTCCCCCAACCGCCCATGTCGGCTCCGCCTGTCACGTCATCCCCACTGGCGACGCCGGACCCGTTGACGTGCCGCAGGGGCTCGGTCCTGTCCTTCTCCTGCGTGCCGGTGAGGGTGCGGACCGTGAGAGCGCAGGCCACGGCCGCGCCGATGACAGCGGCGTCGGCGACGGCCAACGGGCCGACGTTCGTGTAGGCGCGGGCGATAACGGCGTCCGTCGTGTCGGTGTACATCAGGCCCGCCCCACTCAGGGCGCCGACCAGCCACAGGCCCCACCACCAGTTCGGGGATCACCCCTCCGCACAGCGAATACTGGACCGGCTCACCGAGGTCCCGACCTGCCCGTGCGATGCCGCCTGGAACGTTCTGACCGGCAACCGCCGCTGGCTGGCTTTCAACTGTGGCGCGGCAACGGCCGACGGACGTGACCGCAACATGGCTTGGCGGACATTCACCGACGCGCCGTCCACAGTCTTCCGCTCTGCCGGGCATCTGAACTCATTCCGCGCCGCCATCGTCGCCGGCTTACGCGCGGCGGCCCGTCGCTACCCCACCGACCCGGAACTACGCAGCCTCGTCCGCGATCTGCACGAGGTCAGCGGGAACTTCGCCGGCCTCTGGGACGCGAAGGGCCAGCCGCAAAACGAAGGGGACCAGCTGACGGTGGACGACCCGGATCTCGGCCGCTTCACGCTGGACACGGACGTACTGACGGTAGAACCAGGTGACCTGCGCGTGGTCGTACTCAGTGCGCCCGTGAACTCGCCGGACGCAAGTCGGCTCGCAGCGATAACCGGCTGAGGCGGCGCCCGCCGCAGGTTGAGCGGGTTCTTCGAACAGGACGTCAGCATTTTCCCCGTCTCCACCGGGACCAGCGGAGCGCTTCCTTTGAGTAGGGTCAGACGGCGCGGACCCTTCGCTTCCGGCTCCTGCCGCGGCGACGGAAAGACCGACGCGAAGGACGCCTGGGTGATCGCCGACCAGTCTCGTACGTACCGCGACCTCCAACCTCTGCGGGCAGCGGACGAGATACCCGTCGACCTG
>NZ_JAAKZY010000289.1 GCF_011045015.1 Streptomyces scabichelini | reverse complement strand
CCTCCCCGCCCCCGTCCACCGTGACGCAGCCGCCCGTCATCCCGCGCGCCGCGTGGGGCGCCGACGAGTCGACGGTCGACGATCCGCCGGAGTACATCGACAAGGTCAGCGCGATCTTCGTGCACCACACGGTCGGCGCGAACGACTACAGCTGCGCGGAGTCCCCGTCGCTGGTGCGCGGCATCATGGCGTACCACGTGCAGGTCCAGGAGTGGAACGACCTCGGCTACAACTTCCTGGTCGACAAGTGCGGGCGGATCTTCGAGGGCCGCGCGGGCGGTATCGACCTGCCGGTGCGCGGCGCGCACACGTACGGCTTCAACGGTGACTCGGCGGGCATCGCCGTCCTCGGTGACTTCGAGGGCGCCCCCGCCACCGCCACCACTCCGGCGAAGCCCGCGGGCAAGCCGACCCGTGCCGCCCTGGAGTCCGTGGCGCGGGTCGCCGCGTGGAAGCTGGGCCAGTACGGGGGCAACCCGAGCGGCCAGGTCACGCTGACCGCCGCCGCCGACACGGGCGTGTGGAAGGCCGGCGAGCAGGCCACGCTGAACACGATCTCCGGTCACCGCGACGGCTTCGCCACCGCGTGCCCCGGCAAGAACCTGTACTCGAAGCTGAGCGAGATCCGCCGGTACGCCTCCTCCCCCGGCAGGAACTCCGCGATCCCGACCGCCGACTTCAACCGTGACGGCATCAGCGACTTCGTCGCCGGTGTGCCGAAGGCGTCGAGCAGCGTCGGCAACGTCGTGATCGTGCCGGGCGGCCTGAACGGCCCTGTCTCCGCGAGCAAGTTGAGGCTCACCCAGTCCAGCGCGGGCGTCCCCGGCGTCTCCGAGAAGGGCGACAGCTGGGGCGCGGCCACGGCCTGGGGCGACATCAACGGCGACGGCTACGCGGACCTCGCGATCGGCGCGCCCGGCGAGGACGACGGCTCCGGCCATGTGGACCGCGGTGCGGTGACCATCCTGTACGGCCCGAAGTTCGACACCGGCGCGGACACCATGGCGCTCGGCGACGACTACACCATGAGCAGCGCGAAGTTCGGCGCGACGGTCGCGGTCGGCGACTTCAACGCCGACGGCAAGGCGGACGTCTTCACCGCGGCCACCGGAACCGGCGGCAACTGGGCGGCCCGCTTCAACGACGGCCACGAGGTTGCGGGCGACATCACCACCGCCGCCGGCACCCTCGCGTACGCGGACGCCACCTCCGGCGACTTCAATCGCGACGGCTACGCGGACGTGGCGCTCAACTACCGCGACCAGTCCGGCGTCGGCAAGGTCACCTGGTTCAAGGGTTCCAGGGCGCTGGGCCTGTCGAAGGTGTCCACGCTCTCCGTGAAGGGCGGCCGCTCCATCGCGGCGGGCGACGTGAACGGCAACGGCTACGACGACATCGTCATCGGCCAGCCGTACACGGGCGAGTCCGGCTCGATCTCCGGCGGCCAGGTCACCATGGTCCCGGGCACGTCCACCGGCTTCACCACCACCGGGATGACGAAGATCACCCAGGACACGACGGGTGTCCCGGGCGCCAACGAGTCCGGCGACGCCCTCGGCACCTCGGTCTCCGTGGGAGACCTCAACGCCGACGGCTTCGCGGACGTGCTGACCGGCGCCCCGAACGAGGACATCACGCGCAGCGGCACGAACCAGGCCAACGCGGGCGCGGTGTGGCTCTTCAAGGGCACCTCCTCCGGCCTCACCGGCACCGGCTCGCTCTCCTACTCCCAGGACACGACCGGCATTCCCGGCTCCACGGAGAAGGAGGACAAGCTCGGCTCGGCCGTCTCGCTGACGGACCTCTCGGGCAAGGGCTTCGCCCACCTCCTCCTCGGCACGGAGGGCGAGGACACGGGCAACGGCACGCTGCTGTACCTGCCGAGCACCAGCACGGGCGTCTCCGTCTCCGAGGCGGCGTACTACGGCATGACCCAGCTCGGTACGCCGACGGGGGCGCGCGTCGGTCAGGTCCTGACCCCGTAAGCGCCACACCGTGAAACGAAAGGCCGGGGCCCGCCCGTACGGACCCCGGCCTTTCCCTTGCGTCTCCCTTGTGTCTCCCTTTGCGTCCCCTTTGCGTCTCAGACCCGCCCGCGAGCCCGTCGCGACACGACCGCGCGCAGCACGCGCCGCCCCTCCGTCGACAGGTCCAGGACCTGTCGCAAACTCGCGGCGCCACCGGCCGACAGCAGCTCCAGGATGGCGATCTGGCGGCGCAGTTCGGCGGCGACGAGGGGCGACATGTCCTGCGTACGGCCCTCGCGGCGGGCCGTCACCGAGGACGCGCCGTCGTCCGCGGCGTCCAGCAGCCGGTGGACCTGGAGCGCGGCGACCGAGCAGGCGTCGGCCCATTCGCGCAGGTTCGCGGCGGAACGTTCCAGCGGCACGGCCCCGAGCATGCGGTGCGCAAGCGCGGCGGCCTCGCCCTCGGCGGAGACATCGCCCTCCGGAGCCTGCGCGGCACCGAGCCTCGCCCGCGCCTCCTGCACGCACTCGCCCCAGTCCGCGGCCTCGGCACCCTCGGCGAGGCTCGCCCACAACGGCCGCAGTACCTCGTCGTCGCCACCCAGCAAGGGCACGCACCGGTCCAGGCACGCCAGACCGCTCGCCGCCAGACCGCGCTCATCGGCCTGAGCGATCAGTTCCACCAGGCTCATCACGCCTCCCTAGGGTGGGGCGCCTCTGGTTACGGAGCCCGCACTTCCCCTTACTGCGTGCGGCGTGGCCGGAACGTCACAGTACGAAATGGCCGAATCTCACATGGGCATCACACCGAGCCGGTCCAGGAACTGGAAGAAGAGCATCTCGGCGGAGGGGTCCGCGTCCGAGGTGAACACTTCGAGAAGCGGCTCCTCCGGCACCGTACGGCCCGACTCGGCGGCCCAGGCCACCGCCCGGTCCGCGGCGTCGCGCGGCTCCAGGAAGTAGTCCTCGACGGTCAGCCCGTTCTCGGCGCCTCCTAAGTACCCGGCCATCGCCTCGCGCGCCAGGCAGCTCGTCCACGCCCCGCTCTCCGGCGCGGCCGCCTCGATGACCACGCAGTCACTGTCCATGACGTACCCGAAGAGCGCGGGCGCGCCCGTCTCCTCGGCCAGGTGCCTCATGTCCCCGACGTCGGCCGTTCCGTCCTCACTCGGGCACTCCCACACCTGCCAGCCGTCGTCCGCCCTCTGGTGCAGGGTCATGCCCTTGGCCTTCGACAACGCGTCCAGCTCGGCGAGCGGCGTCTCGCTCCTGCCGACTACGTAGTACCCCCAGTAACCCATTCCGGTTTCCCCCCGGCGTCTCGGTTCGACTCGGCCCGAATACATCACAGTCGCACGGCAGTTCGCTACCGAAACGGTCGACTCACCCCAACCGCACAACTCGACGTCAGCCCAGTGTCTCCGCCAGTTTCGTGAACTCCTCCCACGACACGGCCGGCTTCCGCGGATCCCACAGCTTCTGCCCCAGCGCCCGCAGCGGCATGCGGATCCCCGACGCCACCTGATCCTGGGTCTGGGAGCCCGCGAGATCGCACCAGACGGCGAAGGAGCCGCCGAGGATCTGGTCGTCGTACTCCTGGGAGACCGGTGTCGTGCCGCGGAGGACGAGGGGCGTCCACTGCTCGTAGATGCGCCGGCCCGTCGGATAGACGAACTGGTTGGGCTGGCCGAGGACGTAGTAGAGGTACTCGTCGTTGTAGTTGATCACGTCGCGGCCCGCCCGCAGGTACTCGGCAGGCTGGCGGGCGCCGATCTCCTTGCCCGTCCAGTACGCGACCTGGAGGTCGTCGGCGGCCTGGGCGACACCCCCGGGGAAGAACCCGTCGTTCCAGGCCCGCATCGTCCGGTCGTGCCCGCGCATCACCTTGGCGCGGTCGTTGAGCCAGCCGGTCGCCAGGTCCGCGACGCCGGCGTTCGCCCCGTACGTGCGCTTCGCGGCAGCGGCCAGCTGCGGATACGACGCCTCGGGGTTCGACACCATCAGCGCCCGGTACTCGTCGGCGCCGAGATGCCAGTAGGGCCCGCGGAACAGGTCCGCGTACTCGTTCAGCAGCTCGTCCACGAGGTCCGCCGCCGCGGGCTTGGAGATGTCGACGGCCCCTTGCGCGGCCACGCCGTTCACGTTGCGGAGCTGGAGGTCGGGGTGCGCGTCGAGCACCGCGCCGAGGTGGCCCGGCGAGTCGATCTCGGGGACGACGGTGATGTGCCGGCTCGCGGCGAGGTCGAGGATGCGGCGCACTTCGGCCTTGGTCAGATGCTGCTGCGACACGACCTCCGGATGCTTGTCGGACTCGATCCGGAAGCCCTGGTCGTCGGAGAAGTGCAGACCGAGCTGGTTGTACTTCAGGTCCCCCAGCTCACGGATCCGGTCCTCGATCCACCCGGCCGTGAAGTGCTTGCGCGCGATGTCCAGCATGAACCCGCGCTGCGGCTTCGCGGGACTGTCGCGTACGACTCCCTCGGGCGCCGTACCGTCCGCACGCACCGCCTGCTTCAGAGTGCGCGTCCCGTAGAAGACGCCCGCTTCTGCCGGCCCGCTGATCCGCACCCGCCCGTTCCTGACGGCCATCGTGTACGACTCGGCTCCGGCGTCCTCGTCCGTGAGGGCCAGCTGTACGTCCCCGGCGCGGGCGTCACCCGTCCCCGCGTACCTGAGCTTCAGCTCCCCGGCGAGCAGCCGCCCCTCGTCCGCCAGGTCGACGTCGTTCACGACCACCCGGCCGCTGCCCGCCGGACGCCAGCCGGGCCCGCGGGCGGGGGTGTGCTCGCGTACGGCCGGGATCGTACGGGGCGTCGTCGACATCGGGTACGTACGACTGGGTGAGGGGGAGGCCGCGGACGTGCTGTCCGCGGGCTGCTGTGTCATCGGCGCGCCGTTGCCTCCGCTGGGCCAGAGGGAGACCGTCAACGCGGTGGCACCCGCCACGATCACTCCGGCTCCGACCAGCAGGGGCCTCCGGCCCGTCGCCGCCCGGCGCCCACGCCCGTTCACCACAGATCACCCATCTCGTATGCGCTGCGCTTGTCCCCCCGCGAACCTAAGCCCCCGTCACCTGACGCCACCGTCCACCACACCTTCCGAAACTCTCCCGTCCGGGTGAAATTCGGGCATCCGTCGGACAACTTTCGTCAAGCCTCGATAGCGTGAATGTCACATCTCACACTTGATCCACTCCCGTATCACGCGCGAAGCCCCCACAAGAGCTTCACCGAGCCGTCGAGGAACCCCACGCTGCCTGCGCACCGTCCTTCTCGCCACTCCGGGCAGGCCGTCGCCCTACCCGGGCAGACCCACCCAAGACCGAACCCCACAGGCCTGGAGCGGTTCAACGCCGCACCCGCCGATTACGCCGAGCGGGCCCTCCTCACCTGCTGCGCCAGCTACCGCTGGGCCCGCCGCGTAGCCGCCCACCGCCCCTACCCGGACCTGGACGCCCTGCTCGCCGCGGCCGACGAGGCGGCGTACGACCTGACCCCCGGCGACCTCTCCGAGGCCCTGGCCCGCGAGTCCCTCCCCCTCCTCCCCGATCATGCGTACTCGGCGGCCCACACGGCCCTGAGCGCCGCGCACGCCGCGTACGAGGCCCGCTTCGGCCACGCGTTCGTCATCTGCCTGGACGACACGCCCCCCGAGGAAGCCCTCGACCATGTGCTCGCCGCCATCCGGTCACGTTTGGCAAACGATCCGGAGGAGGAGCGCGTCCTGACGGCGGAGGAACTACGCGGCGTGGCGAGGGGCAGGCTGAAGCGCTTGGTAAGGGAATCCTTTCTCCCAACTCGCGCAACGGGGCGCCCCTAAGGGGCGCGGGGCTGTGTCTGATGTGCGGCTCCGCCGCGTGGGCGCGATCAACCACAAACAACCCGCAGCCGCCCAAAACCATCCACCCGGCAGACGAATAGGCACCCCAGTTCCCCCACCCGTGCCAGTTCGATCACATCGGTAGGCCCGCCGTAAGCATTCCGACACGGCGTCGCTACGATGGCCAGGGCCGGTGGACCGTACCCGGCCGGGCCCGACCGACAGCACAAGCCGGCGCGGCCCCAATCCCCGCTCCCGGAGGAAATTCCGTGCCGGCTGGAACGCTGTACCGCGGCCGGGAAGGAATGTGGTCCTGGGTGGCTCATCGAGTCACCGGCGTCCTCATCTTCTTCTTCCTGTTCGTACACGTACTGGACACCGCTCTCGTCCGTGTCTCACCCGAGGACTACGACAAGGTCGTAGCCACCTACAAGACGCCGATCGTCGCGCTGCTGGAGTACGGCCTCGTCGCCGCCATCCTCTTCCACGCGCTCAACGGTCTGCGGGTCATCGCCGTCGACTTCTGGTCGAAGGGCCCGCGCTACCAGAAGCAGATGCTCTGGACCGTTGTCGGCATCTGGGTCGTGCTGATGGTCGGGGCCCTGTACCCGGTCCTCGGCCACGCCGCTCAAGAAGTCTTCGGGAGCTGAGCCTGATGTCCACTACTGAGAAGTCCGCCGCCTCCGGCATCGGCCCCGTCGAGGGCGCCGGCGCGCTGTCGTACAGCGTCGACAACCCGGCTCCCTACATCGAGGCCCCGCGCCAGCGCACCAAGAAGACCCCGAAGTCGACCCGCGGCAACTTCGAGATGGCCGCGTGGCTCTTCATGCGTCTGTCCGGCATCGTCCTGGTCGTCCTGGTCATCGGCCACCTGCTGATCCAGCTCGTCCTCGACGGCGGCGTCTCCAAGATCGGCTTCGCCTTCGTGGCGGGCCGCTGGGCGTCCCCGTTCTGGCAGACCTGGGACCTCGCCATGCTCTGGCTGGCGATGCTGCACGGCGCCAACGGCCTGCGCACAATCATCAACGACTACGCGGAGCGGCCGAACACCAGGCTGTGGCTCAAGGGCCTGCTCTACACCGCCACGGTGTTCACCATCCTGCTGGGCACGCTGGTGATCTTCACCTTCGACCCGAACATCCGCTAGATCCGGGGCTACGAGAATCATGAAGATCCACAAGTACGACACAGTCATCGTCGGCGCGGGCGGCGCCGGCATGCGCGCCGCCATCGAGGCGACGAAGCGCAGCCGGACCGCGGTGCTGACGAAGCTCTACCCGACCCGCTCCCACACGGGCGCCGCGCAGGGCGGCATGGCCGCGGCGCTGGCCAACGTGGAGGAGGACAACTGGGAGTGGCACACCTTCGACACGGTCAAGGGCGGTGACTACCTGGTCGACCAGGACGCCGCCGAGATCCTGGCGAAGGAGGCCATCGACTCGGTCCTCGACCTGGAGAAGATGGGCCTGCCGTTCAACCGGACGCCGAACGGCACGATCGACCAGCGCCGCTTCGGCGGACATTCGAGGAATCACGGCGAGGCCCCGGTCCGCCGGTCCTGCTACGCGGCCGACCGCACCGGCCACATGATCCTCCAGACGCTGTACCAGAACTGCGTGAAGGAGGGCGTGGAGTTCTTCAACGAGTTCTACGTCCTCGACCAGCTGATCACCGAGGTCGACGGCGTCAAGCACTCGGCCGGTGTGGTCGCGTACGAGCTGGCGACCGGTGAGATCCACATCTTCCAGTCGAAGGCCGTGATCTACGCGTCCGGCGGCTGCGGCAAGTTCTTCAAGGTGACGTCGAACGCGCACACCCTGACCGGTGACGGCCAGGCGGCCGTGTACCGGCGCGGGCTGCCGCTGGAGGACATGGAGTTCTTCCAGTTCCACCCGACCGGCATCTGGCGCATGGGCATCCTGCTGACGGAGGGCGCCCGTGGTGAGGGCGGCATCCTCCGCAACAAGGACGGCGAGCGCTTCATGGAGAAGTACGCGCCGGTCATGAAGGACCTCGCGTCGCGTGACGTCGTGTCGCGGTCCATCTACACGGAGATCCGGGAAGGCCGCGGCTGCGGGCCCGAGGGCGACCACGTCTACCTCGACCTCACGCACCTCCCGCCGGAGCAGCTGGACGCCAAGCTCCCGGACATCACGGAGTTCGCGCGTACCTACCTGGGCATCGAGCCGTACACCGACCCGATCCCGATCCAGCCCACCGCGCACTACGCGATGGGCGGCATCCCAACGAACGTCGAGGGTGAGGTGCTGCTGGACAACACGACGGTCGTGCCGGGTCTGTACGCGGCCGGCGAGGTCGCGTGCGTGTCGGTGCACGGCGCGAACCGGCTGGGCACCAACTCGCTGCTCGACATCAACGTCTTCGGCAAGCGGGCCGGTATCGCGGCGGCGGAGTACTCCGCCAAGACCGCCTCGCACGTCGAGCTGCCCGAGGACCCGGCTTCGCTGGTCGTCGCGCAGATCGAGCGGATGCGCGACTCGACGGGCACGGAGAGGGTCTCCGAGCTGCGCCGGGAGCTCCAGGAGACCATGGACGCCAACGTGATGGTGTTCCGTACGGAGCAGACGATCAAGACGGCTGTCGAGAAGATCGCCGAGCTGCGCGAGCGTTACAAGAACGCCTCGGTCCAGGACAAGGGCAAGCGGTACAACACCGACCTCCTCGAGGCCATCGAGCTGGGCAACCTGCTCGACCTCGCCGAGGTGATGGCCATCTCCGCGCTGGCCCGCAAGGAGTCGCGCGGCGGTCACTACCGCGAGGACTACCCGAACCGCGACGACGTCAACTTCATGCGCCACACCATGGCGTACCGCGAGGTGGGCGACGACGGCACCGAGACCGTCCGTCTCGACTACAAGCCGGTCGTCCAGACCCGCTACCAGCCGATGGAGCGTAAGTACTGATGGCAACCCCGACCCTGGACAAGACCGACGAGGCCGGCAAGCCCGAGCCCGGCTTCGCCGACTCCCCGTACATCACGGCCACCTTCCGGATCCGCCGTTTCAACTCGGAGGTCTCCGCGGAGGCGACCTGGGAAGACTTCCAGGTGGAGATCGACCCGAAGGAGCGTGTCCTCGACGCGCTGCACAAGATCAAGTGGGACCTGGACGGGACGCTGACGTTCCGCCGCTCCTGCGCGCACGGCATCTGCGGCTCGGACGCCATGCGGATCAACGGCAAGAACCGTCTCGCCTGCAAGACGCTGATCAAGGACATCAACCCTGAGAAGCCCATCACGGTCGAGGCCATCAAGGGCCTGACGGTCCTGAAGGACCTGGTCGTGGACATGGAGCCGTTCTTCCAGGCATACCGCGACGTGATGCCGTTCCTCATCACGAAGGACACCAACGAGCCCACGCGCGAGCGCTTCCAGACCGCCGAGGACCGCGAGCGCTTCGACGACACGACGAAGTGCATCCTCTGCGCCGCCTGCACGTCCTCGTGCCCGGTGTTCTGGAACGACGGCCAGTACTTCGGCCCGGCCGCCATCGTCAACGCCCACCGCTTCATCTTCGACTCGCGCGACGAGGCCGGTGAGCAGCGCCTCGAGATCCTCAACGACAAGGACGGCGTGTGGCGTTGCCGCACGACGTTCAACTGCACGGACGCCTGCCCGCGCGGTATCGAGGTCACGAAGGCGATCCAGGAAGTGAAGCGGGCGCTGATCACGCGCCGCTACTGATCTTCTTGGCCGTACGTGGGCGAGGGCCCCGTTCCCCTTTGGGAGCGGGGCCCTCGTCGCGTACATGCTGTGCGGCAAAGGGAGTTGGCGGCATACTCGATGCACCTAACTCGGGGGCGGGGATGAGTCGGACAGGGCGAGGCGGTGGCCTCCGGCACTTGCAGGCGAGAAGCAACCACTCACGTCTGAGCTGGGCCGGGGACTCCACCGAACCAAAGGAGGATCAGGAGTACCTGCACGTCTGCCAGAACACCACCTGCCAGGAACCGACCCGTCTGACGGGGGCGACCGCACCGACTCAAAGGTGCCACGGGCAGGAGATGCTGAGCCGCTTGGTCGAGTCGGACGGGTTTGATCCGAAAACCAACCACATCGAGGACATCTGGGCCTGTACGCGATGTGAGGTCCCTCCCCGTCGGGTTACCAAGCCTTCCGAGGCCTGCGCCTGTGGCAATGCGTTCTTGCCCTATGCCCTCAAGAAGCCGCAGTGAGGGGACCGACCGAATGCTGAGCGGACTGATCTCGGCCGGCAGCAAGGCCCTCGGAGGCGCGCGATTCAGCCTCATCAGCGTGATGCCCACCTTCTTGGTCATCACCGTCATCGCCGTTCTCGCACGAGCGCATCTCTACGATCCGGACGCGCAGGCGGACTTCAGCGCGGTCATGCCGGGCACGAAGGACGCACTCGGTGCCGCGCTGTTCCTCTTTTTCGCCTTTCTGGGCGGGGTGCTCCTCAGGCCGTTCGAGGCGGCTGTCGTACAACTCCTGGAGGGGTACTGGGAAACGCCCTCTCCTCTGGCCCCCCTGCATCGGGCCGCAGTGGAACGGCACAGACGGCGGCGCAACAGGGCGATTCTGGACTTCGGTCACACCGACGGGACTCACTCCGCCTCCCTTACGCACATCGGGATGCGTCCGCTCGCCGAACTCGCGGCCGCGGATCGCGCTGCCGCCAGAAGAGCCCGCGCCGTGGCCAGGTCCCGGCGGATCCGGCGCGGCTATCCCGTTGAGGTACGCGAATTCAGACAACCGGGCGGCAAGGACCCGGAGGGAGAGCTGATGCCCACCTTGTTGGGCAATGCCCTCATGCGCGGTGAGCGTCTCTCGGGGGACCGGTACGGCCTCGACATGCCCATCGTCGGGCCGCGGCTCTACCCCTTCATCTCTCCTCGCCTCCAGAGCGCCGTCAATCAGCAGATGGACCTCATATCGGCCTCCGCTTCGCTGTGCGTGTCGCTCACCGTGGCGACTGCCGCGATGCTCCCGCTGCTCGCCCGGCTCGATGCCTGGTCACTGCTTCCGCTGGCCCCGGCGTGCATGGCGATCCTGGCGTACCGAGGAGCTGTGGCCGCCGCCCTCTACCACGGCACCCTCCTCAGTACGGTCTTTGACCTGCACCGATTCGACCTGATCAGAGCCTTCCACTACGAGATCCCCGAGGAGGCCAAGAAGGTCGTACGGCTGAACCGGAGAATCTCGACATTCCTGTCCCCCGACAACCGCGAGCGACTCGACGACAGCAAGGGCTTGAAGGACGACGCCATGGTTCATCCCTCCGACGACCAGGACGTCCTACAACGAACTGATCGCGACGGATCCGCCCAGTCCTAGGACGTTCAACACCAAACGATGCGGCTGGCGGGCGCCCCCGTCGTTCAAGTACGCGCGCTCGTTGGGATACACGGGCACCCGGTCGGCGAAGTGCACCGCCGGAGCGTTCTCCACGTTCCCCTTCACCACGGCGCAGTACGGTCCCACAACGAGCTCCACTCTTCCGAAGAGGACCGTGATGTCCGCCTGGAGCACCCGCAGGCGGTCGTCGGGTGAGGCGAGCTGCATGAACTCGGCGCCCGAGAGGTCGACCACCGCGTTCCCGAAGTACGAACCCACCGTCAGGTTCTGGAGAGGCACCGTCGAGGTGACGACCCGTCGGTCCACCGGCACGAGGACACTCCGGTAGCGGCGCATCGGATGCTCCTGCTCGCGACGGGGAGACTCCGTCCGCACGCCCAGCGAGAGCGCCGCTCCCAGGGCGATGACCACGATCGGCCAGACCCGGTCGGCGGTCGAACCGTCGAAGGCCCCGGCGTCGTAGGCGGCCCACAGACCGCCGCCCGCGAGGAGTATCACGGGGCCGGCCAGAAGCCCCTTGGGCACAGCTGCCCGAAGGATCAGCAGAAGCCCCACCACGGCAAGCGCGTACGGCAACGCCGACAGCGCCCACCGCCCACCCGACCGCACGGCCGACCCCC
>NZ_JAAKZY010000288.1 GCF_011045015.1 Streptomyces scabichelini | reverse complement strand
GGGGCGGGCTTGGGGAAAGAAGCCGCCCCCCGGCACCCAGCGCCCCACAGCGGTACTCTGACCAGGCCGCATCCGCACAAACTCCGCCCCCGAAGGGACCCACAATGCCGCTCGAAGCCGGCCTCCTGGAGATCCTCGCCTGCCCGGCCTGCCACGCTCCCCTCAAGGAGCAGGACACCGAGCTGATCTGCACCGCCCAGGACTGCGGTCTGGCGTACCCGGTCCGCGACGGCATCCCGGTCCTCCTGGTGGACGAGGCCCGCCGCCCCGCGTAGACCCGACAAAAGAAGCGACCCCCGCCCGGCGCTCGGAGGCTGCCCCACATGCTCGACGAATCACTGCTCGACGACCCGGAGGCACTCGCCCGCGCCGACCGCCGCGAGTTGCTCCGCGGCGCCGCCGAGGCAGGCGCCCGCGTACGCACCGCCGTCCGGCACGCCACCGAGGCCGGGATCGCCGAGCTCAAGCCGGACGGCCGCCCCCGCGCCATACTGATCGCGGGCCCCGGCCTGGCCGCCATCTGCGTCGCCGACCTGCTCGGCTCGCTCGCCGGCGCCTCCTGTCCCGTCACCCGGCTCACCCCCGGAGGCGTGGCCCCCGCCGCGGGCGCCCTGCTCTGGGAGCTGCCCGGCTGGGCGGGCCCCGTCGACCTGCTCCTGGTCGCCACGCCCGACGGCAGCGAGCCCGGCCTCTCGCTCCTCATCGAGCAGGCCTACCGGCGCGGCCTCACCGTCGTCGCCGTCTGCCCGCCCCGCGCCCCGCTGACCGAGGTGATCACCGGCGTGCACGGCCTCGCCGTGCCGATGGCAACCGCCCCCTACGAGCCGCAGGCACCGGCAGCCGCGTCGGCCCCCGGTTCGCTGTGGGCGCTGCTCACCCCGCTGCTCGCACTGCTCGACCGCACCGGCCTGCTGGCCGCCCCGCCCGACGTCCTGCAGAAGGTCGCCGACCGCCTCGACCAGGTCGCCGAACGCTGCGGCCCGGCCATCGCGACGTACAGCAATCCCGCCAAGACGCTCGCCGCCGAGCTCGCCGAAGCGCTCCCGGTGATCTGGACCGAGGGCCAGTCGGCGGGCCCCGCGGGGCGCCGCTTCGTCGCCGCGATGGCGGAACTCGCGGGCCGTCCCGCGCTCACCGCCGAGCTGCCCGAGGCGCTCGCCGCGCACAGCGTGCTGCTCTCGGGCGCGCTGGCAGCCGGCGCCGACCCCGACGACTTCTTCCGTGACCGCGTCGAGGAGGCACAGGCCCTCCACGCGCGCGTGGTGCTGCTGCGCGACCGCCCGGCCGGGGGCCGCACCGCGGCCCCCGCCGCCCGCGACCTCGCCCTCAGCCACGACACCGCGATCAGCGAACTCGAACCGGAGGACGGCAGCGACCTGGAGACCCTCGCGGAGCTGATCGCCATCACGGATTTCGCCGCCGTTTACCTGGCGCTCACCGCGGGGGCCTGATGCTTGCCCGACGGCCGATTCCCTTGACTGCCGTGAGCGGGCCGACCGCCGCACACACGTGAACATGTGAACAGAGAGCGCAGAGAGAACCCGATGGACCGCCTCGACAACACCATCCGTCCCTACGCCTGGGGCTCCACCACCGCCATCCCGCGGCTCCTCGGCGTCGAGCCGACCGGCGAACCGCAGGCCGAGATGTGGATGGGCGCCCACCCGGGCGCGCCCTCACGCACGGCCCGCGGCTCCCTCACCGAGCTCATCGAGGCGGCCCCCGAGCGTGAACTGGGCACCGAGACGGTCGCCAAGTTCGGCCCGCGCCTGCCGTTCCTCCTCAAGATCCTCGCCGCCGGCGCCCCGCTCTCCCTCCAGGTGCACCCCGACCTCGCCCAGGCCAAGGAGGGGTACGAGGACGAGGAGCGCCGCGGCGTCCCGATCGACGCCCCGCACCGCAACTACAAGGACGCCAACCACAAGCCCGAACTGATCTGCGCGCTCACCGAGTTCGACGGTCTGTGCGGATTCCGGGCCCCGCTGGAGGCCGCCGGCCTGCTCGAGGCGCTGGAGACCGACTCCCTCAAGCCGTACGTCGACCTGCTGCACGCCCACCCCGAGGACGCCGCCCTGCGCGAGGTGCTGACGGCCGTCCTGTCCGCGGACCGCGAGCAGATGGCCGCGACGGTCACCGAAGCCACCGCGGCCTGCGCACGCCTCGGCGGCCCGCACGCCCCGTACGCCGACCTCGCCCATCACTACCCGGGCGACCCGGGCGTGATCGCCGCGATGCTGCTCAACCACGTCCGGCTCCAGCCCGGCGAAGCCCTGTTCCTCGGCGCCGGCGTCCCGCACGCGTATCTGAACGGCCTCGGCGTCGAGATCATGGCCAACTCCGACAACGTCCTGCGCTGCGGCCTCACCCCCAAGCACGTGGACGTCCCCGAACTCCTGCGCATCGTCCGCTTCGAAGCGAGCGACCCCGGCGTACTGCGCCCCGAGGCGTCCCCCGACGGCGAGGAGGTCTACGAGACGCCGATCGACGAGTTCCGCCTCTCGCGATACGTCCTTCCGCAGGGCACCGCGGCCCACGACCTCACCCTCCGTACCCCGCAGATCCTGCTGTGCACCGCGGGCTCCGTACAGGCGGGCGAGCATGCCCTCGCCCCCGGCCGGTCCGTCTTCGTACCGGCGGGCGAAAAGGCCGAAGTGTCCGGGACCGGCACGGTCTTCCGAGCCACTGTGGTCGCCTGACGCCGTCGAAGCCATGGCCGAATCCAGTGGCCGAATCCATGGCGTAGTACGGCGTAGCAAGGCGTAGTCGTGGCCGAGTCCACGGCGTAGTCATGGGCCGCCGCGCCGTTGTCAGCCCGGGCTGCAACAATGGCCCACTGCAAAAGGCGGGCAAACCGGGGGCGGCAGACGAACAGAGCCCCGGGACGGCAGACGAAGGGACATCGGGAACACATGAGCGCGTCAGGCGGCACCAAGGCGATCGTGGCGGCACTCGCCGCCAACCTCGCGATCGCGGTAGCGAAGTTCGTGGCGTTCATCTTCAGCGGTTCGTCGTCGATGCTCGCCGAGTCCGTGCACTCGCTCGCCGACTCGGGCAACCAGGGCCTGCTGCTCCTCGGCGGCAAGAAGGCCCAGCGTGAGGCGACCCCGCAGCACCCCTTCGGCTACGGCCGCGAGCGGTACATCTACGCCTTCCTCGTCTCGATCGTCCTCTTCTCGGTCGGCGGCATGTTCGCGATCTACGAGGGCTACGAGAAGATCAAGCACCCGCACGAGATCGACCACTGGTACTGGCCGGTGGGCGTCCTCGTCTTCGCGATCATCGCCGAGACCTTCTCCTTCCGGACCGCCATTCAGGAGTCCAACCTGACGCGCGGCAAGCAGTCCTGGAAGGAGTTCGTGCGCCACGCCAAGGCGCCCGAGCTGCCGGTCGTCCTGCTGGAGGACCTGGGCGCACTGGTCGGCCTGATCCTCGCCCTCGTCGGCGTGAGCCTGGCACTGGCCACGGGCGACGGCGTCTGGGACGGCATCGGCACCCTCTGCATCGGCGTCCTGCTCATCCTCATCGCGATCGTCCTGGCCGCCGAGACCAAGTCGCTGCTCCTGGGCGAGGCCGCGGGTCTGGAAGACGTCAAGAAGATCGAGGCCGCGATCGTCGACGGCGACACGGTCACCGACATCATCCACATGCGTACGCTCCACCTCGGCCCGGAGGAGCTCCTGGTCGCCGCCAAGATCGCCGTCCAGCACGATGACACGGCCACCGAGATCGCCGCCGCGATCGACGCCGCCGAGTCCCGCATCCGCGAGGCCGTCCCGATCGCCCGCGTCATCTACCTCGAGCCCGACATCTACCGCGAGACCGAGGCAGCGAAGGGCGCAGACCGCGAGGCGGCACCGGGGGGTCCGGCCCAGCCGGCCGACCACTGATTTTCTGTTCCTCCGGTACGAGGAGGGGCCGCTCGTTTGCACGCGACGGCCCCGGGGCTCGCCCCGGGCCCGTTCCGCCGTCGGTCTGTGGGCAGGCGTTCCGCCTTGCGGAACGCCTGCCCACAGACAGCCCACCGGCCGCAGCCGACGCCGTACATCCGCCCCCGACCGGGGCCTGGGGCAGCGCCCCAGTTTCGGGAAGGGGCGGGCTTGGGGAAAGAAACCCCCGGCACCTGTGCGGCAAGCGGCCGCCTTCACTGCACCCCGGCTAGCGAATCTCGCCCAGCACGCCGAGAACCGCCGCCTCATCCGCAGCCGCCATCAACCGCTCCCGAAAGCCGCCGTCCATCAACTTGCGGGACAGCAGCGCAAGGAGCCGCAGATGCTCGTCCCCGGCGGCAGCCTCCGGCACGGAGACCATGAAGACCAGCTTGGCCTTCGTACCGTCGGGCGCACCCCACTCGACACCCTCCACCGACCGCGCGAAACCAACCACCGGCGCGCTCACGGCATCAGTCTTGGCATGCGGAATCGCGATCTCCTCACCAAGCCCGGTGGTCCCCTGCGCCTCGCGCCGCAACGCACTCCGCACCAACTCCTCGACGTCCACGACCTTCCCGCTCGCCGCGAGCAGCCCAGCCATCTCCCGAATCGCGGACTCCTTGTCGGCGGAATCGAGCTGTACCTTCACGGTCTGCGCGTTGAGGTAACCGGAGAGGACCTCACCCTCGGCAGACCCTCCGGCAGGAGCCTCGCTGCCTTCAACTTCGGCTCGGGCTCTGGCGGCAGTGGCGGTGGCGGAGGCGGAGGCCGGAGCCGACGCCACCCGCTGAGCGAGGCCGCCCGCAAGCGCCATACCGCCACGGGCCGCACCATCGTCACCGGCACCAGTGCCCGCCCCGACCATCGCAAGCTCGGGCTCCGACGCTGACCCGTCACCCATCGGCCGCTCCTTCCGCCTCCGCTCACCGAGATCGACGAGCGCGACCGTCATCACCGCGGTCACCACGGTCCCGACCACCACGGCCACGAAGAACATCGGTACGCCCCCCACGGCACCTAACACCGCCACGATCGGCCCGCCATGCGGCACGGCGTCCTCCACCCCGGCCACACCCGCGATCGCCCCGGCAACCGCACCGCCCAGCATGTTCGCCGGGATGACCTGCGCCGGCCGCGCCGCCGCGAACGGGATCGCCCCCTCGGAGATCCCGAACAGGCCCATGAAGAGCGAGGCCAGCCCCGTCTCGCGCTCCTGCTCCGTGTACAGCCGCCGCCGGATCAACGTGGCGAGGCCCTGCCCGAGCGGCATCACCGGAATCGCGGCGGCGCACATGCCCATGACAGCCTGGTTGCCCGTCGCGATGAGCCCCGTGCCGAACAGGAACGCCGTCTTGTTCACCGGCCCGCCCATGTCGAACGCGATCATCAGCCCCAGAATCGCGCCGAGCAGGATCGCACTGGTCCCGGTCATCCCGCTGAGCCAGTCCGTCAGCTGCTCGAAGACCCAGGAGATCGGCTGACCGATCACGTAGATGAAGAACAGGCCGAGCACCGTCGTCGCCACAATCGGGATCACGATGATCGGCATGATCGGCCGGACGAACTGGGGGACCTTGACCCGCTTGATCCACAGCACCAGATAACCGGCGAGGAACCCGGTCACGATCGCCCCGATGAAGCCCGCCCCCGCTTTGGAGTCGTACAGCGAACCGGTGTTGGCGATCCACCCGCCGATCATGCCGGGCACCAGCGCGGGCCGGTCCCCGATCGCGTACGCGATATAGCCGGACAGAATCGGCACCATCAACGTGAACCCGATGACGCCGACGTTGTTGACGTCCATCCAGAAGGAGTCCTTCGGGATGACCAGACCGCCGGACGGGTCGGTGTGCCCGCCGAGCGACAGCGAGATCGCGATCAGCAGCCCGCCGACCACGACGAACGGAATCATGTAACTGACGCCGTTCATCAGCGCCTTGTACGTGACACTCCTCTCCTTGCCGCCGCCACTGCCGTCGCTGCCGCCACCGCTGCCCTCGCCGCTCGCGGGACCGGCCGCACTGCCCCCGCCGTGCACGGGTGCCGTCCGCACCTGCTCGATCAGCCGCTCGGGATGGCGAATCCCCTCGGCGACCCCGACCGTCACGACCCGCTTCCCCGCGAACCGGCTCAGGTCCACGTCCTTGTCGGCCGCGACGATGACGCCGTCCGCGGAGCTGACATCGTTGTCGGAGAGTACATTTTCGGCCCCGATCGAACCTTGTGTCTCCACCTTCATATCGACACCGAGACGCTCCGCCGCCTGCGAGAGCTTCTCCGCCGCCATATAGGTGTGGGCGATGCCGGTCGGACACGCGGTCACCGCGAGCAACTTCAACCGCTGCTGCTCACCCTTGCCGCGGCCCGTGGGGGGAGGGCCGGCCGGACTGGTCACGTGGATCTCCTAACGCCTTTGTCATACAAGATCTGTCATGCAAGATCTGTCATACGAGACCTGTCATGCGGGACCCTTCATGTAGGACCGCAGTCCGCCAAGTCGCGCACATGTTCCCGATCGCCCCGCATCCTGCCAACCCATAGGCACACGATCAAAGGTGCGAAAGTCCCGTATTATCCAGGCCTGTTGACCTCCGTTACTGACTTGGCGGCCCTCCTCGGTCCACCTCGCTCGTTCCTCCGTTCCCCTCGTCCGTCTTTCAATCTGGCTGGAGGCGGGCTGGGGCCCGCTGGGCCGATCGGTGTAGATTCGTCACCGAGCCAGACGTCGCTGCTGATGGCGGTCGGGCGGCCCCGCGCGGGCCGACCGAGGGAGAGAGGGCCTCCGACGGACTGCGCTGCGCATGGGCACCGGGCATTCGTATGCCCACTGCCGCGCAGATCAGCCGTACCCACCTCGACCCAACCCGAGGAGCAGCTCGCATGACCACTGTCGAAAACCGACAGGACTTCAAGGTCGCCGACCTTTCCCTGGCCGACTTCGGCCGCAAGGAGATCACCCTCGCCGAGCACGAGATGCCCGGCCTGATGGCGATCCGCAGGGAGTACGCCGAGGCGCAGCCCCTCGCGGGCGCCCGCGTCACCGGCTCCCTGCACATGACCGTGCAGACCGCCGTGCTCATCGAGACCCTGGCCGCCCTGGGCGCCGAGGTCCGCTGGGCCTCCTGCAACATCTTCTCCACGCAGGACCACGCGGCCGCCGCCATCGCGGTCGGTCCGAACGGCACGCCCGACAACCCCCAGGGCATCCCGGTCTTCGCCTGGAAGGGCGAGACCCTGGAGGAGTACTGGTGGTGCACGGAGCAGGCCCTGACCTGGCCGAACACGCCCACCGGCGGCCCGAACATGATCCTGGACGACGGCGGTGACGCCACTCTTCTGGTCCACAAGGGCGTCGAGTACGAGAAGGACGGCAAGGTCCCGTCCGTCGACACCGCGGAGAACGACGAGCACCGCGTCATCCTCGAACTCCTGCACCGCACCATCACGGACGGCTCCCGGAAGTGGACCCAGCTCGCCTCGGAGATCCGCGGCGTCACCGAGGAGACCACGACCGGCGTCCACCGGCTGTACGAGATGCAGCGTGAGGGCACCCTCCTGTTCCCGGCGATCAACGTCAACGACGCCGTCACCAAGTCGAAGTTCGACAACAAGTACGGCTGCCGCCACTCCCTGATCGACGGCATCAATCGCGCCACCGACGTCCTCATCGGCGGCAAGACCGCGGTCGTCTTCGGCTACGGCGACGTGGGCAAGGGCTGCGCGGAGTCCCTGCGCGGCCAGGGCGCCCGCGTGATCATCACCGAGATCGACCCGATCTGCGCACTGCAGGCGGCGATGGACGGCTACCAGGTCACGACCCTCGACGAGGTCGTCGACAAGGCCGACATCTTCGTCACCACGACCGGCAACAAGGACATCATCATGGCCTCGGACATGGCCAAGATGAAGCACCAGGCGATCGTGGGCAACATCGGCCACTTCGACAACGAGATCGACATGGCCGGCCTGGCGAAGATCCCGGGCATCGTCAAGGACGAGGTCAAGCCGCAGGTCCACACCTGGAAGTTCCCCGACGGCAAGGTGCTCATCGTCCTCTCCGAGGGCCGCCTGCTGAACCTGGGCAACGCCACCGGACACCCGTCCTTCGTGATGTCCAACTCGTTCGCGGACCAGACCCTGGCCCAGATCGAGCTGTTCACCAAGCAGTCCGAGTACCCGACCGACGTCTACGTGCTGCCCAAGCACCTCGACGAGAAGGTCGCTCGCCTGCACCTGGACGCGCTCGGCGTGAAGCTGACCACGCTGCGCCCCGAGCAGGCCGCGTACATCGGTGTCGAGGTCGAGGGCCCGTACAAGCCGGACCACTACCGCTACTGAGAACCCTGCCGAGCAGCGGTACCACCGCTCGGCGCAAGGACATCAGCAGGCCCTCGCCGTCATGGCGGGGGCCTGCCCCCTATGAGGACCGAACCCCCATGCCCCGCGGCCGATATTCGCTCCATGATCCGCACGACCACACCCCCCTCGCTGAAGAGCACTTCCACTGCGCGCCCGGCCCCTCCGGCTGGCGCTACGTCTCCCAAGTGACCACCCCCTCCGGCGACCGCGCCGGATCCGTCGACCTTGCCCTCGACGACCTCGGCCGCCCCGTCCGTCTCGAACTCCACGCAGCGAGCTGGCAGGTCCGCGGCGCCGCCCTCAACGGCGTCACCTGGGTCCGCACCGACCCCACAGGAACTCACGCCACCGAAGGCAATGTCCGCGCCCACGCCTTCACCGGCACATCCCCCGCATTCCTCATCGCCACCGCACGTCTCCTGCGCCTCACCCCCGATTCATCCGCCACCCGCGTACGCCTCGTCGCCTTCACCGACCCGGTCCTCGCCCCGCGCACCCTCGACCAGTCCTGGGCCCTGCTGAAAAGAGAAGCACACGCCACTGACAACGACCCTCTGACCGTGGAGGAATACCAGGTCACAGCCCTGGACACGGGCGAGCAGCACGCCGTGCACATCTCCGGTGACGTCGTGCTCTCCGCGCCCGGCGTCGAGCTCGAGGACCTGGACTCACCGCCGTCGGTGTTCACCTGACGCCCAGTGCCGCAGGCCGTCCGGCACACGGCTGTCTCACACCGGTCGGCAGGGCGTCACGAGTCACGCGGACGGTAGGACGGTACGAGTCAGGCGGGCGGCACGAACCCCGTGGCGGGGCGCTCGCTCCCGGCACCGTGCGGGCCCGCCTGGGCAGGGGGTTGCGGCGGAGCTGCGCCGGGGGCTGCGGGCGCAGCGGCGGTCGGGGGAGCAGGAGCTTCCTGCCCGGCCGGCATCGTCGGCTCTGAGTCCGAGGGAGAAGTAGTCGAGCCCGCGTCCGAGGGATAACCCGAGTGATGAGCGGAGCTCGGCGGCTGCACCGCGGCGTATGGGACAGCCGGTCCAGTCCCACCCGGTCCACCGGCCACGCCTCCACCTCCGGCAGGTCCACCGCCGACGGCCGCCGTGCCGCCAAAGGCCCGCCGGGCCTCCCGCGCCTGCCGCTCCTGCATCACGGCCGCCAGATACGCCGCCGGCGGCACCCCCTGCGGTGCCGGAACACCCGTGCGTTCCGCGACGTCGGCCGCGAGCCGCTCCGCCATCGCCCATCCGACCTGCGGATCCAACTGCTGCATCCGCGTCAGATACTGCCGGACCGCAAGCCACAGCCCATCCGGTACTGCGGACAGATCAAGACCGGAAAACCGGCCCGCCAGCCAAGGCGGCGGCGGAGGAACGAAAGACGCACGCCCGGCAGGAACCCGTTCCCGTACGACCAGGGTCCCCGCGAACACATCACCGAGCCGCCGCCCCCGCGCCGACACCAGCGACGCGATACACGCCACGATCCCGAACGTCATCAGGATCTCCACCACACCGACGGCCCCACGCACCAGCGCGTGCCGGAACCGGATCGGCCCGCCGTCGTCCCGCACCACCCGCAGCCCGCACGCCAGCTTCCCCAGCGAACGCCCATGACTGAGGGTCTCCACCGCGATCGGCCCGCCAACCAGCACGAGCAGGAACGCCGCGATCGACACCGCTGTCTGCGCCGCCTCATCGAGACCAGCCGTGGATACCACCAGAGCCACGGTCACGGCGACATACGCGGCCATCGCCGCCACCAGGTCGATCAGCACGGCCAGCGCCCGGCTCGGCAGCTTTGCGGGGCGCAGCTCCAATGCCACCGCCTCGCCCGTCACAAGCTCACTCACGCCCGCCGTCCTTCCCCGAACTGCCCTGAGAACAGCCAGTCTGCCAAGCTGAGGGCACATCGCGCCGCAGTGCGACAAGCTGACCACACGACGAGCAGCCGAGGAGCAGCCAACCCGATGGACGTCGATGTCTTCGTGTCCGCCCACCGGGCCGAGTGGGACCGGCTCGACGCACTGCTGCACCGCCAGCGCCGCCTCACCGGCGCGGAGGCCGACGAACTCGTCGCCCTCTACCAACGCACGGCGACACATCTCTCACTGATCCAGTCCAGCGCCCCGGACCCCCAACTCACCGGTCGCCTCAGCCAACTCGTGGCACGCGCGCGTAGTGCCGTAACAGGCACACGCCGAGCCTCTTGGCGCGACGTCACCCACTTCCTTGCGTACGGTTTCCCCGCCGCGGTCTACCGCTCACGTCACTGGTGGGTCCCCACCGCACTCCTCTCCACCGCGATCGCGGCCATCCTGGGGTGGTGGATCGGCACCCACCCCGAGGTCCAGTCCTCGATCGCGGCCCCCAGCGAGCTCAGGGACCTCACCCGCCCCGGCGGCCAGTACGAGACGTACTACTCAAGCCACCCCGCGGCGTCCTTCGCGGCCCAGGTATGGACGAACAACGCCCAGGCCGCCGCGATGTGCCTCGTTCTCGGTGCCTTCTTGTGCCTGCCAGTCATCTGGATCCTCTTCCAGAACATGCTCAACCTGGGCGTGGGCATAGGCCTGATGTCCTCGGCAGGCCGCCTCGACACCTTCCTCGGCCTAGTCCTCCCGCACGGCCTGCTGGAACTGACCGCCGTCTTCGTAGCCGCCGGCACGGGGCTACGCCTGGGCTGGACCCTCATCGACCCGGGCCCCCGGTCCCGCCGCGCGGCCCTGGCGGAGGAAGGCCGCGCCGCCCTGGGCATGGCGATAGGCCTCGCACTGGTCCTCTTCGTCTCCGGCGCGATCGAAGGCTTCGTCACCCCGTCCGGCCTCCCGACCTGGGCCCGCATAGCCATCGGCATAGCCGCCGAGCTGGCCTTCCTCGTGTACGTCTATGTCCTGGGCGGTCGCGCGGCGCGTGCCGGCGCCACGGGCGACGTCGAGGAGGCCGAGCGCAGCGCCTCCGTACCGACCGCCGCCTGATGTGCAGGCACCCCGGCCGAGCTGTTAGTCTCGTCTTCGCCCCACGGAAGCCGTTGACACGGGACGTGTGGGGAGGTAGATTTACACAGTTGCGCGGAGCTGGACAGGCTCGGCAGCAGCGGTTAGCATCTATCCGCTTCACGGAATTCACTTCCGGAGAAGCCCTCCCGATTATTCAGGAACGAGTGGCCGGTCAGTCCGGCCGAAAACTTCTGATAAAGTCGGAACCGCCGAAAGAGAGCCGCAAGGCGACCAAATAGGCAAGGCTCTCCAACCGGCCACCAGAAACGAATTCCATCCGGAAACGGAACGGAAAGCGGATCTGGTAAGGTTGGAAACACCGAAGGGAAGCCCGGAGGAAAGCCTGCGAGGGTGAGTACGAAGGAAGCGTCCGTTCCTTGAGAACTCAACAGCGTGCCAAAAATCAACGCCAGATATGTTGATACCCCGTCTCCGGCCATTCGGTCGGGAACGAGGTTCCTTTGAAGAAAACACAG
>NZ_JAAKZY010000287.1 GCF_011045015.1 Streptomyces scabichelini | reverse complement strand
CCCCCGCTCCACCCAGCAGGCCGTCGAACGCGACGCCGCCCTCGTCCAACTCGTCCGCCGCGAGCTGCCGTTGGACCCGAACGCCCGCATCCGGGTGCGGTCCGCCGACGCCCGCGAAGGGCTCGCCAAGGTGCCGGACGGCTGGGCGGACCTCGTCATCGCGGACGTGTTCAGCGGGGCTCGTACGCCCGCGCATCTGACCTCGACCGAGTTCCTCGACGACGTCCGCAGGGTGGTCAAGGCGGGCGCTCTCTACGCGGCCAACCTCGCCGACGGCCCGCCGCTCGCCCACCTGCGCGGGCAGATCGCCACGGCGGCGGGCGTCTTCCCGGAACTCGCGCTGGTCGCCGACCCTGCCGTGCTGCGCGGCAAACGCTTCGGCAACGCGGTCCTCGTCGCCTCCGACCGCCCGCTCCCGATCGCCGAACTGACCCGCCGCGCCGCCTCGGACCCGCACCCCGGGAGGGTCGAGCACGGGAAGGCGCTGGCCGACTTCACCGGGGGAGCCGCGGCGGTCACGGACGCGGCGGCGGTGGCGTCACCCGCGCCGCCCCCTTCCGTGTTCCGGTGACTCAGGCGACGCAGCGACTCAGATGACTCAAATGACTCAGTAGTTCCCGATCTCCACCCGCGGCGGGCCGTCGTGCCAAGTGCAGAACACCGTCACCCGGTCCGCGCCCGAGCTGAACTCCACCCGGATCCACGTCTCCGTCTTCCACACCTGCATCGACCAGCCCGCGCCCGGCGTCGCCGACACCAGCGTCGCGGACGTCCTGCCGAGGTCGAAGACCGCGCGCCCGCCGTCGGTGTCATAACTCTTGATCTGGCCTGCGGCGGTGGGGGAGGGAGAGGGGCTGGGCTTGTCGGTCGGCGTCTTCGAGGGCGCCGGGCTCGGCTTCCGGGTCCCGGCCGGGTCCTCGGCCGGGTTCTTGGACGGCTTCTGCGACGGGCTCTTCGGCGGCTGCGCGCGCGGCGTCCTCGTCGAGGAGGCCAACGGCTTCGAGTCCTGCGTCGTCGCGTCGCCCGCCGTGATGGGCAGCGCGCGGGGCGGGTCGTACGCCGTCCCCGCCATCACCGTGTGGACCCCCCACCACGACAGCGTGACCGCCGCGCCCGTGGCGAGCGACCAAGCCAGCACGTGTACGAGTCCTCTGCGCATCGCGGGCCATACTGCCTCACGCGTCCCGCCAGTGTCGCCCGTCCGGAGCGTTCGGGGAGGCGACGCGGACTCTGCGCGGAGTTACTCGGATTTGCCTCGCGATGTCCGCGCGGTCGTCTGGGCTGACCTGCCTTTCGGCCGGGGGTCCGGGGGTTGTCCCCCGGGAAAATGCAGTATCCACAGGTGCCGGATCTGCGTCCCTCGCATGGCGTACGGTGCGGCGCATGGCAAGTGTGCTCGTGGTCGAGGACGACCAGTTCGTACGCTCAGCCCTCATCCGGCACCTGACCGATGCCTCGCACACCGTGCGCAGCGTCGGCACGGCCCTCGAGGCGCTGCGCGAGGTCGCCCATGTCCGTTTCGACGTGGTCATCCTGGACCTCGGACTGCCCGATCTCGACGGGTCCGAGGCCCTGAAGATGCTGCGCGGCATCACGGACGTGCCGGTGATCATCGCGACCGCACGGGACGACGAGACGGAGATCGTCCGGCTGCTCAACGCCGGCGCGGACGACTATCTGACCAAGCCGTTCTCGGTCGAGCATCTGTCGGCGCGGATGGCGGCGGTGCTGCGCCGCTCGCGCGCCGCCGGGGACGTACCGCCGTCTCGGGAGATCCGGGTCGGCGGCCTGACCGTCGACCCGCTGCGGCGTCAGGCCGAGCTGGACGGCGTACGACTGGATCTGACCCGGCGTGAGTTCGACCTGCTGGCCTTCCTCGCCGGGCGGCCCGGGGTCGTCGTGCCGCGCAAGGAGCTCCTTGCCGAGGTGTGGCAGCAGTCGTACGGGGACGACCAGACCATCGACGTCCATCTGTCGTGGCTGCGAAGGAAGTTGGGTGAGACGGCGGCCAAGCCGCGCTATCTGCACACCCTGCGGGGAGTCGGCGTGAAGCTGGAGCCGCCGGGGTCGTCGGAGGCAGGGCCGCCGCGATGAGGTGGGCACTGGTCAAGGTGTGCGTGGCGGTCACCACGATGGTGGTGGTGGCCTTCGCGGTCCCGCTCGGGCTCGTCATCAAGGAGATGGCCAGGGACCGGGCGTTCTCGAACGCCGAGCGGGAGGCCGCGGCCATCGCGCCCGCGCTGTCCATCACCACCGACCGGGACCAGCTGGAGCGGGTCGTCGCCTCCGCGGGCTCCGACTCGGGGATGGCCGTGCACATACCCGCCGCCGACGGCGCGGCGGCGGTCGACATCGGCAGGCAGCGCGCCGCCGGCAAGGACATCACCACGACCCGGAAGCTGGGCCGGGCCTCCACCACGGAGGTGCCCGGCGGCTCCACGCTGCTCCAGCCCACCGCGCTGAGCTCCGGCGAGATAGCGGTCGTCGAGGTGTACGTCCCCGAGTCCGAGGTCAGCAACGGAGTGGCCACGGCCTGGGCGGTACTGGCAGCTGTCGGGGTCGCGCTCATCGTCGGCTCGGTCGCGGTGGCGGACCGGCTCGGCGTGCGGATGGTGCAGCCGGCGCAGCGCCTGGTCGAGGGCGCGCACGAGCTGGGGGAGGGGAAGCTGGGCGTCCGGGTGCCGGAGGACGGGCCGACCGAACTGCGGCTCGCCGCGGTCGCGTTCAACTCCATGGCCGACCAGGTGGTCCAACTGCTCGCCAACGAAAGGGAGTTGGCGGCCGACCTGTCCCATCGGCTGCGTACGCCGCTGACCGTGCTGCGACTCAACGCCGCCTCGCTCGGCGACGGTCCCGCCGCCGAGCAGACCCGGTCCGCGGTCGCACAGCTGGAGCGCGAGGTCGACACGATCATCCGGACCGCCCGCGACGCGAGGCCGCAGACCGCGGCGATCGGCGTCGTGTCCGGGTGCGATGTGTCCGAGGTGGTCCGGGAGCGCATGGGCTTCTGGTCGGCGCTCGCGGAGGACGAGGGGCGCAAGGTGCGGGTCGCCGGGGTCGACCGGCCCGTACGAATACCCGTGGCCCGCGCCGATCTGGTGGCCGCGCTCGACGCGCTCCTCGGGAACGTGTTCCGGCACACGGCGGAGGGGACGGCCTTCGCGGTCGACGTGCACAACGGCGAGGACGCCGTGATCGTGCTCGTCTCCGACGCCGGGCCCGGCATACCGGACCCCGAGGCGGCGATGGCCCGCGGCCGCGGCTCCGGCAGCGAAGGCTCCACCGGCCTCGGGCTCGACATCGTGCGGCGGCTCGCGGAGTCGACGGGCGGGGACGTGCGGATCGGGCGCTCCGTGCTGGGCGGGACCGAGGTCCGGATCTGGATCCAGCTGGACGGGCGCGAACCGGAGCGGCGGGGGCATCGAGGGTCGGTACGGCGCCGCAGGACCACCAAATTGGTCTCTACCTTTAACCGGCCCCGATCCCTTCCTTAAGCGCACCCTAAGATCCCCAACCCCCGTCCGTATCAAGGTGTTTGTCCGATTCCTGATCGCTAGCGTGCTGCCGCACCCACCCCCCTGAGAAGTGAAGGCAGGCACGCGATGAGCACCCATCGGCGCACAGCCAGCGGTCGGAACAAGGCGATAGGCGGCATCGTCGCCGCGGCCGTCGTGGGCGGCGGTGCCTTCCTGTTCTCCGGGACCGCACAGGCGGCCGGGGTCGGCGCCGCGTACACCAGGACCAGCGACTGGTCGACGGGTTACTCCGGGCAGTACGTCATCACGAACGACACCGATAGGACGAAGGCCGACTGGACGCTGGAGTTCGACCTGCCGGCCGGCGCCAAGCTCAGCTCGCTCTGGAACGGTGCGTCGAGCGTGAGCGGGCGGCATGTCACCGTGCGGCCGCCGTCCTGGGACAAGGACGGCCTGGCCGCCGGCGAGTCGGTCACCGTCGGCTTCGTGGTGAACGGCACGGCGGCTCCGACGGGTTGCCTCATCGACGACGCCAAGTGCTCGGTGGACGGCGGCGCGACACCGGAACCGAGCGGCCGCCCGACGCAGTCCGCGACCCCGACCCCAGCCCCGACTGCGACGGCTACCCCGACCGCGACCGCGACGCCCAAGCCGAGCGCCACCGCACCTGACGCCGGGGACGGTACGAAGGCGAGCGCGGGCTTCGCGCCGTATGTGGACACCTCCCTCTCCCCGGCCTTCGACATGCTCGCCACCGCCGAGAAGACGGGCGTGAAGGAGTACAACCTCGCCTTCGTCACCGACGGCGGCGGCTGCACCCCCAAGTGGGGCGGTGTGACGGACCTCGGCGGCGACGCGGTGGCCGCACAGATCGGCGACCTGCGGGCGAAGGGCGGCGACGTCCGCGTCTCCTTCGGTGGCGCGGCGGGCTCGGAGCTGGGCACGACCTGCTCTTCGGCGGACGCCCTCGCGGCGGCGTACGGCAAGGTCGTGGAGACGTACAACCTCACGAAGGTCGACTTCGACGTGGAGGGCGGCGCGCTGCCGAACACCGCGGCGAACACCCGCCGCGCGCAGGCGATCGCCAAGCTCCAGGCTCAACACCCTGACCTGGACGTGTCGTTCACGCTGCCGGTCATGCCGGAGGGCCTGACGCAGGACGGCGTGAATCTCCTCTCCGACGCGAAGTCGAACGGCGTCGGCATCGACACGGTCAACATCATGGCGATGGACTACGGCCCCGCGTACAGCGGTGACATGGGCACCTACGCCGAACAGGCCGCCACCGCCACGCAGGCTCAGATCAAGGGAGTTCTGGGGCTTTCCGAGTCCGCCGCCTGGAAGACGGTCGCCGTCACGCCGATGATCGGCGTCAACGACGTGACGACGGAGATCTTCAAGGTCGACGACGCTACTCAGTTGGTGAACTTCGCCAGGGAGAAGGGGCTCGGCTGGCTTTCCATGTGGTCCGCCACCCGCGACAAGCAGTGCCCGGGCGGCGAGAAGCCCTCCGCGGACGCGACGTGCAGCTCGATCCTCCAGGACGAGCACGCCTTCTCGAAGGCTTTCGCCGCCTACAAGTAGGCACCCCTACAGGTAGGCGCCCCTGCAAGTAGGCCCAGGCAAGCCGTCCTCCGCACCACGGGGGATCACGGGGGAGCAGGCGTCCCGGCCGGACCACCCCCCACCCGGCCGGGGCGCCACCGCATCACTCGGGCCGCCACGGCCGCGTACCCGATGCCCACCGCCAGCGAGGCGAAGAGGGCCAGGAGCGGGAAGTCGTCCCTGAGGTGGGGATAGACCTGGAAGTGCGTCAGGTAGATGTAGAGCGAGCTGCTCGCCAGCACCCCCGCCACCCGGTTGAGCGAACTCAGGCTGGGCAGTGTCGGCACCCAGATCAGCAGCGTGAGCCCGGCCGCCACGAGCGCCGTGCGCAGCGGCTGGCCGTGGAACAGGCCGGGCACGGTGAGCAGAAGCGCCGCCGTCAACAGCGACCGCTGCCGCACGGTCGTCGCCCGCGCCGCCGCCCACCCCAGCGCGAACAGCCAGAAGACCACGGTGGGGCCCAGGTGGTAGCGGGCCGGCGCCACTCCCAGCAGGTCGTACCGCCCGATCAGCCCGATCCCCGTCAGCGCCAGCGGCACCCCGAACGCGTACCGCCGCTCCAGCCGGTCCAGCAGCGGGACGGCCATGAGCACGCACAGGGCGACCAGGACGTAGATGAGGGCTTCCACGTACCAGTAGTGCCACTCGTAGCGTTCGGTTCCTTGGTCGAGCAGGCTGTTGAGCAGCACGGCGTTGGCCGGGTCGTACCGGCCGGTCAGCACCACCACGCCGGCGATCCACACGATGCTCGGTACGGCGATGCGGGCGATGCTGCGCCCCAAGTGCCGTATGCGCTCCCGGTGTCCGGCGCCGGTCAGGTGGAAACGGGCGAAGTTGTAGCCCGCGACGCCGAGGAGTATGTGGGCGGCACCTTGGAGCGAGAAGACCGGGATGTGGGAACCGACGATCAGGACGATGCCGACGGCGCGCAGGGCGATGCCGGTCTCCAGGGAGCGCCGGACGCTCCGCGTTCGGGGCGGTGATCCCGGAGACCGCCAGGGCCGACGAGCCGTATGTTCCGTCGTTTCCGCTGTCACCAGGGGTGCTTGCGCTGTCGGCGTCGGCAGAGACACTGTCGCGGACCGCAGTTCGCGGATCGGCCTCGTGTGCCAGTCGGTGGGCAGTCCGCCCAGTGTCTCCTCCAGCCGCAGGGACATCTCGACGTAGCAGAGTGAGTCGCCGCCCAGGCTCACGAAGCTGCTGTCCTCGGTGGCGTCCGGACGGTCGAGGATCTCGGCGTAGAGCGCGCGCAGGTCGGCGGAGGAGTGCGCCGGTTCCTCCGATACCCGGGATACCGGGGAGACCGGGCGTTCCTCCGGTGCCGGGCGCGTCAGTCGTCGTACGGCCTCGTAGTCGGGCTTCCCCGTGGCGAGCCGCGGGAGTTCGGGGAGGGCCAGGACCCGGACCGCGCGGGCCGGGAGCCCGCACTCCTGAGCGACCAGTCGCCGAAGGCGGGCCTGCGCCTCCTCGTCCGCGTCGCCGAGCGCGGCCACCGCCAGGGTGTCCCCGTCGCCCGCGCAGTACGCCCTGACCCCGTGTTGTTCCAGCAACGCCTCGACGCGCTGCGGGTCGATCCGCAGGCCGAGGATCTTCGCGAACCGGCTGCGGCGGCCGACTATCTCGTACAGCCCGTCGGGTGCGCGCCGGGCCAGGTCGCCCGTGTGCAGCTCCTGGACGGTGCGGCCGAGGGCGAGGTCGGCGGGGCTCTCGGCGTAGCCGAGCATCACGTTCGGCCCGGAGTAGACGAGTTCGCCGACTTCCGGACCGTGGTCGTCCTGGCCGTCCACGGGGGCCAGTCGGAAGGAGCCCCTGGGGATCGGGATGCCGACGGCCTCCGGGCGCTCGGCGGCGAGGTGCGGTGGCAGGTAGGCCATGCGGGCCGTCGCCTCGGTCTGCCCGTACATGACGAACAGTTCCCAGCCGGATCGGCACCCCAACTCGGCGTAGCGGCGCACGCGTTCCGGCGCCAGGCGGCCCCCGGCCTGGGTGACGCGGCGCAGGTGCGGCAGCTCCATCCGGTCGAAGCCGACCCGGTCGAGCAGGTCGAAGGTGTATGGCACCCCCGCCAGGGACGTGCCTCGGGCGGCGCGGAACTCCTGCCAGAAGGCCGCGTCCGACACCGACCGCTCGGTGAGGATCAGCCCGGCGCCGCGCAGCAGGTGGCTGTGGATGACCGAGAGGCCGAAGCAGTAGTGCGGGGGGAGGGTCGTGGCCGCGCGGTCGGTGTCGGTGATGCCGAGGTACGTGGCGATGGACTCGGCGTTTGCCTGAAGGTTCTCGTGGGAGAGCCGCACCAGTTTGGGTGAGCCGGTCGAACCGGAGGTGCTCAGCAGCAGCGCGAGGTCGGGGTGGAGGGTGTGGGCGCTCCCAGCTCTCCCAGTCCTCACGGCCCTCCCAGCCCTCCCGGCTCTCCCCGGGTCCCGGCGCCGGTCCTCGAGGGTCCAGGTGCCGTCCGCGTCCGGCCGGGCCACGACATCCGGGTCGTACGCGCTGGTCAGCGAGGCGACCGTGCTGTCGCTGTCGCCGGGGACGAGCAGGACCGGGTGGCCGGCGGACAGGGCCGCCAGGTGGACGACGAGGGCGTCGGCCCGGTTGGCGCCGGCCAGCAGCACCAGTCGGCGGGTGGGGCCGAGGCGTTCGACGGTGGCGGAGACCTGGTCGGCGAGTGCGCGGTAGGTGAGTTGACCCGTCGGTGTGTGGAGGGCGATGCGGTCGCCGTACGCCGCGAGGTCGCGTGCGAAGGGCACGCCGTGCGCGTGCGGTCGTACGGGCGGTTCGGCCGGGAACGGAAGCGACGTGGTGGGGCGAGCGGTGGCCGCCCCGGCCGAGAGCCGGACGGCGGACGGGACCCGGAGGGGATCGGAGGACGGGACCCGAAGGGGATCGGAGGGCGGGACCCGGACGGGGCCAGAGGGGTGCATCACGGGGCGCGACCTTTCCGCGGCAGCGTCCGCCGTTGACACAGGCCTCGCTAGCACAGGCCCCTTGACGCTTAGGCAAGCTTTACCTTATTCATAGCATGTTCACAGTTGGCTTGAAAATATCGATTCGCCGCTTGCTGACCGACGACGCGACAGCGGCGTAAAGGCGAGCTACGCAGGAAGGTTCCTCACCATGCGACGCCCCTCGGCTCGCCGGATCACCGCGTTCGTCGCGGCTGGTTTGCTACTCCCTGCCCTCGCCGCCTGCGGCTCCGACGACGACAAGAGCGGTCAGGCGGAGGGCGATTCCGGCCTCGTCATCTACTCCGGCCGCAACGAGAAACTCGTCAAGCCGATCCTGGACAAGCTGGAGAAGGCCGTCGGCGCCGAGGTCGAGGTGCGTTACGGCGACAGCGCCGAACTGGCCGCCCAGATCCTGGAGGAGGGCGACCGCACCAAGGCCGGACTGTTCTTCTCCCAGGACGCCGGAGCCCTCGGCGCCCTCTCGAACGAGGGCGTGCTGGAGAAGCTGCCGCAGGCCACCCTCGACAAGGTGGACACGTCCTACCGGGGCGGCGAGGGCGACTGGGTCGGCCTCTCCGGGCGCGTCCGCGTCATCGCGTACAACCCGGACGAGGTCACCGAGGACGAGGTCCCGGACAGCGTCCACGACGTGGTGAAGCCGGAGTGGAAGGACAAGGTCGGCATCGCGCCCACCAACCCCTCCTTCCAGGCCTTCGTCACCGGCATGCGCGTCCTGGAGGGCGACGACGCCACCCGCGAGTGGCTGAAGGCGCTGAAGGACAACGGCGCCAAGACCTACGCGCACAACCTCGCCACCCTGGACGGGGTCGAGGCCGGCGAGGTCTCCCTGGGCCTGGTCAACCACTACTACTGGTACGAGCGGGTCGCCGAGAAGGGCGAGGACAAGGTCGGCTCCAGGCTGCACTTCCTGCCCGGCAAGGACCCCGGCGCGCTGATCAACGTCGCCGGGGCGGGTGTCCTCAAGGACAGCGGGCAGAGCGAGACCGCCCAGAAGGCCGTCGACTTCCTGCTGTCGAAGGAGGCGCAGACCTACTTCGCCGACAAGACCATGGAGTACCCGCTGGCCGCGGGCGTCACGAGCACCGTCGAGGACCTGCCGCCGTTCGACTCCCTCCAGTCGCCCGAGATCGACCTGGGCAAGCTGGAGTCCGTCCAGGAGACCCAGGCGATGCTCCAGGACGTCGGACTGGTCTGAGCGGCGTGCGCACACCACCGCGGTCCGCGTCGCGCCCGGCCGGAGCGTCTGCCCCGGCCGGGCGGAAACCGCGTACGGCATCCGGGCCACCCGGGTCATCCGGCCGGAGACCGCCGCTGATCCTGCTCGTCCCCGCCTGCGCCGCCGCCCTCCTCGCCCTGCTCCCGCTCGGCTACCTCGCCGTCCGCGCCCTCGAACGCGGCCCCGGCTACGCCTGGAAGATCGTCGCCGACGAACGCACCCTCCAGCTCCTCGGCCGCAGCCTCGGCCTCACCGCCGCCGTAGTGGCGGCCTGCCTGGTGCTGGGCGTCTCGCTGGCCTGGCTGACCGTGCGCACCGCCCTGCCCGGCGCCCGCGCCTGGTCGGTGCTGGCCACGCTGCCGCTGGCCGTACCCAGCTATGTCGCCGCGTTCGCCTGGCTGTCCGCCGAACCGGGGCTCGCCGGGTTCGGCGGCGCCGCACTCGCCCTGACCCTGGTCAGCTTCCCGTACGTCCAACTGCCGGTCGCCGCCGCGCTGCGCGGCATCGACCCGGCGCAGGAGGAGGCGGCCCGCTCCCTCGGCCACGGCCCTCTGCGCACCTTTCTTCGGGTCACCCTTCCCCAGCTGCGACCGGCAGCCGCGGGCGGGGCGCTGCTCGTCGCGCTGTACGTCCTCTCCGACTTCGGCGCGGTCTCCCTCATGCGGTACGACACCTTCACCCGGGCCATCCACACCTCGTACCGCGCCTCCTTCGACCGCACGCCCGCCGCCGCGCTCAGCGTCGTGCTGGTGGTGATGACGGTGGCACTGGTCGCCGCGGAGGCCCGTACGCGCGGACGCGCCGGACACACCAGGACCGGAACGGGCACCGCCCGCCCGGCCGTTCCGCTCCCCCTGGGCCGGTGGCGGCCGCTCGCGCTGCTGTGGTGCGGGGCGGTGGCGGCCGTGGCCGTCGTCTTCCCGCTCGGCACCCTCGGGTACTGGCTGGCCGTCGGCAGCTCGGCGACCTGGGACCTGGCCGGGCTCGCGGACACAGCCTGGGCCACGCTCGGAGTCGCGGCAGCCGGCGCCGCCCTCACCACGGCCCTCGCCTTGCCGGTCGGGGTCATCGCCGCCCGGTACCGGGGGCGCGGCGCACGGCTCCTGGAACAGGCGGCGTACGCGGGCCACGCGCTGCCCGGCATCACGGTCGCGCTGTCGCTGGTCTTCTTCGCGGTCCGGTACGCCTACCCGCTGTACCAGCAACTCCCGCTGCTGGTCGGCGCGTACGCCGTCCTCTTCCTGCCGGTCGCGGTGGCCGCCACCCGGGCCGCCGTGCTCCAGGCGCCGCCCGCCCTGGAGGACGTGGCCCGGTCGCTGGGGCGGCGTCCGTGGCAGGTCCTGCGCGAGGTCACCGTGCCGCTGGCCGCGCCCGGGGTGGCGGCCGGGGCGGCACTCACCTTCGTGGTCTGCATGAAGGAACTGCCCGCCACCCTGCTCCTGCGCCCCACCGGCATGGACACCCTGGCCACCCGCCTCTGGACCGAGACGGGCGCCGGATCCTTCGCGGCCGCGGCCCCCTACGCCGCCGCGCTGATCCTGCTGGCCGCCGTCCCCTCGTACCTCCTAGGCAGGCATCGCACATGAACGAATCCCTCGTACCTGGGAACGAACTGCGCGTACAGGGGCTTACCAAGTCGTACGGCCCAGGGGCGCCGGTCCTTCAGCAGCTGGACCTCACCGTGCCCGCCGGAGCCGTGGCCGCCGTCCTCGGCCCTTCCGGCTGCGGAAAGACCACGCTGCTGCGCATCATCGCGGGCTTCCTGCGCGCCGACGCGGGCACGGTCCGGGTGGGCGACCGGGTCCTCACCGGTCCGGGTGTCCATCTGCCGCCCGAGCGGCGCTCCGTCGGCATCGTGCCGCAGGAGGGCGCGCTCTTCCCGCACTTGAGCGTCGCGCGCAACGTGGCCTTCGGACTGACGGGCGTGGACAGGGGGGAACGAAGGCGCCGTACGGAGGAGATGCTGGACCTGGTCGGCCTCGCCGGATACGGCGACCGCATGCCGCACGAGCTGTCGGGCGGACAGCAGCAACGCGTCGCCCTCGCCCGGGCGCTCGCCCCGCGTCCCCGACTCGTACTCCTGGACGAGCCGTTCAACGCCCTCGACAGCGCACTGCGGGCGGGGGTACGGGCGGACGTACGGGCCGCGCTGAAGGCGACGGGCGCGACAGCCGTCCTCGTCACCCACGACCAGCAGGAGGCCCTGTCCACCGCCGACCTCGTCGCCGTCGTCCGAGACGGCCGGGTCGCCCAGTGCGCCACCCCGCAGGACCTCTACCGCCACCCCGCCGACCCCTGGGTCGCCGATTTCGTCGGCGACGCCGTCCTGCTCCCCGGCACGGTCGACAGCGACGGCACGGTCGCCACCCCCCTGGGCGCCGTCCCGCTCTCCGCCCCGCCCGCCGACCTCCGCGCCGGCACGGTGCTGCTCCGCCCGGAACAGCTCCGGCTGACCGGCCCGAGCACGGAGGGCGCGGTGCGCGGCACGGTGACCG
>NZ_JAAKZY010000286.1 GCF_011045015.1 Streptomyces scabichelini | reverse complement strand
CCCCCCTGGCGGGGGCCTGGGGGCGCAGCCCCCGCGGATGGGACGGGTAGGGGCGGCGGGGGCGAGGAAAACCTGGGGAATGCCACCCCGTTCCGCCAGGTTGCCCACCTCGGGGACCGAGAATGTACGGGCGTACCCTGGGGGACGCCGAAGAATCGAAGCACAGGGAGCCGGTCGTGTCCGCAGTCGCACCCGACGGACGCAAGATGCTGCGCCTGGAGGTCCGCAACAGCCAGACCCCCATCGAGCGCAAGCCCGAGTGGATCAAGACCCGGGCGAAAATGGGTCCCGAGTACACGAAGATGCAGAACCTCGTGAAGAGCGAAGGGCTGCACACGGTCTGCCAGGAGGCGGGCTGTCCGAACATCTACGAGTGCTGGGAGGACCGCGAGGCCACCTTCCTCATCGGCGGCGACCAGTGCACCCGACGCTGCGACTTCTGCCAGATCGACACCGGCAAGCCGGAAGCGCTGGACCGTGACGAACCCCGGCGTGTGGGCGAGTCCGTGGTCACCATGGATCTCAACTACGCCACCATCACCGGCGTCGCGCGTGATGACCTGGAGGACGGCGGCGCCTGGCTGTACGCCGAGACCGTGCGCCAGATCCACCAGCAGACGGCGAACCGCGCGGACGGCCGCACCAAGGTCGAGCTGCTGGCTCCCGACTTCAACGCCGAGCCGGCCCAGCTCGCCGAGGTCTTCTCCTCCCGCCCGGAGGTCTTCGCGCACAACGTCGAGACGGTTCCGCGGATCTTCAAGCGCATCCGCCCCGGCTTCCGCTACGACCGCTCGCTGAAGGTCATCACCGAAGCCCGCGACGTCGGCCTGGTCACGAAGTCCAATCTCATTCTCGGCATGGGCGAGACCCGCGAGGAGGTCAGTGAGGCGCTCAGGCAACTGCACGACGCCGGCTGCGAGCTCGTCACCATCACTCAGTACCTGCGCCCGTCCGTGCGCCACCACCCCGTGGAGCGCTGGGTCAAGCCGCATGAGTTCGTGGAGCTGAAGGAGGAGGCCGAGCAGATCGGCTTCTCGGGCGTGATGTCCGGTCCGCTGGTGCGCTCCTCGTACCGGGCCGGACGGCTGTACCAGATGGCCGTCGAGAAGCGCGGCGCGTACGTCGCGTCGCAGGCCGTCTGACACGCCGTACGACATGGTCGGTGGCACGGAGTGCCATATGAGTGTGTGAATCTGCGCACAAGAAACTACCCACAAGTAGTGGCCGATACGACGCGGTTCTGACCGTCCCCGCAGATGGGGGCCACCGTCAGGGCCGCGTCAGTGTTTTCGGGCTTCGCATCAAGGCTTCATTGGCGTTTGACCGGTCGGTCACGCCCTGGTAACACCAATCAGTGACGCTGCTCTTACGCCACGTACAGAACTGATCCAGAGCCGCTATCCGAGGGGGGACCTCCAACATGCAAGCCGCGCCCGTACGCGCAACAGCGATTCCGTCTTTCACCGATGCACTCCGTGCCGTCGAGTCGATCCTCATGAGCGGCGGACAGCGCACCGCCCGCCGTAACGCCTGGACCTCCGTCCTGGAGGACCGCCGCCGCGCCAAGGACAGGGTCGAGGCGCAGCGTGTCCTGGAGCAGTCGGTCCTGGAGCAGTCGTTCGCCCCTCGCCCGTGACCCGCCACTCACGTGGCACCGCCGTCGTCGGCGCTTTCCGCGCCACGTAGACTTCTCGGCATGGCGAGGAAGGAAAACGCAGCGGACGCTGCGAACCCCGGGCGACTCAAGCAGATTGCCCTGACCTACAAGATGACCCGCAGGGCCGACTCCAAGATCGGTCTTGTACTCGCGGCTGTCGGAATCGTCACCTTCGGTGTCTTCCTTGCGATCGGTTTCTTGATCGGTCACCCGATCTATCTCGGCATTTTCGGTTTCCTGTGCGCCTTCCTCGCGATGGCGATCGTCTTCGGACGCCGGGCCGAGCGTGCTGCCTTCGGGCAGATGGAGGGTCAGCCGGGAGCGGCGGCCGCGGTGCTCGACAACATGAAGCGCGGCTGGACGACGACCCCGGCGGTGGCGATGAACCGCCAGCAGGACGTGGTGCACCGGGCCGTCGGCAAGCCGGGCATCGTGCTGGTCGCCGAGGGCAACCCGAACCGGGTGAAGGGACTGCTGGCCGCCGAGAAGAAGCGGATGGCCCGGATCGTCTCGGACGTGCCCGTACACGACATCCTCGTCGGAACCGGTGAGGGGCAGGTCGAGCTCAAGAAGCTCCGCACGACGATGCTGAAGCTGCCGCGTGTGCTGAGCGGGCCTCAGGTCACCGCGACGAATGACCGGCTGCGCGCTCTGGGCGACCTGATGAGCAACATGCCCCTTCCGAAGGGGCCGATGCCGAAGGGCATGCGGATGCCTCGCGGTGGTCCGAAGATGCGGTAGCGCTGCCGCTGAGTTTGGCTGGACAGCGGAGGGCGCCCGGAACTTGTGAGTTCCGGGCGCCCTTCGGCGTTTGTCGGGGGTGGTTCTGCGGTTTGGCGGCTGCGGGTCCGTCGTGGCTGGTCGCGCCCGCGCGGCGGAGCCGCAAATTGATATATTCCCGCGCCCCTTAAAAGCAAAAGCCTGCGCCTCCCCGCGGCCCCTTAGTGGGCCGCACCCGAAGCCGCGCGGCCCCTGAGCAGGCCGCCTCCCGAAGCTGCGCGCCCCTGAGCAAGCCGCCCCCCGAAGCTGCGCGCCCCTGAGCAAGCCGCCCCCCGAAGCTGCGCGCCCCTGAGCGGGCCGCCCCGAAGGAGAGCGCGCCCCCTGCAGGCCGCCCTGAAGGAGAGCGCGCCGGTGAGTGGGGCGCCCCCGAAGGGCCCGTCCACTCACCGGCGCGTTCCTTCAGATCCGTACCTCTACCGTGCGGGCCAAGCGGTCGTGCAGGCCCCTGCCGTCGCGGTCCCAGATCAGGGCGGGGATGGCGACGCACAGCAGGACCGTGCGCAGGAGGGTGCGGAGTGGGTTGACCGTGCCGGTGTCCAGGGCGAGGACCCGCAGGCCGAACAGGCGCTTGCCCGGGGTGGAGCCGATCGTGCCGACGGTCAGGACGCTCAGTACGAAGAAGATCAGCAGCGCCCAGTTGCCCGTCGCCTGGTTGTAGCCGTCGGTGAGCAGCCCGTATGCGATCAGGAGGCACAGGCCCCAGTCGACGGCGAGGGCGCCGAGGCGCCGTCCGGGGCGGGCGATCGAGCCGGGGCCCGACTCCGGCAGGCCCAGCTGCTCGCCCCGGTATCCGAAGTCGGCACCGGCTTCCTCCGCGGCCGCGCGCGGTCCGGAGAGCCACGATCCGATTGCTTGCCTGTTGTCCACCTGTCCACGGTACTGCGCACGTTTTGGTATCCGGACAGGTGGGGTCACCCGGGCCGAGGTCGGTTAACTTGGGCGAAACAAATGGGTCACGCTTGAGAAACCACCCGTCCCTATCGTCGGGCTCAGCGTGTGCCACCGCACTGGCCGCACGAACGAACTACCATCCCGGTCTGGCGACGGTCGGGAGTAGGAGGAGCTGGATGTTCCAGAACGCCGACGAGGCCAAGAAATTCATCGCGGACGAGGACGTCAAGTTCGTAGACGTCCGCTTCTGCGACCTGCCTGGTGTGATGCAGCACTTCACGGTGCCGGCAGAGGCCTTCGACCCGACCGAGGAACTGGCCTTCGACGGCTCCTCGATCCGCGGCTTCCAGGCCATCCACGAGTCCGACATGGCGCTCCGGGCCGACCTGTCCACCGCGCGCGTCGACCCGTTCCGCCGCGACAAGACGGTCAACATCAACTTCTTCATCCACGACCCGATCACGGGCGAGCAGTACTCCCGTGACCCGCGGAACGTGGCGAAGAAGGCGGAGGCCTACCTCGCGTCGACCGGTATCGCCGACACCGCGTACTTCGGCCCCGAGGCCGAGTTCTACATTTTCGACAGCGTGCGTTTCGAGACCAAGTCGAACGAGGCCTTCTACCACATCGACTCCGAGGCGGGCGCCTGGAACACCGGTGCGCTGGAGGACAACCGCGGCTACAAGGTCCGTTACAAGGGCGGTTACTTCCCGACCCCGCCGGTCGACCACTTCGCCGACCTGCGTGCCGAGATCTCCCTGGAGCTGAACAAGGCCGGTCTCCAGGTCGAGCGCCAGCACCACGAGGTGGGCACCGCAGGACAGGCCGAGATCAACTACAAGTTCAACACGCTGCTCGCCGCGGCCGACGACCTCCAGCTCTTCAAGTACATCGTGAAGAACGTCGCCTGGCGCAACGGCAAGACGGCGACCTTCATGCCGAAGCCGATCTTCGGTGACAACGGCTCGGGCATGCACGTCCACCAGTCGCTGTGGGCGAACGGCGACCCGCTGTTCTACGACGAGGCGGGTTACGCGGGCCTCTCGGACACCGCCCGCTTCTACATCGGCGGCATCCTCAAGCACGCGCCTTCGCTGCTGGCCTTCACCAACCCGACGGTGAACTCGTACCACCGTCTGGTGCCCGGCTTCGAGGCCCCGATCAACCTGGTGTACTCGCAGCGCAACCGCTCCGCGGCCATGCGTATCCCGATCACGGGCTCGAACCCGAAGGCCAAGCGGGTCGAGTTCCGCGCGCCGGACTCCTCCGGCAACCCGTACCTCACCTTCGCGGCCCTGATGCTGGCCGGCCTGGACGGCATCAAGAACAAGGTCGAGCCGGCCGAGCCGATCGACAAGGACCTGTACGAGCTGGCTCCCGAGGAGCACGCGAACGTCGCGCAGGTCCCGACCTCGCTGCCGGCCGTCCTCGACTCCCTCGAGGCCGACCACGAGTTCCTCCTCCAGGGCGACGTCTTCACGTCCGACCTGATCGAGACGTGGATCGACTACAAGCGCACGAACGAGATCGCTCCGCTCCAGCTGCGTCCGCACCCGCACGAGTTCGAGCTCTACTTCGACGTGTGACCGACGCGTAGGCCTCCCCGCCTTCAGAGCCCCGTCACCGCCCCTCGTGGGCGGCGGCGGGGCTCCGTCGTTCTTTGCCTGCCATGGGCCGAACGGAACCTGTTCATGGACAAACGGCTCCTGTTCCTTGAACACGGTCGGCGCACAATGGATGACGGGACGAGTGCCCGATATGCGGGGTGATCGTAATGAGGAGCCGATTCCAGCCCGACCGGCAGCTGAACACGCGGATGGGGGTCACGCTGTTCCTGCTGGGGCTGTTGTACGTGGCGTTCGTCGCCGCGTTGATCGTGCTGCTGAAGTCGTGGGTGCTGGTCGTGGTGGTCGCGGCGGCGCTGCTGGGCGCGCAGTACTGGTTCTCGGACCGGATCGCGATGTACGCGATGCGCGGGCGGGTCGTGGAGCGGGAGGAGTATCCCGAACTGCACGCCGTGATCGACCGGCTCTGTGCGATCGCGGACATGCCCAAGCCGGTGGCCGCCGTGTCGAACATGGACATGCCTAACGCGTTCGCGACCGGGCGGAACCCCGACCACGCCGTGGTCTGTGTGACCACCGGGCTGCTGCGGCGGCTGGAGCCCGCGGAGCTGGAGGGCGTACTGGCGCACGAGATGTCGCACGTGGCGCACAAGGACGTGGCGGTGATCACGGTCGCCTCGTTCCTCGGTGTGATCGCGGGGCTGATCGTGCGGTTCGCCTTCTACTCGCAGCTGTTCGGCGGGGGACGCAGGGACCAGAACACCGCCGCCGTCTTCGCGGCCGTGATGGGGGTGTCCGCGGCCGTGTACGCGATCAGCTTCCTGCTGATCCGGGCCCTGTCCCGCTACCGGGAACTGGCCGCGGACCGGGCCGCGGCGCACCTCACCGGCCGCCCCTCGGCGCTGGCCTCCGCGCTGACCAAGGTCTCCGGCGACATCGCCCGGATCCCCACCAAGGATCTGCGCACCGCGCAGGCCTTCAACGCCTTCTACTTCACCCCGGCGACCGGTAAGCAGCCCGGCATCGAGCGGTACTTCTCCACCCACCCGAGCCTGGAGCAGCGGCTCGATCAACTGGGGCGGATCTCCGCCGAGTTGGGTGAGGCGGCGGAGCCGGGGAGGGCGGACTGAGGATGGGGATGCTGGACATCCTGCTCGGCCGTACGAAGCCGGTGGCGCCCGATCTCGACCAGCTCTTCGGGCTGCCGTCGGCCGCCGTCACCCTGGAGGCGGCGGCCGGGTTCACCCCGACCGGGCACGGCTCGGTGTGCTTCGCGACGGTCGAGGGGGCGGCCTTTGATGACGTACGACAGGACGTGCGGGCGCTGTTGGACGCGGATGCCGAGCGGACTGGGCCGCCTGTGGAGGTGGCCCGGGACGATTACGGGTACACATGGCTGGTCTCACGGCGGGAGCCCGGCGATCTGCCGGCCCTCGTCAGTGATCTGCACGCGGTGAACAGTGCACTGGAGGGCAGCGGGTTCGGGCCCCAGCTGCTGTGTTCCGTGGTCGGCTTCGAGGACGGTGAGCAGCGGCCGCTCGGGCTCGTCTACCTCTACAAGCGCGGGAGCTTCTACCCGTTCGCGCCGCTCCCCGGTGGCGGCGAGCGGCGCGACAACGCGTTGGAGTTGCAGGTCAGGGCTGTGCTCGCGAACGACCTGCGGGTGGAGCAGGATCTGAACCGCTGGTTCCCGATCTGGGGTGCGCCCGGGCTGGGTTAGCCCTGCCGGGTCAGCCCGACCGGGTCAGCCTTTCGGGCGGGACGCCCAGGGGCGCTCGCGGCGGTAACGGCGCTCCCACCTGGCCTGGCGGTCACGGCGCTGACGGTACGCCCGGTAGCTGTCGTCGAAGCGACCCGAGGAACCCGAGGATCCCGATCCCGAGGGTCCGCCGGACGACGTGGACGGTCCCGTCCGGCCATAGCGGACGTGCAGGTAGAGCAGCGCGGCCGCGGCGATCCACCAGACGGGGTTGCTGAAGCCCATGACGACCAGAGCGAGGATCGCCAGGATGATCAAGGTTCCCATGACGAGCCTCCTTTGCGTAAACGTTAGGACCTTGAGGTTTGAGACGGCCCGACGCGGCGCGGGACGAACGCCCGTTCGTCGGTGGGTTGAGAGTAGCCCTCAGGATGCCGGGTGATACCTCTTCGGCGGAAACGAATATTGCCCGGGGCAGGCGGAGGCGGGAGGGGCCGCGCCCCTTCAGCAACATGGCCCCGCGCCCCTGAAGGGGCGCGGGGCCATGGCCAGCTGCAAGGTTTTTAGGGGCGCGGGGCTGTATCAATTTGCGGCTCCGCCGCGCGGGCGCGACCAGCCACAACGGACCCGCAGTCGCCCGCGAACCCTACCCACCACCCCCGAAGGCGCCCCGCTCGACCGCCGGAGGCGTCAGCGGGCGTAGCGCATCAGGGCTCGGACCATGTGACAGGTCGTGTCCGACGGCGGGTGGACGCCGATGAGTTCGGCCGTGCTGCGGATCTTCTCGTTGCGGGCCTGGTTGGGCAGGTAGACGCCGGAGTCCAGCAAGGCGATGGCGAGCCGCATCGCCTTGAGGCGGCGGTTGTGCGTGATGTACCAGTCGCGCGGACGCCCCGGCGGGAGCGGGCGCTTCTCGACGGGCTCGTACGGGAGGTCCAGCGGAACCGGCCTCTTGGCTGTGGACTGCGTGGGCAGCGCGCGGAGTGCGGCAGCGGGCACGGGCATCCTCCTGTCGCGGTCAGGGAGCCATCCGTCGGCGCCCTCGAACACTGCTTCCAGTTTACTGCCCGCCACTGACATCGAGACAGGCCGAAGAGGCCATCAAAGGACCAGGTGAGGAAGGGAATTGGCGCAGCGTCACACCAGGTCTTGAAGGTGCGCATGAGGCTGCGTCAATTCGAACAAAGGCCTCGGCAAGCACGTACGTTCTTCGCCTCGTCCACAGGGCTGGCGACAGCTGGCGACAGGAGGCGCGGCCAGACGTACATTCCAGGCACAGAGCCGCGGCCCGGACCGCTCCGGCACTCGCGTCGGGAGGCATTGCCCGTGACCGATCCGCACACTCCGCGCAACCATGTCGACCCCAGAGCCCGGTTGTACTGGATGGCCACTGAAGGGCTCGCCTTCGTCGTGGTCCTGGGGCTGCTGCTGGGAGTGGGCGCGCTGTGGCCCGGTGCCCGCTCGGTGCTGTTCTGGATCGCCGTCGTCGTCGCGGTGCCCGGGCTGGCGTACACGCTGGTGATGCCACCGCTGCGGTACCGGGTGCACCGCTGGGAGGCCGACGACACGGCCGTCTACGCCCGTACCGGATGGTGGTCGGTCGAGTGGAAGGTGGCGCCGCTGTCCCGGGTGCAGACGATCGAGGCGACACGCGGTCCCGTGGAGCAGTGGTTCGGACTCTCGTCGGTACGCGTCACCACCGCCTCCTCGCACGGGGCGGTGGTGATCCAGGGACTGGACAGGGACGTGGCCGACGTCCTCGTGGCGTCACTGACCAGGGCGACGCAGCGCACATCGGGGGATGCGACATGACAGCTCAGCGGGATGTGCCGGCTGCCGATCCGGGGCGCGAGCCGGAGGTTTTGTCCGCAGACCCGGACCCGGACCCGGACCCGGACCCGGGGCCGGAGCCGGAGCCGGAGCCGGGGCCGGAGCCGGGGCCGGGGCCGGGGCCGGAGCCGGGGCCGTGGCTGCGACTGAGCCCGCGGATGGCGGGAGCGGCGGCGGTACGGCTCGTGGTGGGGGCGGTGCCCGGGGCACTGGCGTATCTGCTGCTGGACAGCACCGACAGGTCGCAGGGCTACAGCCTCCTGGCCATCGCGGCGCTCGTCGTCCTCAGGCCCGCCGCCTACCTGCTGAAGTATCTGAAGTTCCGCTATCGCGTGACCGGCACCGAACTCCAGGTGCGTACCGGGCTGTTGTTCCGCAGCTTCAGCAGGGTGCCGCTGGACCGGGTCCGTACGGTCGATATCACGGCGAAGCCGGTGCTGCGGCTGTTCCGGCTGGCCGGCGTGGTGGTGGGAACGGGCCGCAAGGTGTCCGGCGGCGAGGGCACCATCGCGCTGGACGCGGTGCGCGCCGACACGGCGCATGAGCTGCGGGCGACCCTGCTGGCGCTCGCCGGGCTCTCCGAACCCCGCGCACCCGACGCCGAAGAGGCCGCCCCCGGCTGGACACCCGTGCTGACGCTGCGATGGCGCTGGGCGGTGTTCCAGATGTTCTACATCTGGTCCATGGTGACCCCGCTCGCGCTGGTCGGTGCCTCCTACCAGGTCCTGCCGCTGCTCGGGTGGAGCCCGCACGATCTGGCGGCCCGATGGTTCACGGACAACCCGGCGGACCTGCCGACGGCCGGGGCCGTCGCCGTCGTGGTCGCCCTGACCGTGGCGCTGGGCCTGTGCGGCGGCGCGCTGAGCTTCGCCCTGCAATGGTGGGACTACCGGCTGGAGCACGACCGGCAGGGCCGGTTCCGCTCGACCCGGGGCCTGTTCACCACACGCTCGTTCACCGTCGACCGGGCCCGGGTGCGCGGCGTGACGCTGCGCGACTCCCTGACCGTACGGGCACTGGGCGGGACGCGGCTGGCACCGATCCTGACCGGGGTGAGCCTGGGTCAGGAATTCTCCGACAACGGGCGGCTGTTGCCGGCCACCACCCCCGAGGCCGCTCTGCGGGTGGCCAATCCGCTGCTCGGCGCCGTGTCCCAGCCGCTCACCGCTGAGCGGCTGGGACACGGCTGGCTGCGGCCGCACCCACGCTCGGCCGGGTTCCGGATACTGGCGCGTTATCTGGCGGCTGACGGCGCCCTGGCCGCGACGCTGCTCCTGCCGGTACGGCTGTGGGACCGGACACCGTTGCTGATGCTGCTGCCGGCCGTCCTCGCGGTCGTGCATCTGCCGGCGGCGTACGGCTATCACCGCAATCTCGGGCACCGGCTCGCCGACGGCCATCTCTTCGCGCGCCGCGGCTTCTTCGTCCGCCGCACGGATGTGGTGCAGATACGCGGCGTGTGCGGGACGACGGTGCGTCAGTCGCGGCTCCAGCGGCGGCTCGGCCTGGCCGTGCTGCGGCTGGCCACAGCGGCGGGTGAGCGGGTGTACACGGTGCCGGACCTGCGACTGGCCCAGGCGACCGCCCTGGCCCGCATCGTGCTCGACCAGGAGGACGGGGCCGCGGTCCTGACGCGTACGGATGAGGCGGTACATGATGATCTGCCACGGTAGTTGCGGGTTTGCCGGGTGACCGGGTAGTAGGCGGGTCGCGCTGTTACTCTCCGCCGCCATGACCTTTGGTGATCAAGGAATGTCGTACGGGCCGCCCGATCCCTATGCCCAGTGGGTGGCCCAGCAGGAGCGGCTGCGCCGAAGACGGCGGACCCGGCGCGCGGTCGGGAGCGCGGTGGGCGTCGTGCTCGTGGCGGCGGTCGCGGCCGGGGGCGTGGTGTACGCGGGAGACGGGGACGGCGGGGCCGGTGAAGGGGAAGCGGTGCCTGCCGTCACCTCCCCTTCTCCTTACCCTTCCCCTCCCCTCTCCACCTCCGACTCCCCCTCGCCCGCCGTTCCCTCCGTGGTGGTCGATTCGCCGTCCGGGGCGCCCTCGTCGTTGCCCTCGCTGCTCAAGCGGCCGATCGTGCGGCCGGAACAGGCCTTCCCCGAGAAGAACGTACGGGTGAAGGACGGTTCGACGTACGAGCGCGTGGACATGGCCGCGACGTCCGAGTGCGCGCGCGGGATGTCACCGGAGCTCGCCTCGCTCATCGAACAGGGCGAGGAGTGCGCGCAGTTGACCGCCGCGCTGTTCACCGATGCGGAGCGGCGTTCGCAGGTGACGGTCACCGTGTTGAGTTTCCGGCGGGCCGAGGACGCCTCGCGGGTCTTTGCGATGGCCTCGATCGATCCGGTGACGTACCAGGTGGTCTCGCTCGATCCACCCCCGGAGGCCGGGCTGCCGACTGTGCCGCCCGGCTCTGCGGGGGTGTTCCAGCGGCTGATGACGGTACGGTCCGTCGTCTTCGCGAACGGGCAGTGGGGGGACGGTGCCGAGACGGGCGAGGAGGCGCTGAACGCGCAGACGGCCGGGCTGCTGGAGTACGTGAATGACAAGGTCGTGGCGCATGAGGACGGCTGAGGATTACGCAACTTCTTTTGTGATCTACGTTACTTGAGTGACTCGTGCTAACTACTGAGTAACCCTGTTCGGTATCTCGTACATAGCGGCGTACTCCCCGCTCACGACCGGCCGCCGACAGGGCGGCCGGAGACAGGAGGCGCAGCATGTCGCGTAGAAGGACCCTCGGTACGAAGCAGAAGCTCGCGTTGTTGGTGAGTGCCGCGGCGGTGGCCGGGGGCGGGGCCTTCGCCCTGGCGGCCACGTCGAACGCGGCGCCCGTCGACTCGCCGCAGTCCTCGACGGCCTGCGACGGGCTGGCCACGGCGCTCGCGAACAACGAGAAGTTCATCGAGGAGCAGCGCGCCAACCCCGACGCACAGTCCGAGGCCCGGATCGCCAACCGGGAGGCGGTCGTCGAGGAGATCCAGCGCAAGCAAGCGGCGTCCGGGTGCACGATCGGGGAGCTGGCCCAGGGTTCCCCGACCGAGCAGGCCGCGTCGGCTCCTGCGGACGCCTCCGGTGACGCGGCGGGGGCGGGGGCCGCCGACGGTGAACAGGTCTGTGCCGGCTCGACCGTCACACTCTCCGGTGAGGCGGGCACTCCGGCCGCGTCCAGCAACCAGTTCCCGGCCGGTACGAAGCTGAAGGTCACGAATCTGGACAACGACAAGTCCACGACCGTGGAGGTCACATCGGCCTCCGGCAGCTGCGTCCTACTGAACGACGCGGCGTTCGAGCAGGTCCGCGAGCCGGGCAAGTTCCTGATCCGCAACGCACGCATCGAGAAGGTGACCTGACGGCTGCCTTCGGCGGTTGAGTGGCCGGGGCGCCCCTTTTAGGGGCGCGGGGAACTGCGCGACAAGCCACAACGAACCCGCAGCCGAGCTACGACCCCTCAGGGGGGCCTGGGGGCGCAGCCCCC
>NZ_JAAKZY010000285.1 GCF_011045015.1 Streptomyces scabichelini | reverse complement strand
CCTCCCGCCGGTGGGAGGGTGCGGGTGGGTGGTGGTTGGTCCGTTATGGCTGGCGGGTGGATGTAGGCGCAGGCTTTTGCTTTTAGGGGCGCGGGGAACTGCGCGACAAGCCACAACGGGCCCGCAGTTGCCCACGAACCGCTGCCCACCACCCCCGTAGGCACCCCATCTCTCAGCCGGAGGCCTTGGCGGAGCCGTTACGCTGGGGGTGTGGCAGTTGTCGATGTATCCGAAGAGCTCAAGTCCCTCTCCGCGACCATGGAGTCAATCGAGGCCGTTCTGGACCTCGACAAGCTGAGGGCAGACATCGCCGTGCTCGAGGAGCAGGCGGCAGCGCCGTCCCTGTGGGACGACCCGGAAGCGGCGCAGAAGATCACCAGCAGGCTGAGCCACCTCCAGGCGGAGGTGAGGAAGGCCGAGGCGCTGCGCAGCCGGATCGATGATCTCAGTGTGCTCTTCGAGATGGCCGAGGAGGAGGACGACCCGGACACCCGTGCCGAGGCCGAGACCGAGCTCACCGCCGTCAAGAAGGCGCTGGACGAGATGGAGGTCCGGACGCTGCTGTCGGGGGAGTACGACTCCCGTGAGGCGCTCGTCAACATCCGGGCCGAGGCCGGTGGCGTCGACGCCGCCGACTTCGCCGAGAAGCTCCAGCGCATGTACCTGCGCTGGGCCGAACAGCACGGCTACAAGACCGAGGTCTACGAAACCTCGTACGCGGAGGAGGCCGGTATCAAGTCGACCACCTTCGCCGTCCAGGCGCCGTACGCCTACGGGACGTTGTCGGTGGAGCAGGGCACGCACCGGCTCGTGCGGATTTCGCCCTTCGACAACCAGGGCCGCCGGCAGACCTCGTTCGCGGGTGTGGAAGTGCTGCCCGTCGTCGAGCAGACCGATCACATCGAGATCGATGAGTCGGAGTTGCGGGTCGATGTGTATCGGTCCTCCGGACCCGGTGGTCAGGGTGTCAACACCACTGACTCCGCTGTGCGGTTGACCCACATTCCCACCGGGATCGTGGTGTCGTGTCAGAACGAGCGGTCGCAGATCCAGAACAAGGCCACCGCCATGAACGTACTTCAGGCGAAGCTGCTGGAGCGGCGTCGGCAGGAGGAGCAGGCCAAGATGGACGCCCTCAAGGGCGACGGCGGCAACTCCTGGGGCAACCAGATGCGTTCGTATGTCGTGCACCCGTACCAGATGGTCAAGGACCTGCGGACGGAGCACGAGGTCGGCAATCCGGAGTCCGTGTTCAACGGCGAGATCGACGGCTTCCTGGAGGCCGGAATTCGCTGGCGCAAGCAGCAGGAGAAGTAAGCGACTTTTACCGACGTCGTTTTGTCGACAGGGCAACTGCCGTTCATGGGACGGCAGTTGCCCTTTGTGCTGCCCAATGTCTGGGTTTTACGTCACACTCACATGTTGTCTCGGCCGTCATATGACCTTGATCTGGACATCACGGTCGCAACGACCTTGACGCTTCTTTGAAGAACAGGAAGGCTGACGCGCGGCATGCGTATCTCTGGGGCGCATGTGAACCGGGGGGCTGAGAAAGCGTCCCTGATGCCGTCGCCCCAGGCGCTGCTCCATTCACGATGAGCTATCTGGGGGTAGCAGGCAGATGACCAAGAAGACGCGGATCCGTGTCGCGCGGGTGGCCGCCGGCGCGGTGATCGCCGCCGGTGCTTCGCTGACCGCCGCGGGTGCCGCTTCGGCCCTCGACGTCGGCGTCGAGGTGGGCGGTCTGAGCGTCGGCGCGAGTGCCGACAAGGACGGTGTCAATGTCGGCCTCGGTGTAGAGGACCCGACGGACCCGCCGACGGAGATCCCGACGGAGCCTCCGACGGAGGAGCCGCCCACCGAAGAGCCGCCCACTGAGGAGCCGCCCACCGAGGAGCCTCCGACGGAGGAGCCGCCCACCGAAGAGCCGCCCACCGAGGACCCGACCGACGAGCCCACCGAGGACCCGACCGACCCGGGCAACGGCAACGGTGGTGGCAACGGCGGTGGCGGCAACGACACCGACCCCGACGGCGGCTCCCAGCCCGTCGAGCAGGGCGAGGGCAAGGAGAGCCTGACCGACACCGGCAGCGGTACCGACACCGGCTCCTCGGACACCTCGGCCCAGGGCACCGGCGGCGAGCTGGCCGAGACCGGTGCCGCCGAGAACGTCACGTTCCTGCTGATCGGCGCCGCCACGATGATCGCCGGCGGTGTCGGCTTCCGTATGCTGCCGCGCCTCATGAACGGCCGCGGCACCGCCGCCTGACGCATGTCACGGGCTGCCCTGCCCTGAGCGGCCTTGTGGGTTGAGTCCGGTGCGTCCCCGCGCCCCGTAAGGGGCGCGGGGCTGTGTCGATATGCGGCTCCGCCGCGCGGGCGCGACCAGCCCTCACCGGCCCGCAGGTCCGTCACCGTTCTTCCAGCGGAGCGCAGGCGTACGAACGCGAGAAAGGGCCCGGAGTCGAGACTCCGGGCCCTTTTCTCGTTCCCTAAGCTGTCTGGTGCGCCAGCAGGGCCACGGCCGCGATCAGTACGACCAGGAGCGAGATCAGCGTCATGGGGTTGAGGCCCGCGAACGGGCTCTCCTGCTGCAGCCGCTCCCTGTTCGCGCGGCAGACGGGGCAGCGGCCTTCATTGACGGGCGCGGCACAGTTCGCGCACACCAACCGGTCGTACGTCATGCGCTCGCCCTCCTTGCACCGGTTCTATGTATGACAACGCTCTCAGGAACGAGAACGTTCCCCCTCCACTGTGCCAGGTTCCCCGGATTTAGGCTCGGCTCCCCTTATCCTGCCCAGTCCTGGCGCATTCGAGCCCTTCCGTTGTGTGACAAAACGTGCAACCCTCGCGCAACCCCGGCCGTCGACTGCGCCCGCCCTCCGGGTTCGCGTATGGTCACGCTCACCTACCCCTGCTGACTCGTGGTGCATCCGTGATCCGATTCGACAACGTCTCAAAGGTCTACCCCAAGCAGACCCGTCCCGCACTCAGGGATGTCTCCCTGGAGGTCGAGCGCGGCGAGTTCGTGTTCCTGGTGGGCTCCTCCGGCTCCGGAAAGTCCACCTTCCTGCGGCTGATCCTGCGCGAGGAGCGCACCAGCCACGGCCAGGTCCACGTCCTGGGCAAGGACCTCGCGCGCCTGTCCAACTGGAAAGTGCCGCACATGCGCCGCCAGTTGGGGACGGTTTTCCAGGACTTCCGGCTGCTGCCGAACAAGACGGTCGGAGAGAACGTCGCGTTCGCGCAGGAGGTCATCGGCAAGTCCCGCGGCGAGATCCGCAAGTCCGTGCCGCAGGTGCTCGACCTCGTCGGGCTCGGCGGCAAGGAGGACCGGATGCCGGGCGAGCTCTCCGGTGGTGAGCAGCAGCGCGTCGCCATCGCGCGCGCCTTCGTCAACCGGCCGAAGCTGCTGATCGCCGACGAGCCGACCGGAAACCTCGACCCGCAGACCTCCGTCGGCATCATGAAGCTGCTCGACCGCATCAACCGGACGGGCACCACCGTCCTGATGGCGACCCACGACCAGAACATCGTGGACCAGATGCGCAAGCGCGTCATCGAGCTGGAGCAGGGCCGTCTCGTGCGCGACCAGGCGCGCGGCGTCTACGGCTACCAGCACTGACCGCACACTGTCCCGCAGCTGTCCATGGAAAGGCCTGAGTAGACGCCATGCGCGCCCAGTTCGTCCTGTCGGAGATCGGCGTCGGTCTCCGTCGCAATCTCACGATGACCTTCGCGGTCATCGTCTCGGTTGCCCTCTCCCTCGCCCTGTTCGGCGGCTCGCTCCTGATGAGCGACCAGGTGAGCACGATGAAGGGCTACTGGTACGACAAGGTCAACGTCTCGATCTTCCTCTGCAACAAGAGCGACGCGGAGTCCGACCCCAACTGCGCCAAGGGAGCGGTCACCACCGAGCAGAAGGACCAGATCCAGACCGACCTCAAGAAGATGTCGGTCGTCGACAACGTGCTGCACGAGTCGTCGGACCAGGCCTACAAGCACTACAAGGAGCAGTTCGGCGACTCCCCGCTGGCCAGCTCGCTCACCCCGGACCAGATGCAGGAGTCCTTCCGCATCAAGCTGAAGGACCCGGAGAAGTACCAGGTCATCGCGACCGCCTTCGACGGCCGTGACGGCGTGCAGTCCGTGCAGGACCAGAAGGGCATCCTGGACAACCTCTTCGAGCTGCTCAACGGCATGAACTGGGCGGCCCGCGCGGTGATGGCGATGATGCTCGTCGTCGCGCTGATGCTGATCGTCAACACGGTGCGCGTCTCGGCGTTCAGCCGTCGCCGTGAGACCGGCATCATGCGGCTCGTGGGCGCCTCCGGCTTCTACATTCAGGCGCCGTTCATCATGGAGGCCGCCGTCGCCGGACTCATCGGCGGTGGTGTCGCCTGTGCCTTCCTGCTGATCGCCAGATATTTCATCATCGACCACGGCCTGGCCCTCTCCGAGAAGCTGAACCTGATCAACTTCATCGGCTGGGACGCCGTTCTCACAAAACTGCCGCTCATCCTCGCCACGAGCCTGCTGATGCCCGCGCTGGCCGCGTTTTTCGCGTTGCGCAAGTATCTGAAGGTGTGACGCATGCCAATCGGGCCGTACTGCCAACCGGCGGTACGGCCCCTTCCGTTGTCCTAGACTCACCGGCATGTCAGGCCAAGACCTGTTCTGTCCGCCCCGCCGTATCCGCCGCGGGGCGGCCCTGACGTTGGTCTTCGCGAGCGTCCTCGCCACGGGTGCCGCGACCGGCTCCTTCGACGCCTCCGACCGGAATTCCTCTTCCCGGTCCACTTCCCAGCCCACCCGCTCCGCGTCCGCCGGGTCCCTCCGGCCTGCCGGAGACCAAAAGGACGTCGCCGACGCCGCCGCCGAGGCGATGGCCGACGGCAAGTCGCCCGTGGAGGCGGCCGAGCGCGCCGTCAGCCGCAGCGGCGACCGCTGGGGCGCGGTGTACTCCGAGGGGGAGTACGAGGAGTTCGAGGAGGCCCTCGACGGCGCCTACACCGGCGTCGGCCTGTGGGCCAGGCGCCAGCGCGACGGACGTATCGAAGTGACCCGGGTGCGGTCCGGCTCGCCCGCGGCCGACGCCGGGATCCGCAAGGGCGACCGGCTGCGCAGCATCGACGGCAGGCGCGTCGACGGCCGCCCGGTGACTGAGGTCGTCTCCTTGCTGCGCGGCGACGCCACCGACGCGGCCGCCGGTACGGCCGTCTCCCTGGGCCTGGAGCGCGGCACGCGCGCGTGGAGCGAGACGGTGCGCCGGGCGCGGCTGTCCACGGACCCCGTGACGGTGCGCGAGTTCGCCCACGACATCACCGTGATCAAGGTCGCCGCCTTCACCACGGGCTCCGGCGAACTCGTACGGTCCGCCGTGGACGGGGCACCCACCGGCGCCAGGATCGTCCTCGACCTGCGCGGCAACTCCGGCGGCCTGGTCAGCGAGGCCGTCACCGCCGCCTCCGCCTTCCTCGACGGGGGCCTCGTGGCGACGTACGACGTACGCGGTGAGCAGCGCGCCCTGCACGCCGAACTGGGCGGAGACACCTCCAGACCCCTGGTCGCGCTCGTCGACGGTGGCACGATGAGCGCGGCCGAGCTCCTGACGGGCGCCCTGCAGGACCGCGGACGCGCGGTCGTCGTGGGCTCCAGGACTTTCGGCAAGGGCTCGGTCCAGATGCCGAGCCGGCTGCCCGACGGCTCCGTCGCCGAGCTGACCGTCGGGCACTACCGCACTCCCTCCGGGCGCAGCGTCGACGGCGGCGGCATCAGCCCCGACCTCGAGGTCGAGGAAGGCGTCCTGGAACGGGCCGAGACGGTATTGAGTGGCCTCGGGGACCCCTCGTAGTGCGAAAATGGCCGCACTATGGCTAAGGAAAAAGGGCGCAAGCTGATCGCGCAGAACAAGAAGGCGCGGCACGACTACCTCATCCTCGACACCTACGAGGCCGGTCTGGTCCTCATGGGCACCGAGGTGAAGTCACTGCGCCAGGGACGGGCGTCGCTGGTCGACGGGTTCGTGGCGCTGGAGGGGCACGAGGCGTGGCTGTACAACGTGCACGTGCCGGAGTACAGCCAGGGCACGTGGACGAACCACAGCGCGCGCCGCAAGCGCAAGCTCCTGATGCACCGCGAGGAGATCGACAAGCTGGAGCAGAAGTCCCAGGAGACGGGTCACACGATCGTGCCCCTCGCGCTGTACTTCAAGGACGGCCGGGCGAAGGTCGAGATCGCGCTGGCGAAGGGCAAGAAGGAGTACGACAAGCGCCAGGCCCTGCGGGAGAAGCAGGACCGGCGGGAGACGGAGCGCGCGGTGTCGGCGGTGCGGAGGAAGCAGCGGGCGTAGAGGGTCCCCGGACCCCGGGGAATAGGTTGGCACCGACGTGCGTTGGTCACGTACGATGGCAACTGCACCCCACAGCGGGTGCGGGCCTCTCTTCGGAGGGGATTGAAAAATCAACATGGGGATGATCGGTTTCGACAGCGGATGTCGAAGCAGGGGAAGCGTGTCGAGGAAGCGGCCATGATCTCGTAAACCACAGGCCGAAAAAAATAATCGCCAATTCTAAGAGCGATTCTCCCCAGGCTTTCGCCCTCGCTGCCTGATTAAGTAGCGACGCGAAGCCTCCTGTAGTGGGAGTGTCAGCCCGGGAGTGTTCCCGACCCGGATCCTGGCATCAGCTAGGGAACTAAACCTTGATCCCGGTCACGGGGTGAAGAGGGAAATCAAACAGTGACTGGGCCCGTCGGCGACTTGTTCGCGTGATCGCCGGGGCCGAGAAAAGCGCAGCGAACTGCACACGGAGAAGCCCTGGTTCTGCACCGTTGGACGCGGGTTCGATTCCCGCCATCTCCACAACCCCATGTGAAGCCCCTGGCCTGTCACATTCCTCGGAATGTGACAGGCCAGGGGCTTTTTGTGCGCCTTGAGGCGGTGTGCGGTGCGGTACGGGTCAGACCAGTTCCGCCGGACGTTCACCCGCGGGCTTCTCGTCGGTGGGCGCGGGGCCGGGCACGAGTGCGTCGGCGTCGTCCATGTCCGGGTGGATGTCCGGGAGGATCCGGTCCAGGCGGCCGGGCAGCCACCAGGCGTGCCGCCCGAGCAGGCTCATCGCGGACGGGACGAGCACCATGCGTACCAGCGTCACGTCGAGGAGGACGGCCACGGCCAGTCCGAGGCCGAACACCTTGGTCGTGACATCCGAGCTCAGCACGAACGCACCGAACACACCGATCATGATCAGTGCCGCGCTCGTGATGACCCGGGCGGTGGAGCCGACGCCCTCGATGATCGCGGCACGCGGATCACCGTGGCACCGGTACTGCTCGCGCACCCGGCTGAGCAGGAACACCTCGTAGTCCATGGACAGTCCGAAGAGAATGGCGAACATGATCATGGGCGCCAGCATGAAGATCGGCATGGTTTCGTGGACACCGATCAGGCTCGCCCCCCATCCCCACTGGAAGACGGCGACGACGATTCCGTACGAGGCGCCGACGCTCAGGAGGTTGAGGACCGCGGCCTTGAGCGGCACCAGGACCGACCGGAACACGATCATCAGGATGATGAAGGACAGCGCGACGATGGCGCCCAGGAACCACATCATGCGCTCCTGGAGTTGCGCGGAGAGATCCTTCACCAGCGCGGTGTCGCCGGTGAGCAGCGGCTTCGCCTCCGTTCCGCTCAGTGCGGCCGGCAGTACGTCGTCGCGCAGGCGGTCGACGAGCTGGTCCGTCTTCACATTCTGCGTGGAGGTGGTCGGGGTGAGGGAGAACGTTGCCAGGTCGCCCTTCGGATTGAACGCGACGGCGCCCACGGAGGCGACGCCCGGATCGGCGCTCACCGCCCGGCCCACGCCGTCGAGTGCGGAGCGGTCGGCCCCGTTCAGCTCGATCACCACCTGGAGCTGACCGTTGAAGCCGGGGCCGAAGCCCTCGGCGAGCAGGTCGTACGATTTGCGCGTTGTGGTGCTCGAGGGGTCGTTGCCCGCATCGGGCAGGCCGAGCCGCATGGAGAAGACCGGCACGGTCAGCACACCGAGCAGGACGGTGGCGGCGATGCCGTAACGAACGGGCTTGCGCACCACCAGGGCGGACCAACGGCTCGACTTGGAGCTCGGGTTGTAGGCGGGCCGCTGCTTCACGAAGGGAATCCGCAGGCTGTTGAGCCGTGTGCCGACGAGCCCGAGCATCGCGGGCAGCAGGGTGAGCGCGGCGACCATGGTCACCGCGACCATCATCGCCGAGCTCCAGCCCATCACGGTCAGCATGGGGATGCCCGATATCTGCAGCCCGGCGATGGCCACGATGACGGTGACCCCGGCGAACAGCACCGACAGGCCGGCCGTGGCATTCGCGCGGCCTGCCGCCTCGGCCACGGGCATGCCGCCGGCCAGGTTCTGGCGGTGCCGGGCGAGGACGAACAGCGCGTAGTCGATGCCGACTCCGAGCCCCAGCATCATGGCGACGATCGTGGCGATCTTCGGGACGTCGATGGCACCGGACAGGAGGCCTATACCGCTCATGCCGACGAGGAGGGCCGCCAGCGCCACCACCACGGGCAGGCTCATCGCGACCAGCGAGCCGAAGGCGATCGCGAGGACCAGTACGGCCAGCCCGACGCCGAGCTTCTCACTGCCGCCTCCCTCATCGCCCTTCTCGCCGCCGAGGCCACCGTCGTACTCGACTTGCAGTCCGGCGGCACGGGCGGGCTCATGGGCCTTTTCCACGGCGTCGAACTGAGCTGCGTCGATCTGGTCCTTGGAGTCGAAGGCCACAGTCGCGAAGGCGGTCCGGCCGTCGGAGCTCACTGTGGGGCCCCGTGCGTCGTAAGGGTCGGACACCGTGACCACGCCCGGTAGCGCGGCGAGGTCGGTCCGGACCTCGGCCAGCGTCGCCTTGGCCGCGGGACCGGTCAGGCCTTCGTCGGAGTGATAGACGATGTTCGAGGTGAGGAGTGTCTCCTGCGGGAACCTGTCCTTGAGTGTGTCGGCAGCCCTCTGCGACTCCGCACCCGGCAGCCGAAAGGTGTCCGTGTTCGCGCCGCCGAAGGACTGGTTGAGCAGGAAGGCGGCGGCCACGATCATGATCCAGGTGAGGATTACGCGCCATGGGTGCCGGCCGGAGAAGTGTCCGATCCGGTAGAGCAGTCGGGACATGGTGGACCTTTCTGAGCGGCCTGAGGGTTCTGAGTTCTTGGGGATGTCTGGGCTTTGGGAGCGAGGACGGCGGGGCTCTTCCGGTTCGTCCTGGATCACCCGGGTCTTCATCTCGTCTCCTCGGCGGTGCGTTTCTGGTTGCCCTTCACGCTGACAGCGCGCGGTGGTGGCGGTAAGGCGGGCCACTGGCGGTTGCGGGGGGCGGGTTTCTGGTACCGCAGGAGGCGGTTTCTGGTATCGGCAAGGGCCGTTCCTGGTAGCCGCACGATCCTCGGAGTAGCGTGCGAGTGCGCCTCCCGCCATTTCCGGCAGGGGGGGAGGGGGGCCATGCCCAGGAACTCACCCGAGTTCGCGCGGCTGCGCGACCGGGCCGTGGAACCCACGCGGGCAGCCGTCGCCGCCGCGACGGCCGCCGCCATCGTCGCGGGCTTCGGCAGCCTGGTCGTCCTGGCGGCGGACGGCGACACGGACGCGGTGCACGCCGCTGTGCTTCTCTGGATGGCGCTGTCCTACGCCGCAGCCGGCCTCGTCGCATGGTGGCGCCGGCCGGCGAACCGCATCGGCCCTCTGATGATCATCACCGGCTTCAGTACGTTCGCGGCGGCGCTGACGTGGGCGGACAACACCGCTGTGCACACCGTGGGCGAGGCGTTCGACCTGGTTCCCCCGGTGCTGGTCCTGCATGTGTTCCTGGCGTACCCGGTCGGTCTGTTGAGGGGACGACCGGAGCGTCTGCTCGTCGCCACCGGCTACACCGCCGCCGTCGGCGGGCAGTTGGCGGTGATGATGCTCGGCGGCCTGGGCCCGGGGCTCAGGATCGTGCACGAGCCGGACGCGGCCACGTTGCTCCACAACGTCGAACTGATCGTCATCGCCGGGGTGTCCCTCACCGGCGTGGCACTGCTCGCCGTACGGAGACGGGCCGGAGGGCGGCCGCTGCGCCGGTCCCTTTCGCTGCTGGTCGACTCCTTCGCGCTGGGACTGGTGATGATCGGCGCCCTGCTGCTGGTCGGGGTGTTCGCGGGACGCGCGTTCCCGATGGTGCAGCACGTGAGCATCGCCGTGATCAGCCTCGCTCCGACCGCCTTCCTCGCCGGCCTGCTCAGCGCCCGGCTGGCCCGGAGCGCCGTCGCCGACCTCGTGGTCGAACTGCGGACCGAGCCGACGGATCTGCGTGCCCCGCTGGCCAGGGCGTTACGGGACCCGTCGCTGTCGTTGGTGTACTGGCTGCCGCAGTTCGGGAGTTGGGCCGACCAGGAGGGCAAACCCGTCGAACTGCCCACCGGCGGCAGGCGGATGGCCACGCTGATCGAGAGCGCAGGAGACGCCGGAGAAACCGGGGAGCCCGTGGCCGCCCTCGTGCACGACCCGGCCCTGAACGACGAGCGCGAACTGCTCGACGCGGTCACCGCCGCGGCGGCCATCGCGCTGGAGAACGGCCGGCTCCACGCGGAACTGCGGGCCAACGTCGACGAGCTGCGCGGCTCCCGTGCCCGGGTCATCGAGGCGGGCCAGAAGGAGCGCCAGCGGCTGGAACGCGACCTCCACGACGGAGCCCAGCAGCGGCTCATCGCGCTCTCCCTCGACCTGGGCATGCTGCAGGCGCGGCTCGACGGGGACGCCGCGGCCCGCGCCCTGCTGGCCCAGGCCAAGAAGGAGATCGCGGCCTCGCTGGGAGAGCTGCGCGACGTCGCACGGGGCCTGCACCCCGCCGTACTCAGCGCACACGGCCTCGCCGTCGCCCTCGAATCCCTCGCGGCGCGCGCTCCCGTGCCCGTACGCCTGACCGTCGGTCTGGACGGCAGGGTGGCCGAAGCCGTCGAAGTCGCCGCGTACTACGTCGTCTGCGAAAGCCTGGCCAACATCGGCAAGCACGCGCAGGCGACCGCGGCGACGGTGAGCGTCACCCGCGACGGCAGCCAGATCGTCATCGAAGTGGTCGACGACGGCCTCGGCGGCGCGGACACCGAAGGCGGCAGCGGTCTGCGCGGCCTCGCCGACCGCGTCGAGGCCCTCGACGGCCGCCTCCGGGTGTGGACGCCGCGCGGCGGCGGCACCCGAGTGAGGGCGGAACTGCCATGCGCGTAGCCATCGCAGAGGACAGCGTCCTGCTCCGGGAAGGTCTGGCCCGACTGCTCACGGACGCCGGTTTCGACGTGCTGGGCCGCTGCGGCGACGCCGACGAGTTACGCCATCTGATGCGCAGCCGACTGCCCGACGTGGTCATCCTCGACATCCGGCTGCCTCCCACGCACAGCGACGAAGGCCTGCGGGCCGCCGTGGAGATTCGCACGGCCCACCCCGGCATCGGCGTCCTCGTCCTGTCGCAGTACGTCGAACTCGGCCTCGCCATGAAGCTGTTGGCGGACTCCGCGGAAGGGGTGGGCTATCTGCTCAAGGACCGCATCAGCGACGTACCCGACTTCCTCGACGCCGTACGCAGGGTGGCCACCGGCGGCTCGGCCGTAGACCCGACCATCGTGTCCACGCTCCTGTCCCGGCGGCGCAGCGACGACCCGCTCGGCCAACTGACGCCCCGGGAACGCGAAGTGCTCGAACTCATGGCCGCCGGCAACTCCAACCAGGGGATCGCGAACCAGATGGTGATCTCGCTGCGCGCCGTGGAGAAGTACGTGTCGAGCGTTTTCGGCAAGCTGGGCCTGCCGGCGACCGGCAGTGAATCCCGGCGCGTACTGGCCGTGTTGCTGTTCCTGCGTGCCTGAACGGGGGAAAGGAACGGGGGAAACGGGTGGGGGCCGGTGGTCGCGACCACCGGCCCCCACC
>NZ_JAAKZY010000284.1 GCF_011045015.1 Streptomyces scabichelini | reverse complement strand
CCCGCAATCCCCGCAGTCGGCCCCACCCCCGCAGCCCCGTCGGCAGTTCCTGTCGGCCGGCTCTGCCCCGTCTCCCCACCTCTGCCGTTTTTGTCGTTTTGTCGTACTAGTCGCATGGCCCCGGATCTTCACAGGCCACGGGCCCTACGAGCCCCCGACACCGCCACCGGGCGCGCACCATCCACCGACTGGCCCACAATGGAGCGGTGAACGATCACGACCCGGTCGCCTCCTTCGCCGCGCTGCTCACCGACCGCGGACGGTTTCTGCTCGACGAGGTGCGGGAGGTAGAACCGGCGCAGGAGCTCGCCGTTGCCACGCGGCTGCGGAGGGAGCACCCTGCCGAGCTCGTGTCCGCGGCCATCGCGCAGGCGCGCTGGCGGCAGCGGGCCGTGGGGAAGTTCGGGGGCGCGGACGCCGGCCGGATGTTCTTCACGGCGAACGGGGTCGAGCAGGCGACCCGGGCAACGGTCGCGGCGTACCGGGCGGAGCGTTTCACGGCGCTCGGCGTACGGTCCGTCGCCGATCTCTGCTGCGGCATCGGCGGGGACGCGATCGCGCTCGCCCGTGCCGGGGTGCGTGTCCTGGCCGTCGATCGCGATCCGCTGACCTGCGCGGTGGCGCGGGCGAATGCCGATGTGCTCGGGCTCGGCGACCTGATCGAGGTCCACGAGGCGGATGTCACCGAGGTCGACACGTCCTCGTACGACGCGGTTTTCGTCGACCCCGCCAGGCGGGGCGGACGGGGAAGGGTCTTCGATCCCGAGGCGTACTCGCCGCCCCTCTCCTGGGCCGTCGAGGCCGCCCTCAAGGCGCCCCGTGCCGCGCTCAAGATCGCGCCCGGGATTCCGCACGAGGCGGTTCCGGCCGACGCGGAGGCCGAGTGGGTCTCGGATTCCGGGGACGTGAAAGAGGCCGTGCTGTGGTTCGGTACCGAGCCCGGGCTCGTGCGCGCCACCCTGTTGCCCGGGCCTCGCAGCCTTCGCGGCCGCGGGCTGCCCGACCCTCAAGTACGGCCGCCGGGGCGGTACTTGTACGAGCCCGACGGCGCCGTCATCCGCGCGCACCTCGTCGCGGAGGTCGCCGAGGAGGTCGGTGGAGGGCTGCTCGACGAGACGATCGCGTACGTCACCGCGGATGCCCTGACTGCCACGCCGTACGCCACCGCTTACGAAATCACCGATCAACTCCCCTTCAACGTGAAGAAGTTGAAGGCGTTGCTGCGCGAACGCGAGGTCGGCGTGCTGACCGTCAAAAAGCGCGGCTCGGCGGTCGAGCCGGAGGAACTCCGCCGCAAAGTGAAGCCGCAGGGGCCTAACGCGGCCACGGTGTTCCTGACGCGGGTGCAGGGCGCCCCGACCATGCTGCTGGGGCACCCGGCCGCGTAACAGCCGCCGCTAAGCGGCCTTGGTTAAGCCCGGTGCGGTACCGCGCCCCCATAGGGGCGCGGGGAACTGCGCGACCAGCCCCCACCGGCCCGCAGGTTAATAACCGTTCTCCAGCGGAGCGCTTCCGTCCAGCTGCTCCAGCGTCGCGTTCGACGGGCCTCTGCGGGACCGCTCGTCCCGCGCCACGTCCTCCGCCGCTCCCAGGACCCGTACCGCGTTCTGCCAGGTCAGTTTGGCGAGGTCGGGGGTCGACCAGCCGCGGTTCAGGAGTTCCGCGATGAGGTTCGGGTAGCCCGAGACGTCGTTCAGGCCGTCGGGGGTGAACGCCGTGCCGTCGTAGTCGCCGCCGATGCCGATGTGGTCGATTCCGGCCACCTCGCGCATGTGGTCCAGGTGGTCGGCGACCGTCGTGACCGTGGCGACGGGGCGCGGATGCGACTCCTCGAAGGCGCGGTGGGCCTTCATCGCCTCCGACGTGGTGTCCAGGGGGTGGAAGCCGTGCTCGCGCAGGTGCTCGTCGGCCGCCGCCGTCCAGTCGACGGCCGCCTGAAGGACGAACTTCGGGACGAACGTCACCATCGCCACACCGCCGTTGGCCGGCAGGCGTTCCAGTACGTCGTCCGGGATGTTGCGCGGGTGGTCGCACAGGGCCCGTGCGGAGGAGTGGGAGAAGATCAGGGGCGCGACGGTCGTGTCGAGGGCGTCGCGCATCGTCGTCGCCGCGACGTGCGAGAGGTCCACGAGCATGCCCTCACGGTTCATCTCCCGGACCACCTCGCGGCCGAACGCCGACAGGCCGCCCACGCCCGGCTCGTCCGTCGCCGAGTCCGCCCAGGCGATGTTGTCGTTGTGGGTGAGCGTCATGTAGCGGACGCCCAGCGCGTACAACGCCCGTAGCGTGGCAAGGGAGTTGGCGATCGAGTGGCCGCCCTCCGCGCCCATCAGCGAGGCGATACGGCCCTCGCCGCGCGCCGCCTCCATGTCGGCGGCCGTCAGCGCCGCCCGCAGGTCCGCCGGATGACGTGCGATCAACTGCCGTACACAGTCGATCTGTTCGAGCGTCGCGGGCACGGCGTCGGGCAGGTCGGAGCGGACGTACACCGACCAGAACTGGGCGCCCACTCCGCCCGCGCGCAACCGTCCCAGATCGGTGTGCAGGTGCGCGCTCTGGTCGGTGGCGATGTCGCGGGCGTCAAGGTCGTAGCGGACCTGCTGGCGCAGGGCCCAGGGGAGATCGTTGTGCCCGTCGACGACCGGGAACTCCCGCAGCAGTTCCCGGGCTTCGTCCAGGGACGTCGTCGGCGCCACGCCCTCAGCTCCCCGCACCGAAACCGAAGCCGCCCGCCGCGCCCTCGACCTTGGCACGCAGATGCTTGCCCTTCTCCGTCGCCTGGTCGTTCAGCTCCTGCTGGAACTCCCGCATACGGCCGCGGAGTTCCTCGTCGTGGGCGCCGAGAATCCGGGCCGCGAGCAGACCGGCGTTACGCGCGCCGGCGACGGAGACGGTGGCGACCGGCACCCCGGCCGGCATCTGCACGATCGACAGCAGCGAGTCCATGCCGTCCAGGTGCTTCAGCGGCACGGGCACTCCGATCACGGGCAGCGGCGTGACGGAGGCGAGCATGCCCGGCAGATGGGCGGCTCCCCCGGCCCCCGCGATGATCACCTTGAGGCCGCGGTCCGCCGCCTCCTCGCCGTACGCGATCATCTCGCGCGGCATCCGGTGCGCGGAGACGACATCGACCTCGTACGCGATCTCGAACTCGTCCAGGGCCTGCGCGGCCGCTTCCATGACGGGCCAGTCGGAGTCCGAGCCCATGACGATGCCAACGGCGGGTGAAGTCATTCGGTGATCGTGCCTCTCAGATAGGCGGCCGCGTGACGGGCCCGGTCGAGAACGTCGGCCAGGTCGTCGCCGTAGGTGTTGACGTGGCCGACCTTGCGGCCGGGCTTCACGTCCTTGCCGTACATGTGGATCTTGAGCTGGGGGTCGCGGGCCATGCAGTGCAGGTACGCGGAGTACATGTCGGGGTAGTCGCCGCCGAGGACGTTCACCATGACCGTCCAGGGGGCGCGCGGGCGCGGGTCGCCGAGGGGGAGGTCGAGGACCGCGCGGACGTGGTTGGCGAACTGGGAGGTGATCGCGCCGTCCTGGGACCAGTGGCCGGAGTTGTGGGGGCGCATGGCCAGTTCGTTGACCAGGATGCGGCCATCGCGGGTCTCGAAGAGCTCGACGGCGAGGTGGCCTATGACGTCGAGTTCCTTGGCGATGTTCAGGGCGAGTTGCTCGGCTTCCAGCGCGCGCTCGGCGGGGAGGCCGGGAGCCGGGGCAATCACCGTGTCGCAGACGCCGTCGACCTGCTGGGACTCCACGACCGGGTACGCGACGGCCTGGCCGTGCGGCGAACGGACGACGTTCGCGGCGAGTTCACGTACGAAGTCGACCTTCTCCTCGGCGAGGACCGGGACACCGGCGCGGAAGGGGTCCTCGGCCTCCTCCACGGAACGTACGACCCACACACCCTTGCCGTCGTAGCCGCCGCGGACGGTCTTCAGGACGACCGGGAAGCCGTCCCCTTGACCGTCCCCTTCGCCGTGTCCTTCGCCGGCTCCTTCAGCCGCGAACGCGGCCACGTCCTGCGGATCGCTCACGATCCTGTGGCGTGGACACGGCACACCGATCGCGTCGAGTTTCGCGCGCATCACACCCTTGTCCTGGGCGTGCACGAGCGCGTCGGGGCCGGGGCGTACGGGGATACCGTCCGCCTCCAGTGCCCGGAGGTGCTCGGTGGGTACGTGTTCATGATCGAAAGTGATCACATCGCAGCCCCGCGCGAAGTCACGCAGCGTGTCGAGGTCGCGATAGTCGCCGACGACGACATCGCTGACGACCTGCGCCGCGGAATCCTGGGGCGTGTCACTGAGGAGCTTGAATCTGATGCCGAGCGGGATGCCCGCCTCGTGTGTCATACGAGCGAGCTGGCCTCCGCCGACCATGCCGACTACCGGGAACGTCACGCACCCAGGGTAACGGCCGTGCCGGGACGCCCCTGCCCCCCGCATGATCATCGAAACATCCGCATGTTCATCACGTCCTGGCCACATCTAGGGGCTCTGCCCAGGACTGGACGGGAAGGGCTGGATAGCATGGTCGAGTCGACGAAGGTTGACGAAGTTGGCGTATCCGACGAGACGGGGGCCGGGCGACACCATGGGTAAAGGTGGTACACGCGGCGCACATGCCGCGCCGCGCAGCGCCGTACGTCAGCGCGTCGACCGGCTGACGAGGGAGATCGCCAAGTTCGGGGCGGTCGGCGGCATGGGGCTGCTGGTCAACCTCCTCGTCTTCAACCTGGTGCGCAGCACCACGGACCTGCAGGTCGTGCGGGCCAGTGTGGTCGCCACGATCGTCGCGATCATCTCCAACTACATAGGGTTCCGCTATTTCACGTACCGCGACCGCGACAAGGGCGGCCGCACCAAGGAACTCTCGCTCTTCCTGCTGTTCAGCGCGGTCGGCCTGGTGATCGAGAACGGCATTCTGTACGCCGCCACGTACGGCCTCGGCTTCGACAGCCCGCTGCAGAGCAACGTGTTCAAGTTCGCCGGCATCGGTATCGCGACGCTGTTCCGCTTCTGGTCCTACCGCACCTGGGTCTTCCGTACGCTCCCGGCCCGCGAGGCCGTGGCCAGCGCGGAATCGTTCCTGGCGCCGGGGTCCTTCCTGGAGGAAGACCGCCCGACCCGGCAGTTCCAGCGCGTGCGCTGACCCTGTCGTCCGGCTCCTCACCGGCCCGGCATCCAGCCACCTCAGGCCGCTCAGCTGCTTCAGCTGCTTCAGCTCTACCTCACCATTGGCTCCGGCTCCTCCCCCGTCGCCGGCCGCTTCTTCGGCGTACGCGACAGGAACAGGCCGAAGACCGGGGGCTGGGCCTGGAGCATTTCGAGGCGTCCGCCGTCGGCTTCCGCCAGGTCGCGGGCCACGGCGAGGCCGATACCCGTGGAGTTCTGGCCGCTGATGGCGCGCTCGAAGATGCGTGAGCCCAGCTCGGCGGGGACGCCAGGACCCTCGTCGGTCACCTCGACCACCGCCTGGTTGCCGGTGACGCGGGTGCGCAGGGCGACCGTGCCGCCGCCGTGCATGAGGGAGTTCTCGATCAGGGCCGCCAGGACCTGGGCCACCGCTCCGGGGGTGCCCACGGCCTGCAGATGGCGTTTGCCCGAGCTGACGATGGCGCGGCCCACGCTGCGGTAGGCCGGGCGCCATTCGGCCAGCTGCTGGTTGATGACCTCGTCCAGGTCGAAGGTGACGGCGGAGCCGGTGCGGGGGTCGCGGGAGTTGGTGAGGAGCCGCTCGACCACGTCCGTGAGGCGCTCCACCTGGCCGAGAGCGATCGTCGCCTCCTCCTTCACCGTGTGCGGATCGTCGGTGAGGGTGATCTCCTCCAGACGCATGGACAGCGCGGTGAGGGGCGTACGGAGCTGGTGGGAGGCGTCGGCGGCCAGCCGGCGTTCGGCCGTGAGCATGCGGGCGATGCGCTCGGCGGAGCCGTCGAGCACGTCCGCGACCCGGTCAAGTTCCGGGACCCCGTACCGCTTGTGGCGCGGCCGCGGATCCCCGGAACCGAGCCGCTCGGCGGTCTCCGCGAGGTCGGTCAGCGGTGAGGCGAGCCGGTTGGCCTGACGTACGGCCAGCAGTACGGCGGCGATCACCGCGAGCAGGGCGACCGCGGCGATGATCAGGAGCGTACGGCCGATTTCGCGGGTGACCGAGGAGCGCGGCTCCTCGACCCTGACCGTCTCGCCCTCCTCGCCCTTGGCCACCTTCGACTGGGTGACGTGACCGGTGGGCTTGGTGCCGATCTCGATCGGGGCCCGGCCCGGGATCTCGATCCGCGCGTACCGGTCGTTCGTGACCTGGTCCTTGAGGATCTCGGCGTTGATCTGCTCGTTGCCGAGAATGCGGCTGTCGACGATGCTCGCCAGCCGCAGCGCCTCCAGGTCCACGCGTTCCTGGGCGCTGGCACCGATCGTCCGGGTCTCGACGATGACGAGCGAGACCCCGAACACGGCGATCACGACGAGGACCACAGCGAGGGTGGACTGAATAAGACGGCGACGCACGGGGCCCTCCGGGCGGGGGCGGGTAGCTTACGTGGACCAGTGTCCCCCGGGCGCTGTACTGCTCCGGCCCAGGAGCGTGCCCTGAAGGGGCGCGGGGAACTGCGCGACCAGCCACAACGAACCCGCAGCCGCGCAATCCCGCAAAGGCACAACGGCGGCAACGCGGCAAAGCCAACCCCAGCGAAGCGCTCAGCTCTTCTCGAAGCGGAACCCCACGCCCCGTACCGTAGCGATGTACCGAGGATTGGCCGCATCGTCGCCGAGCTTCTTCCGCAGCCAGGAGATGTGCATGTCGAGGGTCTTGGTCGAAGACCACCACGTGGTGTCCCAGACCTCCCGCATCAACTGGTCCCGGGTGACAACGCGGCCGGCGTCCCGCACCAGCACCCGCAGCAGATCGAACTCCTTGGCCGTGAGCTGAAGTTCCTCGTCACCCATCCACGCACGGTGCGACTCGACATCGATGCGCACCCCGTGCGTGGCGGGCGGCTGCTGAGGCTCGGCGGCACCGCGCCGGAGCAGGGCCCGGACCCGGGCGAGCAGCTCGGCGAGGCGGAACGGCTTGGTGACGTAGTCGTCGGCGCCCGCGTCGAGGCCGACGACGGTGTCCACCTCGTCGGCGCGCGCGGTCAGGATGAGGATCGGCACCGTATGGCCCTCGGCACGCAGCCGCCGGGCGACTTCCAGTCCGTCCATACCGGGCAGCCCGAGGTCGAGCACGACCAGATCGACGCCGCCCTGGATGCCGGCGTCGAGCGCGGTGGGGCCGTCCTCGCGCACCTCGACCTCGTAACCCTCCCGGCGCAGGGCGCGGGCCAGCGGCTCCGAAATGGACGCGTCGTCCTCGGCGAGCAGTACTCGGGTCATGGAGTGATGGTAGTCCGCTGTGGACAACTGTCGTGGGGGAAGATCGGCATCTGTGTACGCACCTGTGGCTTGTGGAGGCGACCCTGTGAGGAACCTTTGAATCGACGGCTGTAGCTGCCCTTTCACCTGTGATGCGCGCCTCAAGCCATTCCGTTTGCGGCATTGCCATATGTATGGTGACTACACATATATAGCGACTCACGGGGCCAGGCGCGTCCCGACCAGCAAGGAACCACCATGGCGTCCAGCCTGACGAAGGCCTCGGCTACACCGGGCACCCCCGGTTCCGAGAAGACCTTCTTCGGCCACCCCCGCGGACTGGCCACTCTCTTCATGACCGAGATGTGGGAGCGATTCTCCTACTACGGCATGCGGGCTCTGCTCCCGCTGTACCTGGTCGCTCCGGGCGGCCTGCACCTCAGCGCGTCGACGGCGACGGCGATCTACTCGGTCTACCTGTCGCTCGTGTACCTGCTCGCCCTGCCCGGCGGCTGGTTCGCCGACCGCGTGCTCGGCCCTCGCAGGACGGTCGCGGTCGCGGGCCTGATCATCATGCTCGGCCATCTGACGCTGGCCCTGCCGTCGGCCGGCACCTTCTTCGCCGGACTCGGCCTGGTCGCGATCGGCTCCGGTCTGCTCAAGGCCAACATCTCGACGATGGTCGGCCATCTCTACGACGGCCCGTCAGATCCGCGTCGCGACGGCGGCTTCACCGTCTTCTACGTCGGCATCAACGTCGGCGCCTTCGCTGCGCCGCTGATCATCGGCACCGTCGGTGAGACGGTCGACTGGCACCTGGGCTTCGCGCTCGCCGCGCTCGGCATGGCGCTGGGTCTGGCCCAGTTCCTGATCGGCCGCCGCCATCTGAGCGAGCGCAGCGACCTCGTCCCGACGCCGCTGTCCGCCGCCGAGCGCGCCGCGACCCTGCGCAAGGGGCTGATCTGGCTGGCCGCCACGGCGGTCTTCTACCTGGTGGTCGGTGTCTCGGGCCACTACACGCTGAACTGGCTCCTGGTTCCGCTGACCCTGGCCGGTCTGGTCATCCCGGTCTGGGTCATCGCGCGCATCAAGCGTGACAAGGAGCTGGACGGCGTCGAGCAGTCGAAGATGTCGGCGTACATCTGGTTCTTCGTGGCCGCTGCCGTCTTCTGGATGATCTACGACCAGGGCGGCTCGACGCTGTCGATCTTCGCCGAGTCGTCGGCCGAGAACAGCGTCTTCGGCTGGGAGTTCCCGGTCTCCTGGTACCAGTCGGTCAACCCGGTCATGATCATGGCGCTGGCTCCGGTCTTCGCCTGGGCGTGGCTGGCGTTGAACCGGCGCGGCAAGGAGCCGAGCACGATCGTGAAGTTCTCCTCGGCCCTGGTCCTGGTCGGCGCGTCGTTCTTCCTCTTCCTCGCTCCGCTGTCGATCGCCGAGGGCGGTCACAAGGCATCGGCGATGTGGCTGGTCGCGCTCTACTTCGTGCTGACCCTCGGTGAACTGACGCTCTCCCCGGTCGGCCTCTCCGTCACCACGAAGATGGCTCCCGCGAAGTACGCCTCCCAGATGATGGGCGTCTGGTTCCTGGCCGTCACCGCCGGTGACGCCACGACCGGTCTGCTCTCCATCGCGGGCGTCGACCTCAACAAGATGGGCATCGTCGCCCTGGAGGCCACGCTTGCGGCGGTCGCCGGGGTCGCGGTGTGGATGTACCGCAGCAAGGTGAAGGCCCTGATGGGCGACGTCCGCTGAAGCCGCGCTCCTTTAGGGGCGCCCCTAAGGGGCGCGGGGAACTGCGCGACCAGCCACAGCCGGCCCGCAGTTCCCATACGACCTCCCGGACAGAACCGCTAGGCGGACTTGCCGAAGTCCGGTGCGGTACCGCGCCCCTTCAGGGGCGCGGGGAACTGCGCGACCAGCCACAACGGGCCCGCAGCTCACATACGGCCTCCAAGCGGAGCGCTAGCGCATGCGTCGTCGCGGCATGAACGTGAACACCGCCCCGCCCAACAGAATCGTCGTGCCCGCCAGCAGCCCGAGCGCCCGGAGCAGACCGTTGTCGTCGGAGCCCGTGTCGGCGAGACCGCCGCCCGAGGACTGGGAGCCGGCACCCGACGTACCAGAACCGGAGCCCGAGCCGGAACCTGAGCCGCCCGCAGCGCCACCAGGCTGCGACGCGGTGTCCAGCGTCAGCGAGACCTCGCTCTTGGCCGGCGTACACGTCGTCGTCGTGCCCAGGGCCTCCACCGTCAGGACACCCGGCGAGAGCGTCGACTCACCGTCCGCGCCCGGCTTGTACGTGCCCTTGAGATCAGGGATCTCGATCGGGTCGCCCGACTTGATCGGCTCCGAGTTGGTCGGGCCCTCCACCCGCACCTTGCCCTTGTCCGCGCCGCCCAGCACGACCTCCATCGACGGCTTCACGGAGTCCGCCGGAATGTCCGCGGGGCTGTCCATGACCGACTTCTTGAACTGGACCGTCAGGCCGTAGTTCCCGCCGTCCTTCTTGGCGTCGATCTGCACGGGCGAGGTCGCGCTCTTGTCCCCGATCGGCGTCTTGCACTCGTACGGGATCTCGACCTCCTTGCCCGTGAAGTCGGTTTGACCACCACCGGAACCGCCGGAGTCCGACGAGCCGCCGCTGTCGCCCCCGGTCGCGCTCGCGGAGGGATCGGACGGAGAGGACGGCGGCGCGCTCCCGGTCGGCAGGTCCGTCGGTACCTCCGTGGGCAGCGACGGCACACCCGTCGGCAGCCCGCCCGTCGTACCGCCGGAGCCTCCCCCGCCCACCTTGATCGTCGCCGCCGGCTTCACCGACTCCTTCGGCGTGCACTTGGTGTCCGCGGACATCGGCTTGTTGACGTTGACGTTGTACGCGTCCGGGGTCAGCGTGACCTCACCGGCTGCCGTCAGCTTCAGCTTGCCCTTCATGTCGGACAGCTTCATGTCGCTGTTCTTGGGGATGGCGGGGTTCTGCCGCGGCCCCTCCATCGCGATCTCCCCGGTCTGCGCGCCGCCCGCCTTGAGCGTCCCGGTCGGCTGGACCGTGTCCTTCTCCAGGTCGATGATGTCGGGGTTCTTGGAGGCGGCCTGGACGAACTTCCAGGTGATCTCGACCTCGTCGCCGACCTTGGCCTCGGCGGGCGCGGTGATCTCCACCTGGGTCGTGCCCTGCACCGGGTCCATCCCGGAGATCGCGGGCGGTACGCACTCGGTCTTGTACGACACCTCGGCCGCCTGGGCGGGCGCCGCGGTCACACCGAGCAGGATGCCCGCACCGCCGAGCATCAGCGCGACTCCGGCCGCGCTCGCTCTGCGGCCGCGGCCATGGTCGCCTCCCGGCCGAACTCTCCGTTGCGTGCTCACGTGTTTCCCTTCCTGGTCGGGGTCGTCGGACTGTTCTCGTGCGGTGCGGAGAGCTGGCCTGCCTCGGCCCCCGGATCGGTGTCCGGGGTGAACCAGGGCAAGGTCGGGGTCGTATCTGTACTGCTGTTGCCACTGGTATTGCTACTGCTGTTGTTGCTTCTGTCGGCGTCGGACGGCGCCGTGGACGTAAGGCTCAACTTCGGCAGGCGTACGGTGACTTCGGGCAGCCACAGACCCCGGCGCGGCCCGGCGTGTCCTCCCCCACTCGTCGAGCGGGGAGACGACCTCCATCGGCCAGGCGACCTCGACCTCTGCGGCCGTACGCGGTCCACCACAGCCATCCCGATCCGGAAGACCGCGGCCGGTACGACGACACAGAGCAGGATCCAGAAGAGCGTCACGCCCCAGGGGCGGCCCACGCCCCACGGTTGTTCGGCGAGCACCTTGCCGCCGTACTTCACCGAGACCGTGTACTCGCCGTGCGCGCCGGCCGACAGCTCGACGGGCAGCTCGACCTGCGCCTTCTTGCCGGGCTCGATGGTGCCGCGCCACTGCTGTTCCTCCCACTGCGGGGCGAACACACCGTGGGAGGTGCCGACTTGGAAGACCGGGTCCTTGACGGCGGTGGAGCCCACGTTGCCGACGGTGAAGACGAAGTCGCGGGACGGCGGCGCGCCGAACCAGGTCAGCACGCCGCTCGACCCGTCGAGCCGGGTGTCGGTGAGCACCGAGAGCCGCCCGCCGGTGGCCTCCTTCGGCAGCGGCTCGACGTCGTGCCCGGCGACCAGGAACGCGGCGTCCGCCGCCGCCTTCTCCCCGGTCACGGTCGCGACGTGCACCACGCACGGGCACGGCTCGGGCGGCTCGACGACGGGCAGCTTCTTGCTGAACCTGCCCTTCGAGTCGGTGGTGACGGCCCGACCGTCGGCGTTGGCGCAGGAGTTGGTGCCGCCGATCACGCCTCTGTCGGGTGAGGACTGGCCGCAGACCAGCATCATCAGGATGGCCTTGGACCGCCATCCGGTACCGGTCACCGTGATCGAACCGCCCGTCCCCGCCTGGGACTTGGACAGCTTGACGTCCGGTTTCCCGTCCGCGGCCGCAGACACCCCGCCCAAGGGGAGCAGAAGCAGCGCGAGCACCGCCATTGCCACCGCCGTCGCCATTGCCACCGCCGGAATCCGCACCTTCCCGCTCACGTCACCGCTCCCGTCAACTCGACTTCCGTACGCGGCTGTTCGGGCCCACCGGAATCACCGGGCCCGCCGGAGTCCTCGGTGCGCCTTCGACGTCGTACGAACCAACCGGCGCCGCCCGCACACAGCACGAGCCCGCCCGCCGCC
>NZ_JAAKZY010000283.1 GCF_011045015.1 Streptomyces scabichelini | reverse complement strand
ACCCGCCACTTGCCCACCGGCGGGAGGGGGCGTGGGTCGGTGCGTCGTATGCCCGTCGCGTAGGTTCGGTCTCAGGAAACCCGCCCCTTGTACCAGCCCAGGGCCGTATGCCCACCCTGCGACGGGCTGACGCACCGGCCCACGACCCCGCACCCACCACCCACCCAAGGGGCGCGGGGAACTGCGCGACAAGCCACGACGGACCCGCAGTCGAGACACAACCCTTAGATTGGGGGCCTGGGGGCACAGCCCCCAGAACCGCCAACACTGCCACCCCGGAGGGGACTTCGTGGGGATCGAGAGCGATCAGCTCGTATTCGACTATCTGAGCCGGGTGGGCGACCTGGCCCAGAGCCGCCAACTGCCGTCGGGCACGCGGATGCGGCTCGTGTCGGAGTTGCGCGGCGAGATCGACCGGCGTCGGGCCAAGGCGACCGACAGCCCGGCCTCCGTACGTCGTATCCTCGCGCGTCTCGGCAGCCCGGAGGAGGTCGTCTCGGCGGCGCATACGAACGCCGACGGCAGCGCGCCGGAGTCCGGGGCCTCCGGGGCCGCCGTGCCCACCCAGCGCACTCAGGAACCCGAGGAGCGGCCCAAGGGGCTGCGCCGTGTCGTGCCCCGGCCGCGCCCCGCCGAGCCCGGCACCAGTGACGTACAGCCGTTTCCCGAGGACGTGCCCTCCCCGCCGCACCTCGCGAGCACCGACGAACTCGGGTCCGCGCAGCCCGACTGGTGGCGGGTGGACAGCACTCGGGTGGACAGCACTCCGTTCGGGATGATGGACAGCGTGCCCGGGTTCGTGGGCGGCGTGGAGATTCCGGAGCTGCTCAAGCCGCCGCCTTCGGAGACGGACGAACCCGCCCCGAAGAAGCCCGTCCCGCTTGCCGAGCCCAAGGAGCTGGTCAAGGAACCGGTCGAGGCGACCGGGACGGAGGGGGCGGCCGAGACGACGACGAAGCGGCGCCGCCGCTTCATCCCCTCGGCCCGCCCGCGCACCGGTGGTGGCGTTCCCAACCCCCTCCTTCTGCTGGCTGCCGCCCTCCTCGTCGCCGGCGCCGTCATCGGCAACCTCGTCGTCCTCGCCTTCGGCTGGCTCATCGCCTACCTCTCGCGCCGTCTGACTCCCGCCGAGTCGAAGTGGGCGGTCCTGGGCGTGCCAGGTCTGGTGGCCGCCGCGGGCATCACCTGGCTGTGGGGCCGCACGGAGGGGCGCTGGGGGGACCCCATCCCCGAGGGTCAGATGAACGCGGCGATCGCCGACACATGGCCGTGGGTGCTCCGGGGTGCGGCCGTCGCGTCGGCGCTGTACCTGGTGTGGAAGGCGCGGCGGCAACAGTCGTAGGAGTACGTCCGTTCACCGTGCTCGGCGCACGGGCGGCTGCCCGGCGTTCACACCCGACGGCTTCGGACGAGCAGCCAGACCAGATACGGCGCCCCGACAGCGGCCGTCAGCACCCCCACCGGCAACTCCGTTGGTGAGAACAGTCGCCGCGCCAGCAGATCGGCCAGTACGACGATGACGGCCCCCAGCAGTGCCGAGCACACGAGCGGGATCTGCGCGGTACGCGTCATCCGGCGGGCGATCTGCGGCGCCAGCAGCGCCACGAAGTCGACCGGCCCCGCCGCGCCGGTCGCCACCGAGGCCAGTACGACGCTGAGCACCACGAGCCCGAGGCGCACACGGTTCAGACGTACGCCCAGTGCGGTCGCCGTGTCGTCGTCGAGCCCGATCATCCGCTGCGCCCAGGCGGCCCATGCCACCGCAGGCAGGAGGAGCAGCAGCGTCCAGCCGAGAGGAGCTGCCTCCGCCCAGCCGCGGCCGTTCAGCGAACCGGTCATCCAGATCTGCGCCTGCTGGGCGACGAGATAGTCGCCCTTGGTCATGAAGAGGGTATGATCGAGCGCAGCGCGATCGCGAATCCGATGCCGATGAGGACGAAGCGGGTGGCGTGCAGACCGCCGCGCCAGGCGAACGCGTACACGAGCGCCGCGGCAAGGATGCCGCCCGCGACCGACAGATACGGAAGGACCGTGTACGAGGTGACCCCGAACGTCATCGCGCCCACCGTCAGCGCGCTCGCGCCCTGGCTGATGCCGATGATGTCCGGGCTGGCGAGTGGGTTGCGCGCCACGGTCTGGATCAGTCCGCCCGCGATGCCGAAGGCGGCCCCGACGAGCAGCCCGACGACGAGCCTGGGCGCCCGCAGCGTTCCGACGACCAGTTCGTCGGGCGACGGCCGGCCCGTCAGGACCTTCAGCACTTCCCCGGGCGCCACGAAGCTCTCGCCCACACAGAGGTACGCCAGACAGGCCGCGGCCAGGAGCACGGCCAGTCCCGCGCCGACCACGGTCGCCCGCCGGTGCAGCAGGATGGCCGCCCGCCGGGTGCGCAGCACCGTGTATCCGGCCGCGGTCACGCCATATCCAGCCGACTTGGTCGCTTCGGTCGACCGAGTCGACCCGGTCGCCGTCACGCCGCCACCGCTTTCCTGCGCACGAGCCCCACCAGGAACGGCACCCCGATCAGCGCCGTCATCACCCCGGCCGGAACCTCGCTCGGCGGAAAGATCACGCGGCCGACCGTGTCCGAGACCAGCAGCATCGTCGGGCCGAGCAGGGCGGAGAGCGGCAGCACCCACCGGTGCGCGGGCCCCACGATCGCGCGGGCGATGTGCGGCACCGCGAGCCCGATGAAGGCGAGCGGTCCGGCCGCGGCGACACCGACGCCGGTGAGGATCGTGGCCCCGAGCCCGCCGACCACTCGTATCGTCGCGACCCGCTGACCGAGTCCCTTCGCCACGTCGTCGCCGAGCGCGAGCGCGTCAAGGCCTCGGGCCACGGACAGCACCAGCACGGCCCCGACGAGCAGGAACGGCCAAACCTGCCCGACGATCTCCGCGTCCCGCCCGGCCAGCGCACCCACCTGCCAGAAGCGGAACTCGTCCAGCGCGGAGGCTTTGGTGGTGAGCACGGCGGTCGTGACGGACACGAGCAGCGCGTTGACGGCGGCCCCGCCGAGCGCGAGCTTCACCGGCGTCGCACCGCCCCGACCGCCCGACGCGATCGCGTACACCACGACCGAGGCGATCCCCGCCCCCGCGAAGGCGAACCACACGTACCCCGTGAGCGTGTGGATCCCGGCGAACGCGATGGCCAGCACCACGCCCACCGACGCGCCCTGGCTGATGCCGAGGATGCCGGGGTCGGCGATGGGATTGCGGGTGATGCCCTGGAGCACGGTTCCAGCCATCGCGAGGCCCGCACCGACCATCAGTCCGATCAGCGTCCGGGGCACCCGCAGTCCGCGTACGACCTCGGCGGCGTCGCTGTGACCGCCGTTCAGCAGCGCGTCGAGGACCGCGGTCGGCGCGATGGCGCGGGCGCCCACGGCCAGGCTGAACAGCACCGCGAGCAGCAGCGCCACGAGGGCAGCCACCATCGCGAGGGCGCGTCTGACTGCCATGGGCCGGTAACTCCGCGGAGAGGAAGGAAAGTTGTGAGTTGGGGACGGTGGGGCGGCAAGGGTGGCTGGAAAGGTTGGTGAGGCTTCGCTGAGTGTATGGGGCGGCTGTGAAGGCGGAACGGGCGGGCGCATGGCTGGTACAACCTGCTGGGCACAATGGCCCATATGACTTCTCGCCCTTCCCGCGTGCTGACCGTCGGCTTCGACCTCGACATGACCCTCATCGACTCCCGCCCCGGCATCCACGCCTGCTACCTGGCGCTTTCCGAGCGGACAGGGACGTACATCGACGCCGATCTGGCCATCACGCGGCTGGGTCCGCCGCTCGCGGAGGAGCTGGTGAACTGGTTCCCGGCCGACCAGGTCGCCGCCATGGCCGACGTCTACCGCGAGATGTACCCCACACACGCCATCGCCGCCACGCGCGCGATGGCCGGCGCCCATGAGGCGATCGCGGCCGTGCAGGCCGCGGGCGGGCGCGCGATCGTCGTCACCGCCAAGTACGAGCCCAACGCCAAGCTCCACCTCAAGCACCTCGGCATAGCCGCCGACGCCGTCGTCGGCGACCTGTGGGCCGAGCGCAAGGCGGAGGCGCTGCGCGAGTACGGGGCGGGTGTGTACGTCGGCGATCACACCGGCGACGTACGCGGTGCGCGCAGCGCGGACGCACTGTCCGTCGCGGTGGCCACCGGGCCGTGCGACGCGGAGGAGCTGCGTACGGCCGGAGCGGATGTCGTGCTCGCGGACCTGACGGCATTTCCGGCCTGGCTGGCCGAATATCGCGCGTAGGCCGAAATATCGCGCGTAGGCCGAACCAGGGCTTGGTCCGTAACGGGGCCTTCGGCCGGCCTACTGCACGGAGCGGGCCCGGCGGCGCTGTGCCGCGACCGATCGGAGGACGCCCGCGCCCGCGATCAGGAAGCCCACGCCCATCAGCATGCTCAGGCCGAACATGTATGTCGGGAAGGGCGACTTGTCGAGCAGCAGCGGGGCCACGGTGACCAAAGTGGCCACGGCCCCTGCAAAGAACACGATCGCGCCGGCACGGACCAGTCGGTCACCGGGTTCGGCGGAATTCGGTTGGGTTTTGTCACGCACCCGACCAGGGTAGTTCCCAGCGCGAAGGAACAATCCGGGGACGTCTTGTCAGTCGCCGCCGGACCATTAGCCTTGGTACCGGCGGGTCGGGCACGACCCGCTGTAATGCTATCCAGAGCAGTTTTCCGAGACCGTTCATCATTCAGCCAGAGCACCATCCGACGAGTACGAGGACGAGGACAGACGTGCCTACCGGCAAGGTCAAGTGGTTCAACAGCGAGAAGGGCTTCGGCTTTCTCTCCCGCGACGACGGCGGCGACGTCTTCGTCCACTCCTCGGTCCTGCCCGCCGGAGTCGATGCTCTCAAGCCGGGCCAGCGCGTGGAGTTCGGCGTGGTGGCCGGCCAGCGCGGTGACCAGGCGCTTTCGGTGACGCTCCTGGACCCGACCCCCTCGGTCGCGGCCGCCCAGCGCCGCAAGCCGGACGAACTGGCGTCGATCGTCCAGGACCTCACCACGCTCCTCGAAAACATCACCCCGATGCTGGAAAAGGGCCGCTACCCGGACAAGGCCTCCGGCAAGAAGATCGCAGGCCTTCTGAGGGCGGTGGCGGACCAGCTGGACGTGTAGCGGGTTCACAGCCTGCTGTCGGCGGGGAGGGGCGCGGGCGCCTACGGGAAGTCAAGGGCGCCCGGCCCGAGGGGCGGGACAAGACCCTCGGCCGCCGCCCGCGTCAGCAGCCCGCGAACCGCCGCGTAACCGTCCTCGCCGAGATCCGCCGTGAACTCGTTGACGTACAGCCCGATGTGCTGGTCCGCGACCGCCGGGTCCATCTCCTGGGCGTGCTCCAGGACGTACGGACGGGAGACCTCCGGGTCGTCCCAGGCGGCGCGGACGGACGCACGGGCGGACTCGGCGAGGAGCAGCAGCCGCTCGGCGCCCAGGGACCGCTTGGCGATGATCGCGCCGAGCGGGATCGGCAGCCCGGTCGTCCGCTCCCAGTGCTCGCCCATGTCGGCCAGCTTGTGCAGCCCGTAGTTCTGGTACGTGAAGCGGGCCTCGTGGATCACGAGCCCCGCGTCGACCTTCCCGTCCCGTACCGCGGGCATGATCTCGTGGAAGGGCATGACGACGATCTCGCCCACTTCCTCGGCGATCGTGTCGGCGGCCCACAGGCGGAAGAGCAGATACGCGGTCGACCGCTCGCTCGGCACGGCGACCGTACGGCCCGTGAGGTCGACGTCCGGCTCCCGGGTCAGCACCAGCGGCCCACAGCCACGCCCCAGCGCACCGCCGCACGGCAGCAGGGCGTAGTCGTCGAGGACGTACGGCAGAACGGCGTACGACACCTTCAGCACCTCGAACTCGCCGCGCTCGGCCATGCCGTTGGTGACGTCGATGTCCGCGAAGGTCACCTCTAGCGCGGGCGCGCCCGGGATCCGGCCGTGGGCCCAGGCGTCGAAGACGAAGGTGTCGTTGGGGCAGGGGGAGTAGGCGATCCGGAGCGGCTCTTCGCCGCCGACGGGCTCGGCGCTTTCAGGATTCATCGGGCTCGTGGGGTCCATTGGGCTCATGTGGGTTCCAACTCTCCATCACAGGCGCTAGCTTCCCGAAAGCCTCCGTGAGTGCCGCGAGGGCGTCGCCGATACGCCAGGCGGCGCGGTCGCGGGGGCCGACGGGGTTCGACACGGCGCGCAGCTCCAGCACGGGCACGGTATGCGCGGCGGCCGCCTCCGCGACCCCGAAGCCCTCCATCGCCTCGGCGAGCGCCCGTGGATGACGCCGCCGCAACTCGGCGGCACGCTCGGCGCTCCCGGTCACGGTGTTGACGGTGAGGACCGTGCCGGTACGTGCCCCCGTGACGGCCGCGACTTCTCGTACGAGCGATTCCGGCGGCCGGTGGCTGACGGCCCCGAAGCCGAGTTCGGTGACCGGAACGAAGCCGTCCGGGGTTTCGGCGCCCAGGTCCACGACGGTGATCTCGTCGGAGAGGACGAGCGAGCCGAGGGGCGCCTCGGGCTGGAAGCCGCCACCGATACCGGCCGAGACGACGAGGCCGTACGGATTCCCGGTCAGGGCGGCGGTGGTGAGGGCGGTCGCGGTCGAGGCCGCGGCGGCCGCGGAGCCCACGCCCACGGCGAGCACGTCGTACGTGGTGCGGTGCGTCGCGGCCGTGAATGCCCGCGCCACCGCGTCCCGTTCGGCCGGGACTGCGGTGGCTACGAGGATGCGCATGGCTTCGGACAGATCCGGCAGATCCGGCGGCGGATCAGGCGTCCGCGTTCTCGAGCTTGAAGTTCCACACGCCCTGGATGTCCGAACCGGACTGCTGGACGACGCTGATGTTCAGCGTCTTGGGCGCGCTCTGGCCCTGCTGGTCGGCGAAGAGGTCGACGCCCTGGAAGGCGTAGTACGTCTTCTTCAGCGGCGAGATGACCTGCTGCCCGTTGATCCACAGGGCCCAGCCCTCGTCCGCGATCTCCGGGTCGACACCGATGCGCAGCGTCTCGCCCTGCGGCACCTTGATCGTGTCGGAGGGCTTCGCCCGGGTGCACTGCGTGGCCTCTTCACGGCCGAGGCTCTCGCCGTCCTTGTAGCACTCGGCCTCGGCGCTCTTCGAGCTCTTGCCGACCGTGACGGTCGCCATCGGCGTCGGCTTCTCACAGGCGGACAGGACGAGAAGTCCGGCGAAAACGGCGCCGACGGCGGTGACGGCGCGACGACGGCGAGCAAGGCCGTGTCCAGTAGCGGCACTGCCGCGGGGCAGGGAGGTCATGGGGGAAGGCTATCGGGCGCGTGGGGTGGCCCGGCCACGTGGGGGTAGTGCCACACGCGGGTCGTACGTCGGCTGCGGGCCGGTGGGGGCTGGTCGCGCCCACGCGGCGGAGCCGCAAATTGATACAGCCCCGCGCCCCTAAGGGGCACGCCCCTCACGGGGCACGTCGGTGTTTATGCCACCCGGGCGTGTGGGCGATCCCCCCGGTGCCGGGCCGCCGTCAGCAGGCCGCGGACCGTGGTGAGCCAGCCGGCGGCGACGATCGTGGCCGCGACCGACATGCCGAGTGTGCCGATGAGGGGGAGCGCGATCCCGATCGCACCGCCGACCACCCACGCCATCTGCAGCAGCGTTTCCGAGCGGGCGAAGGCCGACGTACGCACCAGTTCCGGAACGTCCCGTTGGATGAGCGCGTCCAGCGACAGCTTGGACAGGGCCTGCGAGAAGCCGGCGAACGCCCCGAGCGCGGCCACCAGGAACGCCCCGAAGAACACCGTCGCCATGATCGCCACGCCCAGCACGACAGCGATCACCGTCACGATGATCACCTCCGGCGCCCGCGATCTCAGCGCCGCCCCCACCGCCGTACCGAGCGCGTTGCCCACGCCCGCCGCGACGCCCACGATGCCCAGCGAGACGGCCGCGCTCTGGCCGCCGAGCGGCTCCTCGCGCAGCAGGAACGCCAGGAAGAAGATCAGGAACCCGGACAGACCGCGCAGTGCCGCGTTCGCCACGAGCGCGTGGGTGACCGCCGTTCCGACCGTACGCAGGCCCGGGCGCCGTGGCGGCTTCAGGTGCGGCCCGTGCAGATGCTGCTCGTCCGCCGCCAGCAGCGCCTTGTCCTCGCCCTTCGCGGAGTCGACCTTGGGAGGCAGCGTGAACGACAGGAACGTACCCGCCACGAAGATCACGAACGCGCCGTACAGCGGATAGCGCGGGCCCAGCGCCTGGAGCCCCGCCCCGATGGGCGCGGCCACGCCCGTGGCGAGGAGCCCGCCCAGCGTGACCCGCGAGTTCGCCTTCACCAGGGAGAAGCTGGGCGGCAGGAGCCGTGGCACCACCGCGCTTCTGACCACGCCGTACGCCTTCGACGCCACCAGTACGCCGAGCGCGGCCGGATACAGCTCGATGCTGCCGGTGACCACCGCGCCCGAGAGCAGCAGGGCGAGCATGGCCCGCGCCAGCATCGCACCCGCCATCGCGGCGCGGCGGCCGTGCGGGAGGCGGTCCAGGAGCGGGCCGATGACCGGGGCCAGCAACGTGAACGGGGCCATCGTGATCGCCAGGTACAGGGCCACGCGGCCGCGGGCCTCGTCCGTCGGCACGGAGAAGAAGACGGTGGACGCGAGGGCCACGGTGATCATGACGTCGCCGGCGCCGTTGACGCCGTGCAGCTCGATCAGTTTGCCGAGGCCCGATTCGCCCGCCCCGTGGGCGTGGGTCGCCTTCCGGATTCCTCTCGCCGTTCCCGTGAAGGGCAGGTGCAGGGCACGCCCGACGGAACGGAGAGCCCCGCGTACCGGGCCTGCTCCGCTCATCCGACCACTTCCCCCGGTGTCGCTTCCACCGATTCCGGCGGCACCTTGGGGCGACCTCGCGGCTGCCACTCCGTCATAGTGCCCCCTGATGGGCCGGGGTAGTGCAGTTACCGCGCGTATAGAGGCCGAGTGGAGTGGCGGGCACGGGCCCGCGGGAGCGCTCAGAACGGCGCGCCAGGCCAAAGTGCGGCGAATGCGCAGCGACTCGGTGTGTGCCCAGAGGCAGCGAGAGGGTAGCGTGCGTAGCGCGCCCCGCGACGGTGGTTCTCGGCCGCGCGCCTCTCGGCCATCCCGCAGAATGGATGGCGTAGGTGCGCCTGAGTTCGATCGGGCGCGGACGTCGACGCGGCCCTCCCTCAGTGTTTCAAGGGCCTGGGAGGTGCACCCCAGCCGCTCCGTCCGCACCCCCGCCGAGGGATGGCGCACTCGTGAGACGGCGTAGGAGAGAAGCGATACCTGTGAGCGCGACAACGCGAAGCCGCACCCCAGACCGTCTGTGCGCCGAGGCAGTCGACCTCGCCCGGTCCGCGGCCGAGGAGGCCGCCGCGCCCGGCGTCGTCGGAGAGCACTCCGGGCTCGTCTCCGAAGGGGACCGCGTCGTCACGCACTTCTTCGAGTGCAAGGAGCCGGGGTATCGCGGCTGGCGCTGGGCGGTGACCGTCGCCCGGGCATCCCGCGCGAAGATCGTGACCCTCGACGAGACGGTGCTCCTGCCCGGCCCCGACGCGCTGCTCGCTCCCGAGTGGGTGCCGTGGAGCGAGCGGCTCCGCCCCGGGGACATGGGGCCGGGGGATCTGCTCCCCACGGACGCGGAGGATCTCCGGCTGGAGCCCGGCTTCACCGGCGAGGACGAGCCCGCGCCGAACTCGCCCGTCTCCGAGGAGATGGCCGAGCTCGTCGAGGCGGAGGACGTCGAGGTGACGGCCGGTCCGCCGGCGACCCTTCCCGTCGCGCCCTCCCGCGGTTCGATCGCCTCCGTCGCGGAGGAGCTGGGGCTGCGTCGGGCGCGGGTGCTGTCCCGGTACGGCCTGCATACGGCGGCAGACCGCTGGGAGGACACGCACGGGGCCACGACCGCGATGGCCCAGGCCGCGCCCGCCTCCTGCGTCAGCTGCGGTTTCCTGTATCCCATCAGCGGCTCTCTGGGCCAGGCGTTCGGTGTCTGCGGCAACGAGTTCTCGCCGGCTGACGGGCATGTGGTGTCGTTGGCGTACGGCTGCGGCGGGCACTCGGAGGCGGCGGTCATGCCTGCCCCGCCCCGCCCGGCCCCGCCGGTCATCGACGAGACCCGAGTGGACCCGTTCCCCCTCCGCCCCTCCCCGGACTCGGGCTCGGTACCGGTCACGTCGGACGAGTCGTCGGCAGAACTGGGCCATTCTTAGACGGTTGCCTCCGGCGGTTGGGTTCGTTGTCGGCTGCAGCGCCGTCGTGGCTGGTCGCGCAGTTCCCCGCGCCCCTAAAAGCAAAAGCCTGCGCCCCGACGAACCCCGCACTTGCCCACCGGCGGGAGGGGTCGTGGGTCGGTGCGTCGTATGCCCGTCGCGTAGGTTCGGTCTCAGGAAACCCGCACCGTGTACCGACACCGGGCCGTATGCCCACCCTGCGACGGGCTGACGCACCGGCCCACGGCCCCGCACCCCCCACAAACCCAGGGGCGCGAGGAACTGCGCGACCAGCCACAACCAACCCGCACCCCACAACGAACCCAAACCGCCCAACCGCCGGAGGCACCCGGCCCCACCCCCAAGAAGGAGACTGAACCGTGAGCAAGTTCGTGCGGCCGGCGGCCGAGGGCGCGGACCCGTTCGGGACGGGACGTCTGCGGCGTGGGGTGCTGGACGCCTGGGCGACCAGCCCGGCGCGGTTCCGCGAGGACGCGAACGCCGAGGAGGACCTCGCCCTCGGCGGCTACCGCGACCGCCTGGTCGTAGAACTCGCGCAGAACGCCGCCGACGCGGCAGCCCGCGCCGGCGTACCGGGCCGCCTCCGGCTCACCCTCCGCGGCGGCGTCCTCGTCGCCGCCAACACCGGCGCCCCCCTCGACACGGCAGGCGTCGAGTCGCTGTCCACCCTCCGCGCCTCCGCCAAGCGGGAGGACCACGAAGGCGCGGTCGGCCGCTTCGGCGTCGGCTTCTCCGCCGTGCTCGCCGTGACCGACGAACCCGCCATCGTCGGCCGGCACGGCGGTGCCCGCTGGTCCCTCGCCGAGGCCCGCGAACTCGCCACGGACAGGGCCCGCCACAGCCCGGGCCTGGACGACGAGATCCGCCGCCGCGACGGCCATGTGCCCCTGCTGAGGCTGCCGTTCGCCGCCGAGGGCACCGCCCCGGACCCGTACGACACCGTGGTGATCCTGCCCCTGCGCGACCCCGCCGCCCAGGACCTCACCGAGCGTCTCCTCGACTCGATCGACGATGCCCTGCTCCTCGCCCTGCCCGGCCTGGAGGAAGTCGTCGTGGAGAACGGCGACGGCGTACGCACCATGCGGCGGCGCGGCGAGGGGACAGCCGGGAGGATCGTCACCGTCGAGGACTCGCGGAACGGGACGACCTACTGGCGTGCCGTCTCCGGGCACGGCCCCCTCGAACCCGCCCTGCTCGCCGACCGCCCCACCGAGGAGCGGCTGCGCCCTCACTGGTCCGTCACCTGGGCCGTACCCGTGGACGCCGACGGCGCCCCGGTCCGCCCCCGTACCAGCCCCGTCGTCCACGCGCCCACGCCCAGCGACGAAGCCCTCGGCGTGCCCGCCCTGCTCATCGCCTCCTTCCCCCTCGACACGACCCGCCGCCATGCCGCCCCAGGGCCGCTCACTGACTTCCTCGTGCAGCGGGCGGCGGACGCGTACGCCGAGCTGCTCGCCGACTGGCGGCCGGTCGGAGCCGGGATCATCGACCTCGTGCCGGGACCGCTCGGCAAGGGGGAGCTCGACGGTGCGCTGCGTCAGGCGATCCTGGAGCGGCTGCCGCGCACATCCTTCCTGCCGCCGGCAGTCGAGCCGGACACGGAGGACACCGACCTGCCCGAGTCCCTCCGGCCCCGCGACGCCGAGGTCGTCGAGGGCGCCGGAGCCGAGACCGTGCGGGTGCTCGCCGAGGTCCTGCCCAGCCTCCTCCCGGCCGGGCTCGAACGCCGGGTGGAGCTGCGGACGCTGGGCGTCGCGCGCGTGCCGCTGACCGAGGCGATCGACCGCCTCGCGGGACTGGAGAAGGAGCCGGGCTGGTGGCGGCGGCTGTACGACAGCCTCGCCGGGGTCGACCCGGACCGGCTGTCGGGTCTGCCCGTGCCGCTCGCCGACGGCCGTACGACCATCGGGCCCCGCCAGATCCTCCTGCCCACCCCCGACGGC
>NZ_JAAKZY010000282.1 GCF_011045015.1 Streptomyces scabichelini | reverse complement strand
GGCCGGTGGGGGCGGGGAGGGGAGCGGCGTAGATGTCCAGCGGCTGGCCCTGCTGGCCCGCTGCCTGGCCTGGTCCTTCAGGGTGAGCGTCGCCGGCGGAGTCGCCGCTTTCGGTGGCGCTTCCGTGCGTGCCGGTCCCGTAGCGCGTGCGCGGGCGCAGTGTCACCGCGCTCGACACCGACGCGCTGATCGGGACCAGCGCCAGCAGTGTGAGGGTGGCCGGAAGGGGCAACGGCTGGTCCCCGGCGAGGAGTTCGGCGGCCTTCCCGTCGAAGGGGAGACCGCTCAGGTCGCCGCGCAGGTGCAGCACGCAGAGCAGGGCGACCAGCGAACCGAGTGTGCAGGACACGGCGGTGGAGGACGCGGCCAGGATCATCAGGCGGAACGGGCCAAGGCCGATCGCCGAGAGGCTGGGGCGGGGACGGGTGGCCGGATCGGTACGGGCGACCGTGACCGCGAAGTACACGGTGGCGGCGAGCGGCGCGACGCACCACGCGAGCCGGAGCGCGGCCGTGGGCGAGGCGTCGGGGTGCCCCATCGCGTATCCCATGGTGCACAGGAGCAGGAACCCGGTGCCCGCCGACGCCGCCGCAACCAGGAGTCTGCGGAGCTGGACGGCGGGCCGGGCGCCCCGGGCTAGGCGGAGAGCGAGCACGCGGCCCGGCCTTCCGTCTCGGTCTCGGCGCCCGGTGGCAGGTTGACGGTGTGCACGCGCCGGCCGTCGAGCAGCGACACCCTGCGGTCGGCGAGAGCCGCGGTGTCCGCGTCGTGCGTGGCGAGCACGACGGTGATGCCGTGCGAGCGGGCCGCCGTGGTGAGCGTACGCAGGACGTTGGCGCGGTCGACGCGGTGCAGCGGGGCGGTCGGCTCGTCGGCGAAGAGCACGGTGGGCGTGGGGACCAGCGCGCGGGCGATGGCGACGCGCTGGCGCTCGGCCTGGAGCAGGGCGTACGGGCGCCGGCGGGCGCAGCCGCCGATGTCGAGCCGCTCCAGCCACTCCAGGGCGGTGCTCTTTGCCTCGCGGCGCCCGACGCCGCGCAGCATCAGCGGCAGCGCGGCGTTCTCCCAGGCGTTCAGTTCGGGCACGAGGACGGGCGCCGGGTCGATCCAGCCGAAGCGGTCGCGGCGCAGACGTTCGCGGGTGAGCGGGCCCATGGTGTGCACGGGCGTGCTGTTGAACCAGACCTCGCCCTGCTGCGGCAGCAGCTGCCCGGACAGGCACCGGAGCAGGGTGGTCTTGCCGCTGCCGCGCGGGCCGCCGACAGCGAGGATCTCGCCCACGCGAACCCCGAGCGAGACGCCGCTCAGCGCGGGAGAGCCGTTGTGCTTGACGTGCAGGGCACGGGCCCAGAGCACATCGTTGTCCGGCGGGGCCACCATGGGCGTACACCTCGGTTCAGATCAGAAATGCCGTGGAGTCCCCCCGCGACGGGGGAAGTCCCCCCGGACGGGGGAACGACGGCAGGGCCGATCGGTCACTTGGCACGCTAGGGAGTCGGAGCCGGGAGGCCGGACAGTACGCGGCCCCGGGGCGCTCATTCTCACTCGAACGGGCGCCACCGGGGCCGGTGTTGATCACAGGATCACAAGGTTCCAAGGATCAGAAGGTTCCAAGGGCATCGAGGATCCAAGGGGCACGAGGTTCCAAGGTCTCGGAGCCGGGCTCAGAGCTGGGCCCACGCCTCCGTGAGCACCTGGCGGACGATCGACTCGATCTCGTCGAACGTCGACTGGTCCGAGATCAGCGGCGGCGCGAGCTGCACCACGGGGTCGCCGCGGTCGTCGGCGCGGCAGTACAGGCCGTACTCGAAGAGCTTCTTGGAGACGAAGCCGTAGAGCACGCGCTCCGACTCCTCGTCCGTGAAGGTCTCCTTGGTGGCCTTGTCCTTCACCAGCTCGATGCCGTAGAAGAAGCCGTTGCCGCGGACGTCGCCGACGATCGGCAGGTCGTGCAGCTTCTGCAGGGTCGACAGGAACGCGCCCTCGTTGTCGAGCACGTGCTGGTTGAGCTTCTCGCGCTCGAACAGGTCGAGGTTGGCGAGGCCCACCGCCGCCGACACGGGGTGGCCACCGAAGGTGTAGCCGTGCAGGAAGGTGTTGTCGCCCTTGTAGAACGGCTCGGCGACGCGGTCCGAGACGATGCAGGCGCCGATCGGGGAGTAGCCCGAGGTCATGCCCTTGGCGCAGGTGATCATGTCCGGGACGTAACCGAACTTGTCGCAGGCGAACATCGTGCCGAGGCGGCCGAAGGCGCAGATGACCTCGTCGGACACCAGCAGCACGTCGTACTGGTCGCAGATCTCCCTGACCCGCTGGAAGTAGCCGGGCGGCGGCGGGAAGCAGCCGCCGGCGTTCTGCACCGGCTCCAGGAAGACGGCCGCGATCGTCTCCGGGCCCTCGAAGAGGATCTGCTGCTCGATCTGGTCGGCGGCCCAGCGGCCGAAGGCCTCCGGGTCGTCGCCGTGGATCGGGGCGCGGTAGATGTTCGTGTTCGGGACCTTGTGGGCGCCGGGGACCAGCGGCTCGAAGGGGGCCTTCAGGGCGGGCAGGCCGGTGATGGACAGGGCGCCCTGCGGGGTGCCGTGGTAGGCGACCGCGCGTGAGATGACCTTGTACTTGGTGTGCTGCCCGCGCAGCTTCCAGTACTGCTTGGCGAGCTTCCAGGCGGTCTCGACCGCCTCGCCGCCGCCCGTGGTGAAGAAGACCTTGTTCAGATCGCCGGGGGCGTGGCCCGCGAGGCGCTCGGCGAGCTCGATCGCCTTGGGGTGGGCGTACGACCAGACCGGGAAGAAGGCCAGTTCCTGCGCCTGCTTGAAGGCGGTCTCGGCCAGCTCCACCCGGCCGTGTCCGGCCTGGACCACGAACAGACCCGCGAGACCGTCGAGGTAGCGCTTGCCCTTGTCGTCGTAGATGTAGGTGCCCTCGCCACGGACGATCGTGGGGACGGGCGCGTTCTCGTACGAGGACATGCGGGTGAAGTGCATCCACAGGTGGTCGTACGCGACTTTGCTGAGGTCCTTGCTGCTCACGGCTATCGGGTTCCCCACATGTAGGTCTGCTTCTTGAGCTTCAGATAGACGAAGCTCTCGGTGGAGCGCACGCCGGGCAGGGCCCGGATGCGTTTGTTGATGACGTCCAGCAGGTGGTCGTCGTCCTCGCAGACGATCTCGGCGAGGAGGTCGAAGGAGCCGGCGGTCATCACCACGTACTCGACTTCCGACATGTCAGTCAGCGCGTCGGCCACGGACTCGGTGTCGCCCTCGACGTTGATGCCGACCATCGCCTGCCTGCGGAAACCCACGGTGAGCGGGTCCGTGACGGCGACGATCTGCATCACGCCCTGGTCGAGCAGCTTCTGGACGCGCTGGCGCACGGCCGCCTCGGACAGGCCGACGGCCTTGCCGATCGCGGCGTACGGACGGCGGCCGTCCTCCTGGAGCTGCTCGATGATGGCGAGGGAGACGGCGTCCAGCTGGGGCGTGCCGTTCCTGGACTCGCGGGAGTCCTTTGAGTCCCTGGGGTCTGCGCTTCGACTGGCCACGAGTTCACTGTGCATGAGGCCTCGACAGTTCCGCAAGCCTCGATCGATGAAATTCGTTGTTTACACGACCGAAGCGTGCGGATTTCGCAGCTATCGGCCGATCGGGGGTGTTGAAAACGTGGGGCAACGGATTAGGGTGGCGTCTCAGGTACTGGACAGTCGTGACAGTCGAACCCGACAGGAGGGCCGGCAGTGAGCACCGAGCTGCGTCGTCTGCGCAATTACATCGACGGAGAGTTCCGCGATGCCGCCGATGGACGGACCACCGACGTGGTCAACCCCGCGACGGGCGAGGCGTACGCCACCGCGCCGCTGTCCGGGCAGGCGGACGTCGATGCCGCGATGGCCGCCGCCGCCGCGGCCTTCCCGGCCTGGCGGGACCTGGTCCCGGCCGAGCGTCAGAAGGCCCTCCTCAAGATCGCGGACGCGTTCGAGGAGCGGGCCGAGGAACTCATCGCCGCGGAGGTGGAGAACACGGGCAAGCCCATCGGCCTGACCCGCTCCGAGGAGATCCCGCCGATGGTCGACCAGATCCGCTTCTTCGCGGGGGCGGCCCGGATGCTCGAGGGCCGGGCGGCCGGCGAGTACATGGAAGGCCTGACCTCGATCATCCGCCGGGAGCCGGTCGGCGTCTGCGCGCAGGTCGCGCCCTGGAACTACCCGATGATGATGGCGGTGTGGAAGTTCGCCCCGGCTCTCGCCGCGGGCAACACGGTCGTGCTGAAGCCGTCCGACACCACCCCGGCCTCGACGGTCCTGATGGCCGAGATCATCGGCTCGATCGTCCCCAAGGGCGTCTTCAACGTCATCTGCGGCGACCGTGACACCGGCCGCCTGATGGTCGAGCACCCGACCCCGGCGATGGCCTCGATCACCGGTTCCGTACGCGCCGGCATGCAGGTCGCCGAGTCCGCCGCCAAGGACCTCAAGCGGGTCCATCTGGAGCTGGGCGGCAAGGCGCCGGTCGTGGTCTTCGAGGACACCGACATCGCCAAGGCCGTCGAGGACATCTCGGTCGCGGGCTTCTTCAACGCGGGCCAGGACTGTACGGCCGCCTGCCGCGTCCTCGTCCACGAGGCGATCCACGACGAGTTCGTGTCCGCACTCGCCAAGGCCGCCGCCGAAACCAAGACCGGCCAGCCGGACGACGAGGACGTGCTGTACGGGCCGCTCAACAACCCCAACCAGCTCAAGCAGGTCGAGGGCTTCATCGAGCGACTGCCCGCACACGCGCGCGTGGAGGCCGGCGGCAAGCGCGTCGGCGACAAGGGCTTCTTCTACGCCCCGACCGTCGTCTCCGGCGTCAAGCAGGACGACGAGATCATCCAGAAGGAGGTCTTCGGGCCGGTCATCACCGTCCAGTCCTTCACGGACGAGGCCCAGGCCGTCGAGTGGGCCAACGGCGTCGAGTACGCCCTCGCCTCCTCGGTCTGGACGAAGGACCACGGGCGTGCGATGCGCATGTCCAAGGCCCTCGACTTCGGCTGCGTCTGGATCAACACGCACATCCCGCTGGTCGCGGAGATGCCGCACGGCGGCTTCAAGAAGTCGGGGTACGGCAAGGACCTGTCGGCGTACGGCTTCGACGACTACACGCGGATCAAGCACGTGATGACGTCGCTGGACTGACATCTCGTCGAACGAGCGGCCCCGGACGGGAGTCCATCCGTCCGGGGCCGCGCTGTTCCCCCCTCCGCAGTGGTCAGATCCCCCTCCGCAGTGGTCAGACGCTTTCGACGGTGCCGGATCGTCCGGGCTCTGCGTGTCCGGGCCTTTCTGTGTGCCCGGGCCTTTCTGTGTGTCCTCGCTCGTCGGGGTGTCCGGGCGGCCGTGGCAGGTCCGGCGTGGCCGGGAAGGTGATCCCCGCCTCCTTCAGGAGCGGCGCGCACTTCTTGATCGCCTTGCGGTACTCCTTCGCGACCGGGTCGAACGGGCCGCCCTTCATCGTCACTTTCAGGCGGATCGAGCCGTCGTCGGCCTTGTGCGCGTGGAAGTCGGGGAAGCGCTTCTGCCCCGCGTCGCGCATGCAGTCGGCGAAAGCGCGGTTCGCCTCGTTCACGTCGTCCGGGGCTGCGTCGGTCGGTGTGTACGCCGGCCCGATGCCCCTTTCGTGACGAGGCGGGTCGGTGTCGGTCGACGCGCCGGACGCGCCGGACGTGCCGGACGCCGTGGCCGCCGACGCGCTGACCGTGCCGAGGGTGACGGCCGTGATCACGGCGAAGGTCAGGGCGAGCTGCCGCGGCCGGGTCGCCAGTACGGGCATGGGATGCCTCCTGTTGCCGTTGTGTGGTTGCTGACCTCGTCCACGAAACCGGGCAGGCGGTTACGGCACGGGAACAGCCGGGCTTATCGCCCTGTAACCCGACGCCCGCCACACTGACCCGCATGCGTGTGCTGGTGGTCGAGGACCACGAAGAACTCGCCGACACCGTCGCCGCGGGGCTGCGCCGGGAGGGGATGGCCGTCGATCTGGCCTTCGACGGGCCGACGGCGCTGGAGCGCGCCCAGGTCAACGGCTATGACGTCGTCGTACTCGACCGCGACCTGCCCGGGATCCACGGTGACCAGGTGTGCCGGACACTGGCCGCCGAGGGCAGCAGGGCGCGGGTGCTGATGCTGACGGCGGCCGGGACGGTGGCCGACCGGGTCGCCGGTCTCGCTCTCGGGGCCGACGACTACCTGCCCAAGCCGTTCGCCTTCACCGAACTCGTCGCGCGGATACGGGCGTTGGCGCGGCGTACGCAGCCCGCGCTGCCGCCGGTCCTGATCCGCGGCGTGCTGCGGCTCGACCCGGCGCGACGGCAGGCGACGCGGAGCGGGACCGGACTCGCCCTCAGCCCGAAGGAGTTCGCCGTGCTCGAGATGCTGCTGGCCGCACGGGGCGGCGTCGTCTCCGCGGAGGAACTCCTGGAGCGGGCCTGGGACGAGGCGGCCGATCCCTTCAGCCAGACCGTGAAGGTGACGGTGAGCCGCCTCAGGCGCAAGCTCGGGGAGCCGCCGCTCATCGAGACGGTCGAGCGGGCGGGATACCGGATCCGATGAAGGTGCCGGCCGGCATGACTCCCGGCGGTCCGATGCGCGCGTTCGGTCCGATGCGCGCGTTCTCCGGTGACCTGCGGGGGCCGCACAGCATCCGTTGGCGTCTCACGCTCCTCTACAGCGCGCTGTTCGCGGTGGCGGGGGCACTGCTGCTGACCTTCACATACGTGCTGGCCGCCAGTACCGAACCGTCGCTGACGGCGGGTGAGCCCGAGGAACCGGTGCGCGTCGGGAACGGCGATCCCGCGGACCCGTCCGCCCCGCTCGTCGCCGCGTACGTAGAGAAGCGGCTGTCGGTGCTGCGCGAGGAGCAACTGCGCCAGCTCCTGGTCGAGTCGGGTGTCGCGCTGGCGGTGATGACCGTGGCCTCGCTGGCTCTGGGCTGGCTGATGGCCGGACGCGTCCTCGCCCCGCTCCGCACGATGACGGCAGCCGCCCGCCGTATCTCGGCCGACAATCTCCACGAACGGCTCGCCGTGCCCGGTCCCGACGACGAGCTGAAGGCCATGGCCGACACCTTCGACGACGTACTGGCGCGTCTGGAAGGCGCCTTCGAGGCGCAGAAGCAGTTCGTCGCGAACGCCTCGCACGAGCTGCGCACCCCGCTCACGCTGCAACAGACGATCGTGGACGTCGCGCTCGCCGATCCGGACGCCTCCGCGGAAACGCTGCGTGCCGCGTGCCTGCGGGTGCGGGCCGCCGGGCAGGAGCAGGAGCGGCTCATCGACGCGCTGCTCACGCTGGCGCGCAGTCAACGCGGGCTGGAGCGAAGGGAGTTCGTGGATCTCGCGGCCATCGTCCGGGAGCGGCTGCCGGACAGTGGTCCCCGCCTGGAGGCCGACCTCGACCCCGCGCCGCTTCTGGGCGACCCGCAGCTGATCGAGCGGCTGGTCGTCAACCTCGTCGACAACGCCGTGCGCCACAACCTCCCCGAGGGCGAGAAGAGCTGGGTGAACGTGTGGACGGGGACGGACGCGGCCGGCTGCCCCGCACTGCGCATCACTAACAGTGGTCCCGTGATTCCGCCGGACCAGGCCGCCGGGCTCTTCCAGCCGTTCCGGCGGCTGGGCGCGGAGCGGGTACGCAAGCGGGATGGCCTCGGCCTTGGCCTGTCCATTGTCGCGGCCGTCGCCGCGGCGCACGGCGGCCGGGTGGTGGCCCGGCCACGCCCCCAGGGCGGGCTGACCGTGGAGGTCGGCCTGCCCCGCTACGCACCGGGGCAGACCCGACGCAGCGTCGCCCCGGCACTCGGGCCTGCGACGCCCCGACCGGGCGCGCCCGAACGACGCACGAAACTGATCGATCCGTAGCAGACTGAGAACCATGGGGGACGTGGGGGAAACCATTGAGGAATGGAACCTGGTCGATTCGCTCGGCGATGAACGGGTGAGTGACGCGGTCACCTTCGGCCTGCTGGCGGCATGGGCGCTGCACGACACGGAGGAACTCGTGGCCCTGCCAAGGTGGTTGCGCCACAACGTGCCCGCGCTGCGGGAGCGTTTCCCCGCCGTTCCGGAAGCGGTGTGGCGCCGGGCCGAGTCGATGGACGCACGTGAGTTCACGGTCGCCGTCGGCGTGATGGCCGCGGTGGTCGCTGCCGCGTCCACCGCGGGCCACCTCACCGGAGGCCGCTCGGCCTTCTACCAGTCCGCGCTGAACGGCTTCGGCCTGCACGGCCTCGTCCACCTCGCCCAGGCGGCGACGGTACGCGGCTACACTCCCGGCTCCGCCACCTCACCGCTCCTCGTGATCCCGTTCACGCTCTGGGCCCGCGGCCGACTGCGCCGCGCCGGAGTACTGCGCCCGACGCGCCCGCGCGACGCCGCACTCGGTCTCGCCGTGGCAGCGGCGGCCACGGTCGCGTCGCACGCGGTGGCGCGTCGAGTGCTCGGCCGACGGTGACGGCAGGCACCGTCCCTGGGCCGACCCCGATCAACTGACCTGCCGGTCAAGGGTGTTGTCGGGGGTTTCCCTCAGGGCCCTCATTCAGGGCCCTCATCGGGTCCGTGAAAAATTGTTATCACGGAGGGGTTTCCTCCGTCTCCTGTGCACACGCGGCACACAAGTCCCACCCACCCCGTACCAGCAGGCCGCGTCCGCAGACTCGTTGTCGTACAGGAGCTCTTCATGGCAGAGCACAACAGGCACCGCATCAGCCGCCGCGGGATGGTCAAGATCGCCGGAGGTGTCGCCGCCGCGGGTACGGTGGGCGGCATGGCGGTCTCGCTGAGCGGCCGCGACTCGGCCGACGCCGCGCAGACCGGTGCCCCGGGGACCGGTGCCTCCCCGTCACCCAGCACCTCCAGCACCGCCCGCCCCAAGGGCGCCTTCGCGCACCCCGGGATGCTGCACAACGCCGGCGACCTCAACCGCGCCAAGATGCGCGTCGCCGAGAAGAGAGCGCCCTGGCTGGCGGGCTGGCAGCGGCTGACCGCCAACCGGCACTCCGCGAGCACCTGGAAGCCCAACGCGAAGGCCACGATCATCCGCGGCGGCACGGGCCAGAACTACGGCATCCTCTTCAACGACATCCACGCCGCCTACCAGAACGCCCTGCGCTGGAAGATCGCGGGCACGAAGGAGAACGCCGAGGCGGCCGTCGCGATCCTCAACGCCTGGTCGGCCACGCTCACCACGGTCACCGGGAACTCCGACCGGTTCCTCGCGTCCGGCATCTACGGCTACCAGTTCGCGAACGCCGCCGAACTCGTACGCGACTACCCGGGCTTCGACCTGGCCCGCTTCAAGAAGATGCTGCTCAACGTCTTCTATCCGCTCAACGACCACTTCCTGATTCACCACAACGGCGCCGTCATCACCAACTACTGGGCGAACTGGGACCTCTGCAACATCGCCTCGATCATGGCCATCGGCATCCTGTGCGACGACAGGGCCAAGTTCGACCGCGCCGTGGAGTACTTCAAGAACGGCGCGGGCAACGGCTCGATCAAGCACGCCGTCCCCTTCGTGTACGAGGACCAGGGCCTGGCCCAGTGGCAGGAGTCCGGCCGCGACCAGGGCCACACCGTGATGGGCATGGGCCTGATGGGCTCGATCTGCGAGATGGCGTGGAACCAGGGCGTCGACTTCTACGGCTACGACGACAACCGCCTGATGAAGGCCGCCGAGTACGTCGCCAAGTACAACTTGGGAGGGGATGTCCCCTTCACCAAGTACGTCTGGCGCACCGGCACCAAGGGAGCCTGGCGCGAGCAGGCCGTGATCTCCAACATAGGCCGGGGACAGATCAGACCGGTTTGGGATCTTTTGCACAACCACTACGCCCGGCGCCGCCGACTCTCGGTCCCCCATGTCACGGCGATGGCTGAGAAGGTACGTGCCGAAGGCGGCGGCGGAGACTACGGACCCAACAGCGGCGGCTTCGACCAGCTGGGCTTCGGGACGCTCCTCTACAGCAAGTGAGACCTGTGCGGGAAGGGACGTACGTGGACGGGCGGCAGTGGCGTACGACCATCGCGGCAGCGCAGGCCGGTGACCGGCGTGCCCTCGACGAGCTGGTCGAGGGCTGGCTGCCGCTGGTCTACAACGTCGTCGGCCGCGCCCTGAACGGCCACGCGGACGTGGACGACGTCGTGCAGGAGACCATGCTGCGGGCCGTGGGCAACCTCGGCTCGCTGCGCGATCCGGACAGTTTCCGCTCCTGGCTGGTCGCCATCGCGATGCGGCAGATACGTGACCGGGCCCGGCGCCGTACGTCCGAGTCGCTGGCCGAGGACGCCGCGCACGACGCCGCCGACTTCGCCGAACTGACCGTGCTGCGACTCCAGTTGGAGGGGCAGCGGCGCGAGGTCGCGGAGGCGGTGCGCTGGCTCGACGACGAGGACCGGCAGCTGCTTTCGCTGTGGTGGCTGGAGGTCGCGGGCGAGCTCACGCGGCGCGAGCTGGCGTCGGCCGTCGGCATCAGCCGGCAGCACGCCGCCGTGCGCGTCCAGCGGATGAAGGCGCGCCTGGAGACCGCGCGGGGCATCGTGCGGGCGCTCGACTCGTCCTGCCCCGAGCTGCGCGAGGTCACCGCCCGCTGGGACGGCCAGCCCGACTCGGTGTGGCGCAAGCGCCTGGCCCGGCACATCCGGGACTGCCGCTACTGCTCCGGGCCGCACGAGAAGGTCGTACCGGCCGAACGGCTGCTCGTCGGGCTCGCGCTCGTCCCCGTACCGGTCGGCTTCACGCTCTCCCTGGTCTTCGGCGGCAAGACGGCGGCCGCCGCGACGACGGCCGCCACGGCCGCCGGCTGGTCCGCCAAGGTCATCGGCGCCCTCACCAAGCCCGCGGTGGCCATGACCGCAGGGGCGACGATGGTCGCGGGCGGCGCATACGTCGCCACGCAGCCGCCCGACGAGCCACGCCCCCGGGCCGCGGCCCCCACGACGTCGAGCACGGCCCGCCCGGCGCCGTCACCCACGCCGACGCCCTCCCCCTCACCGACGAGGAAGGCCAGCCTGTACGGCACGGTCGTCGACACCGTCGACCAGGCGCCCGACCCGAACGCGCGCCCCGCCGCCCTGCCGCGCCGCCCCGAGTCCGGCGTCACCAGCACCGGCGGCGCGCGCGCCGTGATGCAGCACCGCGGCGAGAGCGTGACGCTCAGCGGCCAGGGCTACGTACTCGTGCGCTGGCAGATCGCACCGCACGACCGGCCCGGCGGCCTGGTCATGCCGACCTGGACCGGCCTGAAGGGCAAGCTCTTCCACGTCGCCTCCGGGGGCGGCCGCCGTATGGACGACGTCTACGCGGACGGTTCCGGCCGCGGCTACGTCACCGGCATGGGCGGCCCCGACATCGGCTACACCGTCCTGCCGGAGGGCACCCAGCAGATGTGGCAGAACGAGTACTTCTACGTCGACGGCAGCGTCACCCTCACCGTGAACGAGCGCGGCGCCTCCTACGGCCTGGCCGTCTTCCCGACGAAATGGGACGCCGTGAACAAGGACATAACGACCGGCCCCGCCCAGGGAGCCATCCGCTACGGCCTCACCCGCGACAACGGCAAGGACACCGCCCCGGTACCCCAGTACGTCACACGCGCGACCCCGGCCGACCACGCGACGATACGTCAGAGGTCCCGGCTGACCTCCTAGTCACCCTCTCCAGCCGTCCTCTCCTGGGCGTCCATCACCTCGTCGCCGTGCTCGAAGGCCCAGGCCCCGAACGCCTCGATCGGGCCGAGCAACGTCCGCCCCAGCGCGGTGAGTTCGTACTCCACGCGGGGCGGCGAACCGGCGTACGCGTGCCGGGCGACGAGCCCGTTGAACTCCAGCCGCCGCAGCGTCTCCGTCAGCACCTTCTGACTGATGCCACCGATCCGCTCGCGCAGCTCGCCGGGACGGCGCGGGCCGTGCCGCAGGGCCCAAAGGACCACGGCGTTCCAGGTGTTGGCGAGCAGATCGAAGGCGAGCCGGGCGCGGCAGTCGGCGAGGAAGGGGTCGGTGGTCACGTACCAAATGGTGCCTGAGCGGCTTCCTACTGTCTGTGTGTCCGTGGCAGAAGGCTCGGACGGCAGAAGGGAGACGTCACCGATGCGGATCGGGATTCTCGGTACGGGCAACATGGCGGACGCGCTCGGCAGGCAGTGGGCGCGGGCGGGGCACGAGGTGTTCGTG
>NZ_JAAKZY010000281.1 GCF_011045015.1 Streptomyces scabichelini | reverse complement strand
CCCCACCAGGGGGCGCAGCCCCCTGGTGGGGTCTGGGGCGAAGCCGCAAGGGACGGGACGGGTAAGGGCGGCGGGGGCGAGACACCCGGACCCCAGCCACGGCTCAGCCCGGTGAGCCCCCGGCCGTAAGGCCGCTCAGCAGCACCCCCGTGAAGCGGCGCGCCCACGTCTCGTCCACCGGCTCCGCGCTCACCAGCGTGCGGTGCACCACCGCGCCGGCGATCACGTCGAAGATCAGGTCCGCGGAGCGGGCCGCCGTCTCGGGATCCGGTTCGGGCGGCAGCTCGCCGCGGGCCTGGGCGCGGGCCCGGCCCTCCAGGACGAGCCGCTTCTGGCGGTCGACGATCGACGTGCGGATGCGTTCGCGCAGCGGCGCGTCACGGGTCGATTCCGCGATCACCGCCATCAGGGCGGTCTTCGCCTCCGGGCGGTCCAGGATCGACGCGAACTGCCGGACCACGCCCTCCACGTCCGCCGCGAGGCTGCCGCGGTCGGGGATCTCCAGTTCGTCGAAGAGGGCGGCCACCGCGTCCACGACGAGTTCGTTCTTGCCGGCCCAGCGGCGGTAGAGGGTCGTCTTGGCGACGCCCGCGCGGGACGCCACGTCGCCCAGCGTCAGCTTGGACCAGCCCAGTTCGACCAGTGCCGCACGCGTCGCCGCCAGGATCGCGGCGTCCGCGGTGGCGCTGCGCGGGCGCCCTGTGGCACGTGGGGCGGAAGTGCGGCTCTGCATCCGCTGACCATATCCGGCCATTCCTGTGACGTCGTGGGCGACGACAGGGTGAGGGAGATCACCGAGGCATGGTTTCGCGGGGATTCCCGGGACAGTTACGCTACGGCTCGTAGCGAAAGCTCGCGTGTGAGCGACGACCACGCCGGCGCCGGGTGGGGACCCGGCGCCGAACACCGCACGGCAGGCCCGGCTTTCACAGTGCTTTTCAAGTACGTGCGCGGAGGGGGGAGGATGTACTCATGCAGCCACGGAACATGTCCATGAGCGGAGTCGTCGACCTCGCCGCGGTGAAGGCGGCCCAGGAGGCCAAGGCGAAGGCGGAGCAGGCGCGCGCCGAAGCGGCGAAGCAGGGCGGCGGGGGTGCCGTCTCCGCCGCCAGTCTTGTCATTGATGTGGATGAGGCGGGGTTCGAGCGTGACGTCCTGCAGCGCTCCACCGAGGTGCCCGTCGTCATCGACTTCTGGGCCGAGTGGTGCGAGCCGTGCAAGCAGCTGAGCCCGCTCCTGGAGCGCCTCGCCGCCGAATACAGCGGCCGGTTCGTACTCGCCAAGATCGACGTCGACGCCAATCAGATGCTGATGCAGCAGTTCGGGATCCAGGGGATCCCGGCCGTCTTCGCGGTGGTGGCAGGGCAGGCCCTGCCGCTCTTCCAGGGAGCCGCCCCCGAGGCGCAGATCCGGGGCACCCTGGACCAGCTCATCCAGGTCGCCGAGCAGCGCTTCGGGCTGACCGGCGTGACGGTCGACCCGGACGCCCAGGCCGGCGGCGAGGAGGCCGAGGCGGCTCCCGCGGTGCCGGTCGGCCCGTACGACGCGCTGCTCGAAGCCGCCGTACAGGCCCTGGACGCGGGGGACTTGAGCGGTGCGGTGCAGGCGTACAAAAACGTGCTGAGTGATGACCCGGGCAATACGGAGGCCAAACTGGGCCTGGCCCAGGCCGAGTTGCTCCAGCGGGTGCAGAACGCCGATGCGCAGCAGGTGCGCAAGGCCGCCGCCGAGAATCCCGCCGACGTACAGGCGCAGATCGCCGCCGCCGACCTGGATCTGGTGGGCGGTCATGTGGAGGACGCCTTCGGGCGGCTCGTCGACACCGTGGCGCGTACGGTCGGTGACGATCGGAATGCCGCTCGTATGCGACTGCTGGAACTGTTCGAGGTCGTCGGTGGTGACGATCCGCGTGTGACTGCTGCACGCAGAGCACTGGCGCGCGCCCTGTTCTGACCAGTCCCTAAACCACTGGGGCCCCTGGGGCCTGAGTGGGAGATTTGTCGACCCAGCGACACTGCGGCCGTGCTTTACCAAAACTTGGTAAACGCGGCCGCTGTTACTTGGAGTAAGACGCGGGCGCTGATCTGTCGGGTTCCGTCCGAAGATCAATCATTTTGTTACCCACCTCGGGGACACCCTGCGTCGTCGATCGATACCGGCGGGTACTTGTTCGGTTATCCGGCCGTTACTAGCCAGTAACGAACCCCCTTGCGGCGGCGTCGAGAATGCACCACGATCGGCGACGCTCGGTCCATTCCCGCATCCCGACAGCCAATCGGGTCAACGGGTTTTCTGGGTCCCCACCGAGTAGGAGCGGCGGCAGTGGCGCCACTCCTTGGACAGGGGGGTCTCTGCTCTCGGGCAGAGCCTGTCCGGCAGGTTGTGCGTGAAGTGTTCAGGCGCGACCAGTGGTTGTCGCTCGGGGGTGATCGCTTGTGAATTCGGGCGCGGTTCGCGCTTCTGAGCGCGGGCGCTCTCCTTCCCGAGGACGTAGCACTTCTCCCATCCCTGCCCGACTGAGCCGCCGACCGGGGGCCGTCAGGGCCGGAGATGTACGTCCGAGAAGGAGGAAATATGGAGTCCCAGGTGCGTGGCGGGACCAGATGGAAGCGGTTCGCGGTTGTCATGGTGCCCAGCGTGGCCGCGACCGCCGCGATAGGTGTCGCCCTGGCACAGGGCGCTCTCGCCGCGTCGTTCAGCGTGTCGGGCCAGTCGTTCAAGGTGACGACCAAGCAACTGGACGGCACGGGCTTTTCCCAGTACGGCGCCATCGACTCGGGGTACACCCTCGATGGCAAGAAGACGTCGCACCCCGTCGCGGTCTCGGCGTTCAAGAAGGCGACGATCAAGGAGCTGTGCCAGTCCGTCGTCACGCCGAACATCCCGGTGCTCGGCAACGTCAGCCTCATCCTGAAGGCTGGTGGCGGTGACACGCCGGTCCAGGCGGAGAACCTCTACATCGACGTCGCCGACCTCAGCGCCGACGCCGAGTTCCGCAACATCGACATCGGTGTGGCCGCCGGAGACGCCGACAAGGGTCCCGGCATCGCCAAGGGCGACAGGGCGAACCCGTACGGATTCGCGCAGCAGGCCGACTCGGTCACGCTGAAGGACGTGAAGCAGACGGCGTGGGCGACCACTGCCGGAACCTTCAAGCTGAGCGGGCTGAAGATGTCGCTGTCCGCGGGCGTCAAGGAGTGCTACTAGGCACTCCGTGACGGGTGGGGGAGTCCGCTTCCCCGCCCGTCACCCCCTTCTCGTCCTCTCTTCTCCGTCTGGTCCACCTTCTCCGTCTGGTCCACCCGGTCTGCACAGCCGCCACCCCCCACCCTGCCCCCAGCTTTCACCTCTCTCAGCAACGCCGTTCCAGGGAGCTGTTTTCCATGAGCGCCGAGACTCCAGCCACGCGCAGCCAGTTCACCGACAAGCGGCTGAGGTTCCGCGTCTGGAGGGGCAACAGGCCGTTCTGGGCCGGTCTGTTCATCCTGCTCGGCGGGTTTCCGATCGCGTACTTCCCGTACGCGAATCTCCAGATCGGTCATCTGACCCTGGCGATGGCCACCACCGCGGGCGCGGGCTCACTGATCATCGGCGTGCTGCTGATCGTGCTCGGGATCAGCCTGTGGTTCCAGAAGCACGTACGGGTCTTCGCCGGTGTGGCGGCGATCCTGCTGGCGCTGGTGTCCATTCCGGTGTCGAACCTCGGTGGCTTCCTCATCGGCTTCCTGCTCGCGCTCATCGGCGGCGCGATGGCCGTGTCCTGGGTGCCCGGCGAGGAGCCCACGGCGGAGCCGGCCAAGACGGACCGTACGGACGAAGGAAGCGCCCCTGAGGCTGTGGCGGCCAATGGGGCGAGTGAGCCGAACGATCTGTCAGGAACGAGCCCGAGCAACGGGGCGAACGGGAGGCACAGTGCCTGAGGAGGTCCACCGCGTGGACTCGCGAGAGCCCCGGGCGAGAACCGGGCCGCGGCATGCAGCCCCCAAGAAGCCCTTGTTGACGAGGCTGCAGATGCCCGCGGGCAAGGCGATAGCCATCGCGTCGATGCCGACCGCGATCCTCATGGGCATGGGTCTGACGCCGACGCTCGCCCGGGCCGACGACAAGCCGTCGGGGAAGAACCTGACGATCGACGAGTACAAGGAGTGCGTCGACGCGCTGGAGGAGGAGAGCGAAGAGGGCAAGGACGCGTCGGCGTCGCCCTCGCCCTCCGACTCGGCGAGCGGCCCCGCGTCCGACGACAAGGAGGAGCAGGGCTCCTCCGGTGAGGACGCTTCGGGCGACAGCTCCGCGGACAGCGGCTCGTCGGGCGACGGCTCTTCCTCGGATTCAGGTTCCGACGACGAGCCCGAGCCGACGCCGTCCCCCTCGGAGTCCAAGGCGCCCGCCGAGGAGGCCGAGCCGGCCCCGTCGCCGTCCCCCTCGGAGTCCGAGTCGAAGAACCCGCTCGACCCGCTGGGCGTCGGTGAGGCGCTGAAGGACATCTTCACGCCCGACGACAAGGAGGCGGAGGCGAGCGCGAGCCCGTCGCCCACCCCCTCCGCCTCGGCGAGCGAGGACGAGGCCGGCGCGAAGGCCGAGGACACCACCGACGAGGCGACCGACACGGCCAAGAAGACGGTCGAGGACACCGCCGAGGACGTGAAGGACACGGCCGAGAAGGCCGAGGGCGCCGTCGAGGACACCGCGGAGAAGGCGGAGGAGGCAGCCGGCGAGGCCACCGCGTCCCCGTCTCCCAGCCCGTCCGCGAGCTCCACCACGGACCCGGAGAACTGCCCGGCCGCCACGGACGACGAGGGCGGCCTCGAGCAGGGCATCCCGGCCCTGGCCGACGACCCCTGGCAGCTGGAGGCCAGCTCGCTGCTGCTCAAGGGCGCCGACTACCAGGGCGTCGTCAAGGTCAAGACCGCCAATGGCACGGTCAAGGAGGTCCTCAAGTACGTGATCTCCGACGGCACCGACATCGGTGATCTGCACCAGACCGTCGACGACAAGGACGCCGGCGTCAAGCACCACGTGCAGGCGGGCAAGGGGACCACGTCCACCATCCGTGACGGCAAGACGGTCATGTACACGGAGAGCATCTCCGGCAACCTGCTCGGTCTGGTCCCGGTCACGTTCGACCCGAAGCACCCGCCGCCGCTGAACATCCCGCTGATCTACTTCACCAAGGTGAAGGTCGTGCAGGCCGCCCAGTTCGGCGGAACACTGACCGTCCCCGGCCTGCAGCAGTACAACACGCCGCTCGGGTAGTCCCCACAGGGCCGGTCCGGGAGCCGCAAAACAGCTGAGGGCGCCCCCTGCGCGGCAGGGGGCGCCCTCAGCGGCGTACACGCATCGGATACGAATCCGGGAACGCGACCGGAGTCAGCTGCCCAGGTGGTGCACCCGGACCATGTTCGTGGTGCCGGGCACGCCGGGAGGCGAACCGGCGGTGATGATCACCGTGTCGCCGTCGTTGAACCGCTTGAGCCTGACCATCTCCTGGTCGACCAGCTCGACCATCTCGTCGGTGCTGCTCACGAGCGGCACGACGTGGGGCTCGACGCCCCAGCTCAGCGCGAGCTGGTTGCGGGTGGACTCGTCCGGGGTGAAGGCCAGGATCGGCTGGGCCGCGCGATAGCGGGACAACCGGCGGGCGGTGTCGCCGGACTGGGTGAAGGCCACCAGGCCCCTGGCGCCCAGGAAGTCCGCGATCTCACACGCGGCACGGGCGACCGAACCGCCTTGCGTACGCGGCTTCTTGCCCGGTACGAGCGGCTGCAGGCCCTTGGCGAACAGTTCCTGCTCGGCGGCCTGGACGATCTTCGACATCGTCTTCACGGTCTCGATGGGGTACGCGCCCACACTCGACTCCGCGGACAGCATGACGGCGTCCGCGCCGTCCAGGATCGCGTTGGCCACATCGGACGCCTCGGCGCGCGTGGGACGGGAGTTGGTGATCATCGACTCCATCATCTGGGTCGCGACGATCACCGGCTTCGCGTTGCGCCGGCACAGCTCCACGAGGCGCTTCTGCACCATCGGGACCTTCTCGAGGGGGTACTCGACGGCCAGGTCGCCGCGGGCGACCATGACGCCGTCGAACGCCGCCACGACGGCCTCCATGTTCTCCACCGCCTGCGGCTTCTCCACCTTGGCGATGACGGGGACCCGGCGGCCCTCCTCGTCCATGATCTTGTGGACGTCGTTCACGTCGTGGGCGTCCCGCACGAAGGACAGCGCGACCAGGTCGCAGCCCATACGCAGCGCGAAGCGCAGGTCCTCGACGTCCTTCTCGGACAGCGCGGGCACGTTCACGGCCGTGCCGGGCAGGTTGATGCCCTTGTGGTCCGAGATCACGCCGCCCTCGATGACGACCGTCCTGACCTGGGGGCCCTCGACCTCGACGACCTTCAGCTCGACGTTGCCGTCGTTGATCAGAACCTGGTCGCCCTTGGCGACGTCGCCCGGCAGGCCCTTGTAGGTCGTGCCGCAGATCGACTTGTCGCCCGGGACGTCCTCGGTGGTGATGGTGAACTCGTCACCGCGTTCCAGCTCCACCGGTCCCTCGGCGAAGGTCTCAAGGCGGATCTTCGGACCCTGGAGGTCGGCGAGAACGCCGATCGCACGGCCCGTCTCCCGAGCGGCGGCCCGGACGCGGTCGTACCGCCCCTGGTGCTCGGCGTGCGTGCCGTGGCTGAAGTTGAAGCGGGCCACGTTCATACCGGCCTCGATCAGCGACACGAGCTGTTCGTGCGAGTCGACGGCGGGACCAAGAGTGCAGACGATTTTGGAACGGCGCATGGGGGCGATCCTATCGGTTTGTTTCGCTACGGAATATTCCGTCTGGTGGAAGGTACAAATGGGCGGGTACGCGCTCAGGCGTGGGCCTGCGCTGAGCCGTTCCCGGTCCCCACGAGTGCGTACGTCTGGGTGGCGATCTCCAGTTCCTCGTCGGTCGGGACGACGGCCACCGCGACCCGCGCACCCTCGGGCGAGACCAGCCGCGGCTCGTCGGACCGTACGGAGTTGCGTTCGGCGTCGACGGCCAGGCCCAGCCCCTCCAGGTCCGCGACCGCAGCTTCGCGCACCGGGGCCGCGTTCTCACCGACCCCCGCCGTGAAGGCGACCGCGTCCACCCGGCCGAGCACCGCGTAGTAGGCGCCGATGTATTTCCTCAGGCGGTGTATGTAGATGTCGAAGGCGAGCCGCGCCCGCTCGTCGCCTTCCTCGACCCGGCGACGGATCTCCCGCATGTCGTTGTCGCCGCACAGGCCGATCAGGCCGCTCTTCTTGTTCAGCAAAGTGTCGATCTCATCCATGGACATCCCGCCAACGCGCGCCAAATGGAAGATGACCGCGGGATCCAGGTCCCCGGAGCGCGTACCCATCACGAGCCCCTCCAAAGGCGTAAGACCCATGGACGTGTCCACGCACCTGCCGGCCCGGACAGCCGATGCCGAGGCTCCGTTGCCCAGGTGCAGCACGATGACGTTGACCTCGGACGGGTCCCTGCCGAGGAGCCGGGCGGTCGCGCGCGAGACGTACGCGTGCGAGGTGCCGTGGAAGCCGTAGCGGCGGATGCGGTGCTCGTCGGCCGTCGTCACGTCGATCGCGTAGCGGGCCGCGGACTCCGGCATCGTCGTGTGGAACGCCGTGTCGAAGACGGCGACCTGCGGGAGATCCGGGCGCAGCGCCTGAGCCGTACGAATCCCCGTCAGGTTGGCCGGGTTGTGCAGGGGCGCCACCGGGATCAGCCGCTCGATCTCCGCGAGAACCCTCTCGTCGATGATCGTCGGCTCCGTGAAGTGCCTGCCGCCGTGGACGACCCGGTGGCCGATCGCGGCCAGCTCGGGGGAGTCCAGGCCGAGTCCGTCCTTGGCCAGCTCCTCGGCGACGGCCTTCAGGGCGGCCTCGTGGTCGGCGATGGGGCCGGTACGTTCCCGGGACTCGCCGCCGTTCCCTCCGCCGTTCTCGCCGCCGTTTCCGACGAGCGGCGTGTGCTTCAGCCGGGAGGTCTCCTCGCCGATGCGCTCGACGAGACCCAGGGCCAGCCGGCTGCTGTCGCGCATGTCGAGCAGCTGGTACTTCACCGACGAGGAGCCGGAGTTGAGGACGAGGACGCGGGTGGCGGTCACAGGGCGGAAGCTTTCGCGGTCGGAGACGGGGACGGGGACGTTGGGCTGGGGGTCTGCGCCTGAGCCTGGATTGCCGTAATTGCAACGGTATTTACGATGTCGCCGACGAGCGCGCCGCGGGACAGGTCGTTGACCGGCTTGCGCAGGCCTTGGAGGACCGGGCCCACGGCGATCGCGCCGGCCGAACGCTGCACGGCCTTGTACGTGTTGTTGCCGGTGTTGAGGTCCGGGAAGATCAGCACGGACGCCTGTCCGGCGACCTCCGAGCCCGGCAGCTTGGTCGCCGCGACCGACGGCTCCACGGCGGCGTCGTACTGGATCGGGCCCTCGATCTTCAGGTCGTCGTGGCGCGCCCGGACCAGCTCGGTGGCCTGGCGCACCTTGTCGACGTCCGCGCCCGTGCCGGACGTGCCGGTGGAGTACGAGAGCATCGCGATCCGCGGCTCGACGCCGAACTGCCGGGCGGTGGTGGCCGACTGGACGGCGATGTCGGCCAGCTGCTCGGCGTTCGGGTCGGGATTGACCGCGCAGTCCCCGTACACGAGGACCTTGTCGGCCAGGCACATGAAGAAGACGGACGACACGATCGACGCGTCAGGCTTCGTCTTGATGATCTCGAAGGCCGGCCGGATCGTCGCGGCCGTCGAGTGCACGGACCCCGACACCATGCCGTCGGCCAGGCCCTCCTCGACCATGAGGGTGCCGAAGTAGTTCACGTCGGAGACCACGTCGTACGCCAGCTCCACGGACACGCCCTTGTGGGCGCGGAACGCGGCGTACCGCTCGGCGAAACGCTCGCGCAGCTCGGAGGTCGCCGGGTCGACGATCTGCGCCTTGACGAGGTCGATGCCGAGATCCGCGGCCTTCTTGCGGATCTGGTCCACTGGGCCGAGCAGGGTGAGGTCGCAGACGCCGCGACGCAGCAGCACCTCGGCGGCGTGCAGGACGCGCTCCTCGGTGCCCTCGGGCAGCACGACGCGACGCTTGTCGGAGCGGGCCTGCTCCAGGAGCTTGTGCTCGAACATCATCGGCGTGACGCGGTCCGTGCTCGGCGCCGAGACCCGCCCGAGGAGGCCGCCGGTGTCGACGTACCGCTCGAAGAGGCCCAGAGCCGTCTCCGCCTTGCGGGGCGTCGCCGCGCTCAACTTGCCTTCCATGGGGAAGAGTTCGGCCGCGGTCGGGAAGCTGTTGCCGGCCACCGAGACGACCGGGGTGCCGGGGGCGAGCCGGGCGGCCAGTGTGAGGACGTCGTCGCTGGGGCGCTCGTTCAGGGTGAGCAGTACGCCCGCGATGGGCGGGGTGCCGGCGCTGTGCGCGGCGAGGGCGCCCACGACGAGATCGGCTCGGTCGCCGGGGGTGACGACCAGGCAGCCCGGGGTCAGGGCGCCCAGGAAGTTCGGCAGCATGGCGCCGCCGAACACGAAGTTCAGGGCGTCGCGCGCGAGCCCCGCGTCGTCGCCGAGCAGGACCTTGCCGCCGAGCGCGTGGGTGATCTGGGCGACCGTCGGAGCGGACAGCGCGGGCTCGTCCGGCAGCACGTAACAGGGCACAGGGAGCCGGGAGTCGAGGCCCGCGTGGATCTCCGCGCGGGCCGGCGGGGCCACCCGGTTCACCACCATCGCGAGGACGTCGCAGCCAAGACCGTCGTACGCGCGGAACGCATTGCGGGTCTCCGCGAGCACCGACTCCGCGGTCTGCTTGCGGCCGCCCACGACAGGGATGACGGAGGCGCCGAACTCGTTCGCCAGCCGGGCGTTGAGGGACAGCTCGTCCGGGAACTGCGTGTCCGCGTAGTCGGTGCCGAGGACCAGGACGACGTCGTACTCGCGGGCCACCCGGTGGAAGCGGTCCACGAGCTGCGAGACCAGCTCGTCGGTGCCCTGCTCGGCCTGGAGCGCGGACGCCTCGTGATAGTCCATGCCGTAGACCGTCGCCGGGTCCTGCGCCAGCCGGTAGCGGGCCCGCAGCAGCTCGAAGAGACGGTCGGGATCGTCGTGGATGAGAGGACGGAACACCCCCACCCTGTCGACCTGACGGGTCAGGAGCTCCATGACTCCCAGCTCGACGACCTGGCGACCGTCGCCCCGGTCGATCCCGGTCACGTACACGCTGCGCGTCACGCGTGATCTCCGTTTCCTCATGGTCGAAATTGGCCGCTATCGTGGGCCGTGCCCTCTTGACAATACCTCTGAGCCTCGTTAGGGCACCCGTCATGTCGGTGGGGGAACCGGGTGTGTGGACAGGGCTGTACGGGGGCCAGGGGTCACGCACGGCGTGCCCCAGTGGCCCATGAAACAATCGGACCGGATCACCCGTACCGACAGCTCTCACGTACCAAGCAGCGAGCAGGAGAAACAGCACGATGCGTATCGGAGTTCTCACCGCAGGCGGCGACTGCCCGGGGCTGAACGCAGTGATCCGGTCGGTCGTGCACCGAGCCGTCGCCCACTACGGCGACGAGGTGATCGGCTTCGAGGACGGTTACGCGGGACTGCTCGACGGCCGCTACCGCAACCTCGACCTGGACGACGTCGGCGGCATCCTCGCCCGCGGTGGCACCATCCTCGGCTCCTCCCGCCTCCAGCGCGACCGGCTGCGCGAGGCCTGTGAGGGAGCCCAGGACGAGATGCGCGAGTTCGGTATCGACGCGCTCATCCCGATCGGCGGCGAGGGCACGCTGACGGCGGCGCGCATGCTGTCGGACGTGGGCCTGCCGGTCGTCGGCGTACCGAAGACGATCGACAACGACATCTCGTCCACGGACCGCACCTTCGGCTTCGACACGGCGGTGGGCGTGGCCACGGAGGCGATGGACCGGCTCAAGACCACCGCCGAGTCGCACCAGCGCGTCATGGTCGTCGAGGTCATGGGCCGGCACGCCGGCTGGATCGCGCTGGAGTCCGGCATGGCCGCCGGCGCCCACGGCATCTGCCTGCCCGAGCGGGCCTTCGACCCGGGCGACCTGGTCAAGATGGTCGAGGAGCGCTTCGCCCGCGGGAAGAAGTTCGCGGTCCTGTGCGTGGCCGAGGGCGCCCACCCCGCCGAGGGCAGCATGGACTACGGGCACGGCGAGATCGACCAGTTCGGACACGAGCGGTTCCAGGGCATCGGTACGGCACTGGCGTACGAGCTGGAGAGGCGGCTCGGCAAGGAGGCCAAGCCGGTCATTCTCGGCCACGTCCAGCGCGGCGGCACACCGACGGCGTACGACAGGGTGCTCGCCACCCGATTCGGCTGGCATGCCGTCGAAGCCGCCCACCGGGGCGACTTCGGGCGGATGACGGCACTGCGGGGGACGGACATCGTGATGGTGCCGCTCGCGGAGGCGGTCACGGAGCTGAAGACGGTGCCGAAGGACCGGATGGACGAGGCGGAGTCGGTGTTCTAGAGCCGGCCCCGCTCATTGGCCGTTGTTGCGCTGGACGGTCGACCAGAAGTGGTCGACGATCCGGTTCAGGAAATCCCGGCCCGCGTCACCGGCCTCGACGGCTATCGTCCCGTTGCCCCAGCTCAGGGTGGGTGCCATCTGCCGCTGGTACTCCGTGTGCAGCGACCGCAGTACGTCCTCCACGACATACCGGTCCAGCGGAAGCAGTTTGCTGACCTGTCGCACGTACGCCTGCCACCGCGTGCCGCACGCGTTGCGCAGCAGCTCGGCCAGCTTCTCGTGGCGCCCGCTGACGGTGACGAGATCCGCCAGCGACAGGCCGAGCACCTCGGCGAGAGCCGACGACTGCCGCTCGTTGCCGCGCCACTCGCTGTTCTCCTCCATCCGCAGATACGCGAGGAGTTCGATCCCCACGGCACGCGCGACGTCCTCGGCGGCGAGGCCGCGCGCGAGCCGGTACTCACGCAACGTCTGTGGCGCGCCGATCAGTTCACCCGGCGAGCACCACAACACGCCCGCGAGCGCGACCAGTTCGGGATTGCCGGGCGGCACGACGCCGCTCTCCCAGGCCATGACCAGATCGGGTGTCACATGGGGCAGTCCGTACGAGGTCCGCATCCCGTACGCGACATGTTCGGGCCCCATGCCGAGCGCGGCGCGGAGTCTGCGGGCGACGGGGGCGTTGAAGGGCGGGGTGGGCT
>NZ_JAAKZY010000280.1 GCF_011045015.1 Streptomyces scabichelini | reverse complement strand
GGTGGGTGCGGGGTCGTGGGCCGGTGCGTCAGCCCGTCGCAGGGTGGGCATACGGCCCTTTGCTGGTACAAGGGGCGGGTTTCCTGAGACAAGCCCTACGCGACGGGCATACGACGCACCGACCCACGACCCCTCCCGCCGGTGGGAGGGGCCGGGTAGTTGGGGGTGCGGGCTTTTTCGGGGTACGGGAAGTCGCAGGCTTTTCTTTTTAGGGGCGCGGGGAACTGCGCGACAAGCCACAACGAACCCGCAGCTTAAAACCGCACCCCCCCGCGGAGCGCTACGCGTCAAGGGTGACCGTGAACGAGAACCGATCCCCCCGGTACTGGATGACCGCCACATCCAGCACCTGACCGGACTCGTCGCGAGCGACACCCGTGTAGTGCAGGATCGGGCTGAGCAACGGCACCTCAAGCAGCCGAGCCGTCTCCGGATCGGCCAACCGCGCCTCCACGGTGTCGGTGATGCGGCCGATGCGCATGCCCACCACGTCCCGCAGTACCTTCGTCATCGGCCAGCGGGCCAGGTCCTCCAGGTCGATGCGTTCGGCCAGTTCGGGCCTTACGTAGTTGCGGGCGTGGTTCGTCGGCTCGCCGGTCTTCTCGTCGCTCCGCAGCCGGTGATACGTCGCCACCTCGTCCAGCTCAGGGAAGTACTCGGCGAGTTCGGCCGACACGGGTGCCTTGCCGTGGCCGAGCAGCTCCGTCGTCATGCCCGACTGCTGGGCCACGATCGCGTCCACCGAGCCGAGCAACCGCACGGGCGCACCCCGCTGGGCGCTGGGCTCGATGAACGTGCCGCGCCGGCGATGACGGGTGATCAGGCCCTCGTCCTCCAGCTCCTTCAGCGCCTGTCGCATCGTCAGCACGCTCACCCCGTAGTGCCCCGCCAGCTGTTCCTCGGTGGGCAGACGCAGCGGGTCCTCCTGCGACCGTCCCAGGATCGAGGCGCGCAGGGACTGCGAGACCTGATACCAGAGCGGCAGTTTGCGGTTCAGGACGATCGAGTCCGGAGCGAATGAGGTCACGAAGGTATCCGTACCGGTCACGGGCGTTCAGTGCAACGGGCCGAAGTGACGCTCGAGACCCTGCCAGACGTCGTCGTACGCGCGTTGCAGGTGTTCCGCCCGTGCCGCCTGCGCCGTGAGGGTCACCGGCCAGCGCGTCTCGAACATGAAGGCCAGACCGTCGTCGACCTTCTGCGGACGCAGCTCGGCGGCGCTCGCCCGGTCGAAGGTCTCCCGGTCGGGCCCGTGCGCCGACATCATGTTGTGCAGCGAACCCCCGCCCGGAACAAAACCTTCCGCCTTCGCGTCGTACGCGCCCTCGATGAGCCCCATGTACTCGCTCATCACGTTCCGGTGGAAGTACGGCGGCCGGAACGTGTCCTCGCCCACCAGCCAGCGCGGTGCGAAGACGACGAAGTCGACGCCGGCCAGGCCCGGGGTGTCGGTCGGCGAGGTCAGGACGGTGAAGATCGACGGGTCCGGGTGGTCGTAGCTGATGCTGCCGATCACATTGAAACGGCGCAGGTCGTAGACGTAGGGCAGATGGCTGCCGTGCCAGGCGACGACATCCAGCGGCGAGTGGCCGTACGTCGCGGTCCACAGGTTCCCGCAGAACTTGTTCACCACTTCCACCGGGCCCTCGACGTCCTCGTACGCGGCGACCGGCGCCTGGAAGTCCCGCGCGTTGGCAAGGCCGTTGGCACCGATCGGGCCGAGCTCGGGGAGCTCGAAGGGCGCCCCGTAGTTCTCGCACACGTAGCCACGTACTGACTCGTCGAGCAGCTCCACGCGGAAGCGCACCCCGCGAGGAATCAGCGCCACATGCCCGGGTTCGGCGTGCAGCAGGCCGAACTCGGTGCGCAGCAGCAGCCCGCCGCGCTCCGGCACGATCAGCAGCTCCCCGTCGGCGTCGCTGAACACCCGCTCCATCGACGAGTTGGCGTGATACAGGTGCACGGCCATACCGGAGCGCTGCGTCACGTCGCCGTTGCCGCCGAGGGTCCACAGGCCTCGTACGAAATCCGTGCCCGGCTCGGGCTCCGGCAGGGGGTTCCAGCGCAGCCGGTTCGGGTCGGGCGCCGTCTCCGTGAAGGGCGCCGTGCGGAGGGTGCCGTTGTCGGTGCGGGCGAACGCCGGGTGGGCGGCCGACGGGCGGATGCGGTACAGCCACGAACGCCGGTTGTGCGCCCTCGGCTCAGTGAACGCCGAACCGCTCAGCTGCTCCGCGTACAGCCCGAGCGGTGCGCGCTGCGGCGAGTTGCGGCCGATCGGCAGTGCGCCGGGCACCGCCTCCGAACTGTGCTCGTTGCCGAAGCCCGAGAGGTACGTCAATGCCTCGGCCGTCTTCCGCGCATCCCCGCTCATGGTCGCTCCCTCGTTCCTGATTCCTATGCAACACCGTAGGATTCGCGATTTCCGTACGCAAGAGGAGAGCCGCACGATCCGGCCAAGACCGCTGTAGTACCCAAGAACCCGACTTCAGGGGGATTCGCCTGTCAGAGCGGTGGCCTAGTCTCCGGACATGTCGTGGACGCGCGGATTCCTCGCCGTGCTCGCGGTCTGTGCCCTGCTCGGCGCTCTGCTCGCCGGCCTGACGGGCTGCGACTCCGGCGACGCGGGCGAGGACGACGGGGTCAAGCCGTCGCCGGTGGGCAAGGTGCTGGAGGACACGGACGAAGAGGGGCGGAACTACCGTGAGATCGACAAGAAGCGGGCACCCGAGGTCGAGATCGAAGTGCTGCCCGACGCCCGCGACGGCTGGAACGTCCGCCTGACCGTCAGCGACTTCCGCTTCTCACCGGCCGACGCGAAGAAGGTGGCCGTGGAGGGGCGCGGCTACGCCCTCCTGCGGCTCGACGGCCGCTCCGTCGCCCTCCTCCGCGACCCCACCCACCACCTCGCGGGCCGCCTCGTCGCACGGGGCACGCACCAGGTCACCGCGCGTCTCTACGCCGACGACGACACCGTGTGGGCCGTCGACGGCGAACCCGTCCAGAGCACCGCGGACATCACGGTGTCCGAGCCCGGGCCGGCATCCACGACGACCGCATCCGAGCCCGCGCCGGCCCCAGGATGAGTGCAAGGGGCACCGACAGGCGTACTGGGGGGCACGGTTCCTCGGACCCCGGTGGAAAGGCATCATGATGCCCGTGCCCCACGCGACATCGCTGCGCCGCGCGCCCGTACAGCGCCGGAGCGCGGAACGACTGACCCGTATCCTCGACGCCTGCGCCGACCTGCTCGACGAGGTCGGCTACGACGCCCTCAGCACCCGCGCGGTCGCCGTGCGCGCAGGCGTCCCCATCGGCTCCGTCTACCGCTTCTTCGGCAACAAACGCGCCATGGCCGACGCACTCGCCCAGCGCAACCTCGACCGCTACGCCGAGCGCGTCACCCGCCGCCTCGAGGCGGCGGACGGGGACGGAGGCTGGCGTGCGGCCATGGACGCCGTGCTCGACGAGTACCTCACCATGAAGCGCACCGCGCCCGGCTTCGCCCTCGTCGACTTCGGCAACCAGATCCCGGTCGGCACCCGCGACGCCGAACCCAACACCCGCGTCGCCGACCGCCTCACCGACATGCTCTCCGCCTACCTCCACCGCGAGCCCGACGAAGACCTCCACCGTACGTTCCTGGTCGCCGTCGAGGCCGCCGACACCCTCGTCCAACTCGCCTTCCGCCTCAGCCCGTCGGGCGACGAGCGGATCATCCAGGAGACGCGGGAGTTGTTGCGGTCGTATCTGGCGCGGTCGCTCGACTGAAGCGCCCCGTAAGGGGCGCGGGGAACTGCGCGACCAGCCACGACGGACCCGCAGCCTCGAACCGCACTTCGCGCGGAGCGCACAGCGCGAGTTTGCGACCTGACCCTCGCGAGGCCTCCCCAGCGTGCATACCGGTCGGTATGCTCAGCCCCAGCCCGCGTGCCACCGTCGCCACCCCTCTGGGAGGACCCGTGTCCACCACCTCCGACTCCCGCACCGCCCTGCGCATCTGCCCCCTGTGCGAAGCCACCTGCGGGCTGACCCTCACCATCGAGGGCACCCGGGTGACCGGTGCCCGCGGAGACCGCGACGATGTGTTCAGCCAGGGGTTCATCTGCCCGAAGGGTGCCTCTTTCGGAGCCGTCGACGCGGACCCCGACCGGCTGCGCACCCCGCTGGTACGCAAGGACGGCGCACTGCGCGAAGCCACCTGGGAAGAGGCCTTCGACGCGGTCGCCGCCGGGCTGCGGCCGATCGTCGAGACGTACGGGCCGCACGCCGTCGGCGTCGTCCTCGGCAACCCGAACGTCCACACCATGGCCGGCGCCCTCTACCCGCCCGTCCTGCTCACCGCCCTCGGCACCCGCAGCATCTTCACCGCGTCCACGATCGACCAGATGCCCAAGCACGTCTCCAGCGGACTCCTCTTCGGCGACGCGCTCGCGATCCCCGTGCCCGATCTGGACCGCACCGACCACCTCCTGCTGATCGGCGCCAACCCCCTGGAATCCAACGGGAGTCTGTGCACCGCGCCCGACTTCCCCGGCAAGCTCAGGGCCCTCAAGGCCCGCGGCGGCACCCTCACGGTGATCGACCCGCGCCGCACGCGCACCGCCAAGCTCGCCGACCGGCACGTCCCGATCCGCCCCGGCACCGACGCGCTGCTGCTCGCCGCGATGGCGTACGTCCTCTTCGAGGAGAAGCTCACCTTCCTCGGCGAACTCGCCCCACTGGTGCAGGGACTCGACGAACTCCCCGACGCGCTGCGGGACTTCACCCCCGAAGCCGCCGCCGAGGCATGCGACATCGACGCCGGCACGATCCGTACGCTCGCCCGCGAACTCGCCGCCGCGCCCACCGCCGCCGTCTACGGCCGCATCGGCAGCTGCACGGTCGAGCACGGCACGCTGGCCAGCTGGCTCGTCGACGTGCTGAACATCCTCACCGGGAACCTCGACCGGCCCGGCGGCGCCCTCTTCCCGCAGGCCGCCACCGACAAGACGCCCCGCCCCGTCGGACCCGGACGCGGATTCGCCCTCGGCCGCTGGCACAGCAGGGTCAGCCGGCACCCGGAAGCCAAGGGCGAACTGCCCATGGCGGCGCTCGCCGAGGAGATCGACACCGCCACCGCCGAGGGCGAACCCGTCCGTGCCCTCATCGCCATCGCCGCGAACCCCGTCCTGTCCGCGCCCGACGGCGACCGCCTCGACAAGGCTCTCGACTCGCTCGACTTCATGGTCAGCGTCGACCCGTACCTGAACGAGACCTCACGCCACGCCCACGTCGTGCTGCCGCCGCCCCCGCCCGCGCAGAGCCCGCACCACGACTTCGCCTTCAACACCCTCGCCGTACGCAACCAGGTCCGCTACACCCGCGCCGCCGTCCCCCTCGGACCCGGCCGCATGGCCGAGACCGAGATCCTCGCCCGGCTCGTCCTCGCCGCGACCGGCATGCACGGCGCCGACCCCTCAGCGGTCGACGACATGGTCATCGACCAGACCCTCGGCAAAGCCGTCAAGGAACCGCACTCCCCGGTGCACGGCCGCGACCCGCGCGAACTCGCCGCACAGCTCACCGGCGAGAGCGGCCCCGAACGGCGCCTCGACATGATGCTGCGCCTCGGCCCGTACGGCGACGGATTCGGCGTCCGACGGGAAGGGCTGAACCTGGACAAGCTGCTTGACCAGCCGCACGGCATCGATCTCGGACCGTTGCGACGGCGCCTGCCGGGGCCCCTCAAGACCCGCAGCGGGCTCATCGAACTGCTGCCGCAGCCGATCGCCGACGACCTGCCGCGCCTCAGGGACGCCCTGCGCCGGCGCCCGGAGGGCCTTGTCCTCGTCGGTCGCCGCCATCTGCGCTCCAACAACAGCTGGATGCACAACATCCCCGCCCTCACCGGCGGTACGAATCGCTGCACCGTCCACATCCATCCCGACGACGCCGCACGTCTCGGGATCGCGGACGGAGGCGCCGTGCGGATCAAGGGCGCCGGGGGAGAGGTGACGGCTCCGGCCGAGGTCACCGACGCCATCCGGTGCGGGGTCGTGAGCCTCCCGCACGGCTGGGGGCACGACCGGCCGGGCACCCGTATGCACCACGCCGCCGAGGACCCGGGAGTCAACGTCAACCAGCTCCTCGACGGCTCGCAGCTCGACCCGCTGTCGGGCAACGCGGTCCTCAATGGCATACCCGTCGAGGTCTCGCCAACAGGCACAACGCTGTGACCAGGAGTTTTGCGCTTATTGCTCGCGTGTCAACATCTTGTTAACGCTTGCATGACCGCCCTAACGTCGCCCCAACCGCCGGCCCTGGTGGCTGTTCAAGGGCGAACGTTAGGTACCCACTCATGCTGACCATCCTCGGCTTCGCCATGATCGCGACCTTCCTGGTCCTGATCATGATGAAGAAGATGTCGCCGATCGCGGCGCTCGTGCTGATCCCGGCACTCTTCTGCGTATTCGTCGGAAAGGGAGCCAACCTCGGCGACTACGTCATCGAGGGGGTGGGCAACCTCGCGCCCACCGCCGCGATGCTGATGTTCGCCATCGTCTACTTCGGCGTCATGATCGACGTCGGCCTCTTCGACCCGATCGTTCGGGGCATCCTGAAGTTCTGCAAGGCCGACCCCCTGCGGATCGTCGTCGGCACGGCCGTACTGGCCGCGATCGTCTCGCTCGACGGTGACGGCTCCACCACCTTCATGATCACCGTCTCGGCGATGTACCCCCTGTACAAGCGCCTCAAGATGAGCCTCGTCGTGATGACCGGTGTCGCCGCCACCGCCAACGGCGTCATGAACACCCTCCCCTGGGGCGGTCCCACCGCCCGCGCCGCCACCGCGCTCAAGCTCGACGCCGGCGACATCTTCGTGCCGATGATCCCGGCCCTCGCCGTCGGCCTGCTCTTCGTCATCCTCCTCTCGTACGTACTCGGCCGCCGCGAGCGCAAGCGGCTCGGCGTGCTGAGCCTGGACGAGGTCCTGGAGTCGGAGAAGGTCATCCTGGAGAAGGAGGAGCAGCCGGAGACCGAGACGGTGCTGGTGGGTGCCGGTGCCGGTGCCGGTGGCTCCGGTGACCAGAAGGGCCGTGCCGCGAAGGCCACCGGTGGCGCGGGCTCCGGGACGGACGCGGACGCTCCCGAGGACGACGAGGACGACGTACGGCTCCAGGGCCTGGACCCCAACCGGCCGACGCTGCGCCCCAAGCTGTACTGGTTCAACGCGCTGCTCACGGTGACCCTGCTCACCGCCATGATCATGGAGTGGCTGCCGATCCCGGTCCTGTTCATCCTGGGTGCCGCGCTCGCGCTGACCGTGAACTTTCCGCACATGCCCGACCAGAAGGCCCGCCTCGGCGCCCACGCCGAGAACGTCCTCAACGTCTCCGGCATGGTCTTCGCCGCCGCCGTCTTCACCGGCGTCCTCCAGGGCACGGGCATGGTCGACTCCATGGCGAACTGGCTCGTCGACAGCATCCCCGAGGGCATGGGCCCGCACATGGCGCTGGTCACCGGCTTCCTGAGCCTGCCGCTCACGTACTTCATGTCGAACGACGGCTTCTACTTCGGTGTCCTGCCGGTGCTCGCCGAGGCGGGAGCCGCGCACGGGGTCTCGCCGCTGGAGATCGCCCGCGCCTCGCTCGTCGGCCAGCCGCTGCACATGTCGAGCCCGCTCGTGCCCGCCGTATACGTCCTCGTGGGTATGGCGAAGGTGGAGTTCGGCGACCACACCAAGTTCGTGGTCAAGTGGGCTGCGCTCACTTCTCTCGTGGTACTCGGAGCGGGAATCCTGTTCGGCATCATCTGATCCCGTGCTCGTGATCCCGTTCTCGGGATCACCTGCTTGCGATCCCCTTCTCGTGATCCCTTTTGGAGGACACCGTGAGGCCCGGTGGGAACCGCGGCTGGCTGCTCCGCCTCGTCATCGCCTTCAGCTTCGCGCAGGGGGCGGTGTCGATGGCCCGGCCCGCCGTCTCCTACCGGGCCCTCGCGCTGGGCGCGGACGAGCGCGCGGTCGGTGTGATCGCGGGCGTGTACGCGCTCATGCCGCTGTTCGTCGCCGTACCGCTGGGCCGCAGGACCGATCAGGGCCGGTGCGCGCCCCTGCTGCCCGTCGGCGTCGTTCTGATCGCCGGCGGCTGCGCCCTCAGCGGTACGGCGGACTCGCTGCTCGCGATGGCCGCGTGGAGCGGTGTGATGGGCCTCGGTCACCTCTGCTTCGTGATCGGCGCGCAGTCGATCGTGGCCCGCCAGTCCGCCCCGCACGAACAGGACCGCAACTTCGGCCACTTCACCATCGGCGCCTCGCTGGGCCAGCTCGTCGGACCGATCGCCGCGGGCGCCCTGATCGGCGGCCCCGACATGGCGGGCAGCAGCGCGCTCGCGCTGCTCGTCGCGGCCGGGGTAGCCGCGGTCGCGTTCACCTCGCTCTGGCGCATCGAGCACCGTACGCCGGCCAAGTCCCGTACGCGCCAAGGCGAACGCGTCCCCGTGCACCGCATCCTGCGCACCCGAGGCGTACCCGCGGGCATGTTCATCAGCCTCGCCGTGCTGTCTGCGACGGACATCCTCACCGCGTACCTGCCGGTGGTCGGCGAGCACCGGGGTATCTCGCCGGCCGTGATCGGCCTGCTGCTCAGCCTGCGCGCGGCGGCGACCATCGCGTGCCGCCTGGTGATGACACCGATGCTGCGGCTGCTCGGCCGGGCCGCGCTGCTCGCGTCGACCTGTCTGCTGGGGGCCGTGCTGTGCGCGGGGATCGCGCTGCCGGTCCCGGTCTGGGCGCTGGCCGTGATCCTCGCGGCCCTCGGCTTCTGCCTGGGCGTCGGCCAGCCCCTGTCCATGACCACGGTCGTGCAGGCCGCCCCCGACGACGCCCGCTCCACGGCCCTCGCGCTGCGCCTGACCGGCAACCGGTTGGGCCAGGTCGCCGCGCCGGCCGCGGCGGGCCTTGTCGCGGGAGTCGCGGGCGTGGCCGCACCGTTCGTGATGCTCGGGGCGTTGCTCTTGATCGCCTCGGGGCTCGGGCTGCGGCAGGGACGTACGGCTGCCGGGGCCGAACCGGAAGACGAGCGTGCCGGGCGTACGTCGTCCACGCCGCAACGCGAGAGACGCTGAACCAGGCGTAAGGGCGAAGGGCGAAGGGCTAAGGGCGTACGGATGTACGGGCGCTCGGGCCCGGCGCGCCTCCCGGACCCGGGGGAGCGACCCCCGCTAGTCATGCGGGCATGATCCTCCCCAGCACCCGCACCCACACCCGTCTGGCCGTCGCGACGGCGTCCGCCCTGCTGTTCGCCGGCGCCCCGGTCGCGTACGCCACACTCACCGACGACAAGCCCCGTGAGGCGGCGCGCGGCGCCGCGTACGTCGAGACCCGGCTCTTCTTCGGCACCGAGCGTCCCGACGGCGGACCCGCCGTCACCGACCGGCAGTTCATGGACTTCGTCGACCGGGAGGTCACGCCGCGCTTCCCGGACGGGCTGACCGTGCAGGACGGGCGCGGCCAGTGGCGGGACGCGCGCGGCACGATCGAGCGCGAGCGGTCGTACGAGCTGATCCTGCTGTACCCGAGGTCCGGGTCCGGCACGGCGGATTCCCGGATCGAGCGGGTCCGGGACGCGTACGAGAAGGCCTTCGGCCAGGAGTCGGTGGCCAGGCTGGACGAACCGACGCGCGCGGACTTCTGAGACGCGCTCCCGAGCGTGCCTGGCGGCCTAAAACTATCATCGCTAATTTAGGGTGCGGACGGCTAGGTTGGGCGGCGGATACGACGCCCAACCTCTCGGGAGGATCACATGAAGGCACACGACGGCATGTACATCGATGGCGCGTGGCGTCCCGCCGCCGGGGCGGACACGATCGCCGTCGTGAACCCGGCCGACGAGCAGGTGATTGCCCATGTTCCGGCGGGCAGCGTCGAGGACGTCGATGCCGCGGTACGGGCCGCGCGTGCCGCCCTTCCGGGCTGGGCGGCCACCCCGCCTGCCGACCGTGCGGCGCGCATCGCCGCCCTGCGGGACGTGCTCGTCGCCCGCAAGGACGAGATCGCCGAGACCGTCACGGCCGAGCTCGGCTCGCCGTTGCCGTTCTCGCAGAAGGTGCAGGTGGGCCTGCCGATCGCGGTGGCGGGCTCGTACGCCGAGCTGGCGGCGACCCACCCCTTCGAGGGGAGGGCCGGGAACTCGACCGTCTACCACGAGCCGGTCGGCGTGGTCGGCGCGATCACGCCCTGGAACTACCCGCTGCACCAGATCGTCGCCAAGGTCGCCCCGGCGCTCGCGGCCGGCTGCACGGTCGTCCTCAAGCCCGCCGAGGACACCCCGCTGACGGCCCAGTTGTTCGCGGAGGCGGTGCACGAGGCCGGTGTCCCGGCCGGTGTCTTCAACCTGGTCACCGGTCTCGGTCCGGTCGCCGGCCAGGCACTCGCCGAGCACGAGGGCGTGGACCTGGTCTCCTTCACCGGCTCGACCGCCGTCGGCAGGCAGATCGGCGCGACGGCGGGCGCGGCCGTCAAGAAGGTCGCCCTGGAACTGGGCGGCAAGTCCGCCAACGTCATCCTGCCGAGCGCCGACCTCGCCAAGGCCGTCAACATCGGCGTCGCCAACGTGATGTCCAACTCCGGGCAGACCTGCAGCGCCTGGACCCGGATGCTGGTCCATCGGGAGCAGTACGACGAGGCGGTGGAGCTTGCCGCGGCCGCCGCGGAGAAGTACGGCGACCGGATCGGCCCGGTGGCGAGCGCCAAGCAGCAGGCGCGCGTGCGCGGTTACATCGAGAAGGGCGTCGCGGAGGGCGCGCGGCTCGTCGCGGGCGGGCCCGAATCACCGCGCGAGCAGGGCTACTTCGTGAGCCCTACCGTCTTCGCCGACGTGCGGCCCGAGATGACCATCGCGCAGGAGGAGATCTTCGGCCCGGTGCTCTCGGTCATTCCGTACGAGGACGAGGACGAGGCCGTGCGCATCGCCAACGGGACCGTGTACGGGCTCGCCGGCGCGGTCTGGGCCGGCGAGGACACGGAGGCCGTCGCCTTCGCGCGCCGCCTCGACACCGGGCAGGTCGACATCAACGGCGGCCGGTTCAACCCCCTTGCCCCGTTCGGCGGTTACAAGCAGTCGGGTGTGGGCCGCGAACTCGGCGCGCACGGGCTGTCCGAGTACCTCCAGACCAAGTCCCTCCAGTTCTAGGAGCGTTGCGCATCATGGTTCGCGCCGCTGTGCTGCCCGCCGTCGGTGCTCCGCTGGAGATCACCGGGATCGAGCTGCCGGAGCCCGGCCCCGGCCAGTTGCGGGTGCGCCTCGCCGCCGGGGTCTGTCACTCCGACCTGTCCTTGTCGGACGGCACCATGCGGGTGCCGGTGCCCGCCGTCCTCGGCCATGAGGGAGCGGGCACCGTCGTGGCCGTCGGCCCCGACGTCACGGATGTCGCGCCCGGCGACGGCGTGGTCCTCAACTGGGCGCCGTCCTGCGGGAGTTGCCACGCCTGTTCGCTCGGCGAGGTGTGGCTGTGCGCCAACGCGCTGACGGGAGCGGGGAACGTGTACGCCAGGCGCTCCTCCGACGGGACGGACCTGTACCCCGGGCTCAACGTCGCCGCGTTCGCCGAGGAGACCGTGGTGGCCGCCGGATGCGTGCTGCCCGCACCGGCCGGGATTCCGCTCACCGACGCGGCCCTGCTCGGCTGCGCCGTGCTCACCGGGTACGGCGCCGTCCATCACTCGGCGCGGGTCCAACCTGGCGAGTCCGTCGCGGTGTTCGGCGTCGGCGGGGTCGGTCTCGCCGCGCTTCAGGCCGCGCGGGTCGCGGACGCGTCGACGATCGTCGCGGTCGACGTGTCGCCCGCGAAGGAGTCCCTCGCGCGCGAGGCTGGAGCGACGGAGTACGTCGTCGCCTCCGAGAACACGGCCCGCGAGATCCGCGCCCTCACCGGCAAGCAGGGCGTCGACGTGGCCGTCGAGTGCGTGGGCCGCGCCGTCACGATCCGTACTGCCTGGGAATCCACCCGCCGCGGCGGCCGTACGACGGTCGTCGGCATCGGCGGCAAGGACCAGCAGGTCACTTTCAACGCCCTGGAGCTCTTCCACTGGGGCCGCACGCTCTCGGGCTGCGTGTACGGCAACTCGGACCCGTCCCGCGACCTCCCGGTCCTCGCCGACCACATCCGCGCGGGCCGCCTCGACCTGGGCACGCTGGTGACGGAACGGATCGCTCTGGAGGGCATCCCCGCCGCCTTCGACAACATGGTGGCGGGGATGCCCTCCAGAGCGATCCGTTC
>NZ_JAAKZY010000027.1 GCF_011045015.1 Streptomyces scabichelini | reverse complement strand
GGGCGGGCGCGGTCGAGGGCCTTGTCTCCTGCTCGGTCCCCCTTGGGAGCGCCGTCTCCATCAGGAGCGCCGTTTCCATCAGGAGCGCTGTCCCCTTCGGGAGCGCTGTCCCGTTCGGGAACGCTGTCGCCCTTGTCCTCCGGCGACCCGTCTTCCGGTACGTCGTCGGGTACACCGGCGATCTCCGCGCGCTCCGCGCGCAGTGTGCGGGCCGTGCGGCGGGCGTCGTCGGCCGCGCGCTGGGCGGCACGCCGGTCCTCGTCGGCGGCGCGGGCGCGCTCCAGGCAGGACTGGGCGCGGGCCTCCGACTCGGTCGCCTCGTCGGCGAGTTCACGCAGTTGGGCCTGCCAGCCGGCCCGCTCGCGCAGCCGGAAGGCGAGTCCGGCGAGCGCGTCGGCGGCGCGACGGGCCCGCTGCGCGGCGTCCTGGCGCTCGTCCCGTACGCGGGCGGCGTCGGCCGCGGCCTCGTCGGCCTCGGCCCGCACGGTACGCGCTTCGGCGAGCTCGGCCTCGGCCTCCTCGGCGAACGCACGGGCTTCATGCGCGGCTTCGGCGAGTTCGGCGAGCCGCCCCGCCGGGCACCCGGTCCGCCAGGACGCGAGCCGCGCGGCCAGCTCCCGGTCCTTGGCCAGCCGGGCCGCCAACTCCCGGATCTCCTCGTCCCGTTCCGACGCGCGCGTGCGCAGCGCCTGCCGCTCCTCGTCGGCGGCGTGCTCGTCGTGCATGGCCGGGTTCGGCGGTACGAGGAATACGTCGGTACGGCCGCCGCGACCCGAACCGGGGGCCGGGGGCGGGGCGAGCAGCGCGGCAGCGGTGCCGACGGCCACGGCGGACCGGGGCAGCAGCGCGGCCTCGGCGAGGGCCTCGCGAGCACGCGCGTGCGTGTCCGGATCCGTGATGATCACGCCGTCCACCAGCTCGGGTCGGGCGGCCAGCACGCGCGCGTGGTCGACGGGATCGACGGCCTGCGCGAGATAGCGCCAGCCGGGGAGCGCCGGGACGCCGCGCTCCCCCAGGTACTCCACGGTGGCCACGACGTCCGGCCCCGGGGGCAACAGCCCGCCGTCACCGAGCGCGCCAAGGATCCGGGCGTCATCGGCGGCGGCGGTCCGCAGCTCGAAGAGCTGCCGCTCGGCGGAGGCGACACCGTCGTCGAGCAACGGCCGCAGCTCGTCGGCGTACCGGTCCAACTCCTCGGCTGCGAGGGGGCATTCGGGCATGGGCCGCGCGGCGGCGTGAGCGTTGGCGCCGAGGCCCGCACGCGCGGCGGCGCCCTTGCCCTCGACGGCAGCCGCGTCACGGCCGCGGCCAGGTACACCCGACCCACCGTCACCACTCTGCCGGCCGCCCACACCCTGGCCATCGCCGCCCACACCTTGGCCATCGCCGACCGCACCCCGGCTCCGGCCGGGCACACCCGCCGCACCGCTGTCCTCGCCATGGCCCGCGCCGACATCACTCAGGCCCGGCGCACCGACCCCGCCCTGCGCATCGGCCGCCCTCCGACCACCGCCGGACGCACCCGCCGCGGCCCCGGCTTCGCCGTCGTCGGCGCCGGCCCCGCCGCCCTGTGCGGCACCCGTACCGCCCACGTCCCCCGCGTGCCCGCCGGAACGGTCCGTCCCCACTCGGGGTGCCGGCACCCCACCGCGTCCTCCGCCGGAGGCGCCCGGCAGGCTCAGCAGTTCCGCCAGCCGTTCCTCCCCCGCCAGGGCTTCGGCGGTGCGCCGCTCCGTGTCGTACGCGCGCTCGGCAGCCGTCGCGGCGTCCGCCGCGCGAGCCGCCGTGAGCTCCGCGCGGGACTCGGCGGCGGCCGCCTCACGGGCATGGTCCGAGGCACGTCGCGAAGACTCACGCGCGGTGTCCCAGCCGGCGACGGCGGTCTTCTCGGCGTCGCTGGCCGCGAGGGCCGCGCGCGCGGGGTCGGCGTCGGGCGCGGGGTCGTCGAGCCATCCGGCGCGCACCGCCTCGGCGGTCTCCTGCTCGACCTCGCTGAGGCGTTGCCGCAGGTGGCCGAGCTCGCTGCGGGCACGCTGCGCCTCGGTGGCGGCGACCGTGGAGTCGCGGTAGGCGGCCTCGCCGGTCTCCTGGAGCGCGGCGGACCGCTCCTCCTCCTCGTTGGCGACCGTCTCGGCCCCCTCGGCGGCGGTGTGCAGCGCGCGTACGAGGTCGACGGCGGCCTTGGCACGCGCGGCGAGCGCGGGCGCGGCATCGCGCTCGGCTTCGCGGATCGCGACGGACACACGCGCGGAGCGGTCGGCGGCGGCGCGGTGGCGCAGCACCGCCTCGGCGGCCTGCCAGGCGGAGTGCAGCGTGCGCGCGTCGGCGAGCTCGCGTTTCTGCGCCGCCGCTGCCTTCTCGGCGCCGGCGAGCGCCAGCGAGGCGTGTCGGTAGGCGAGTTCGGCCGCGATCAGCGCGCTGGTGGAGCGGGCGCTCTCGGCTTCGGTGACCGTGTGCGCGGCGGCGGTGACCCGCTGGGCGAGGTCGGCCGCGCGGGCCCGCTCCTGGACCGCGCGCGCGGAGAGCCGCCGGGCCAGGGTGCGCGTACGCCGCTCGGCGGCCGTGTGGATGTCCCGCGCGCGCGACCGCGCCCCGGCCGCTTCCACGATGCGGCCGAGCAGGTCCACGGACCCCGCCGTGAACTCCCGCTCGGCGATCAGTTCGGCCCGCCGCCCCAGCTTGTTGCCGAACCCGCCGACCAGGTCGGCGAGCCCGTCGGTGTCCCGGGTGTCGGTGACCGCGCGCAGCAGCAGGTCGGTGAAGTCGGAGTCCTTCTTGACCGCGAAGAGCCCGGCCGCCTCACCTTCGTCGGCGTTCATCTCCCGCTGGTAGCGGAAGAGTTCGGGGTCGAGGCCGAGGTCGCCGAGGTGCTCGTTCCAGCGGTCGTGGATCTCCTCCCAGTGCACCTCCAGGTGCGGGTACGCCTTCGCCGCCTCGGTGATCGCGTCCCGGAAGCCCTTCATCGTGCGGCGCCGCCCCTGCGCACCGGACACGCCCTCGACGGGCGGCCGTACGGTGGTGGCCTCGGCGACCGGCAGGTTGTCCAGGCTCAGCCCGGGCCCGGGCCGGAAGGAGTACCACGCCTCCGCGAACTTCCGCGGGTCGTTGGAGACCTGGCGTCCGCGCCACTCGCTCACCTTGCCGACCACGACGCACTCGCCGGTCAGCGTGTGCTGCCACTCCAGCGCCACATGCCCGCAGTCGTCGGCGAGCAGGAACTTCCGCAGCACACCGGAACTGGCGCCGCCCAGCGTGTTCCGGTGCCCGGGCAGCATCACCGAGAAGATCAGCTTCAGGAGTACGGACTTGCCGCCGCCGTTCTCCAGGAAGAGCACGCCAGCGGGCGCGGGACGGCGCGGCGGCCCGACAGGCTCCTCCTCGAAGAACTCCGCCTGGGTGGGCGCGGGGTCGGGCACCGGCTCGCCGACACCCCGCAGGTCCAGCACGGTGTCGGCGTAACGCGCACCGGCCGGCCCGATGGAGTAGAGGCGGACCCGGGACAGCTCGTACATGGTGGCGGACTCTCGTAATCGGACGTATGCGGAAGGGAGTTGTTGGAGTCGGTCGGGATCGGAGTGGTCGGGATCGGAGTGGTCGAGGTCAGGAATGGTCGAGGTCAGGAATGGAACGGCAGCCCGGCGTCGGCCGCCAGCTCCAGGTCATCGGTGTCCTCGGCGGGCAGCAGGGTCGCGGTGCCGTCGGTGACCGGAACGATGCCCAGCTCGAGCAGCTCGGCCATGGCTGCACTGCCCGCCATGTCGCGCACCTGGAGCTGATAGCGGGCGGTCGTGCGGTACGTCCCTCCGCCGTCGTCCCCGGTGCGCTGCAAGAACCCTGAGTCGGTGAGGAACGCGACGGCCTTGCCCACGATGCCCGTGGTCGAACCGGCCAGCCGGCGCGCGTCCTTGGTCGCCCCGGTCGCGCTGCGTCTGGCCCAGATCCGCCAGGCGGCCTCGAGGCCGGGGGCGTCGGTGGCCGGGTCGGTGTTCTCCCCCTGCTCATCGGCGCGCTCCTCCAGGCGGCGGCAGGCCTGCCGTACGAACGCGTCGACACCGTTGACCGACACCCGCCCGATGTACCCGTCGTCGGCGAGGTCCTCCGGCCGCGGAAACGCCATCGCGGCGACGGCGAGATGTGCGAGCCCGTGCAGGAAACGGTCTCCCGAGTCGGCGGACGCCCGCCGCGCGTAGTCCCCCATGCGCACGGCGAACACCGAGTCCTCGGCGGCGGTCACCGCCATCCCCGCGCGCGGGGACACCTCCAGAACGACCAGCCCCAGCCCGGCGGCAACAGCATCGGCGAGCCGCGCGAACGCCGGGTCCTCGCGATGCCTTCGCAAGAGCTCGGCGTACTCCTGGTCCCGGGCGGGCTGCAGTTTCGGCTGCAGCCCAAAGGCGACGAGCCGCGCCGCGTCGGCGGCGTCGGCGGGCGTGACGGCGACGGACGCCGGGACGGCGACAGCCTCCGGCTCACTCCACTCGACGTGCTCGGTCACGATTGAGGCTCCTTGGTCTGATAAACGAGGGCAAGGACAAGCGCCCCGTCAGGGGCGCGGGGAACTGCGCGACCAGCCACAGCCGACCCGCGCCCAAGAGACGACCCACAGTTCACAGGCTCTCCAAGCGGAGCGCCCCCGCATTCAAGAGCGCCATGCCCACAATGAGATCCGCCCCACCGAACTCCGGATCGTCCAACTCCGTCCCGTCGTCCACGGCGAACAACAGCTTTTCCTCACCCTGCCGGTAGGCGGTACCCACCGGCGGGCTGGCCGCGTGAACAGCCAACAGCGCGACGAGGTACGGCAGTTCGGGATCCTGACGACGGGCCTCTGCGAGCAGCCCGGACAGCCGCCGCGGCGCATCGGTCGGCAGGTCGAGCAGCTCCATGGCCGCGCCCAACTGCTCCTCGCTGAACCTGCTGTCGTCCGGCGTGGCAATCAGGTCGGGCTCGGGCATCTCCGCCCCGAGATGCTCACGCTCCATGGGCGGCGTCAGCAATATGTCGACAAGATCCCCGACCCGTACGGACACAGGCGTACGCAGCCCCGTCCCGCGCGTGAAGAACGCGTCCGTCACGCGCAGCGCCTGCTCGACGGGCAGCGGAAGCACGGGCGCGACGAGATGCCCGTACAGGTCTATCCCCGACGTCGTCATGGGCGTCGCGAAGGCCTGCCGGTCCTGCTCCGCCCGGAACAGCGGACCGGCCTCCAGGAGCCGGGACTGCAACTGCGTATGGCGGCGGATGCAGTCCTTGACGATGTCGACGAGCTCGGCGGCGCGGCGCTTGTGCTCGGGGTCCTCGGACTCGTCGCGCGCCTTGCGGATGTTGGTGAGGATCGCGTTCTCATGGCGATAGCGGTCGGCCACGTGGTCGAGCGCCTCGGCGATCATGTCGGGCACGGCCTGCAGCCAGTCCACCGCGCGTACGTTGCGCCGTGTCGCGTCCAGGGCCTTCCGAAGCGTCTCGGAGTACTGCACGGTCCGGTAGCGGGCCTGCTCGGCGGCGAGCTGCGCGTCGGCGAGCCGACCGCGGCTGATCAGCACCTCCAGCTTGACCTCGGCGGCGATCTGCGCGCTGGTGACGTCCGTGTCGAGGGCGCCCACGAGGACGTTGACCGCCTCGTCCGTCGTACGGAGATACACGCTCCCTCCATAGCCGGGCACCTCCTCGATCAGCTTGAAGTCGTAGTCGCGGCGCACATAGGAGCCGTCGGGCGCGAACGTGCCGTATACGGCACGGAAGCCGCGGTCGACGCTGCCGACGTTGATCAGGTTCTCCAGGACCCAGCGGGCCACGCGCTCGTGTTCGGCGACGGGACGGCGCGGGGCCTGCGCGGCGATGCGCGGTATGAGCCTGGCCACTATCTGGTCGTGGTCGGCGCCCGTGTCGAAGTCCATGTTCAGCGTGACGAGGTCGATGGCGGCGAGGGCCACCTCCGCCATCCCGTACACCGAGTACTCACCCGCGAGGTTCGCCTTGCGTACGTCGAGGTCGTGCAGCGGCGCGGTGCAGGCGAGCGCGCGCAGCCGCCGCGCCAGTCCCTCGTCGGCGGCCGGGCCCGGGGCGGGCCGCGGCCCCGCGCTGAGCTGGGGCGGAACGCTGTCCGTCGTTGCAGGCGAAGTCACGGTGCACAGACTAGGTCCTGGGTCTGACAACGACCCAAACGGCGGCGCTCCGCTGGGAGGAGCCGTTGAACTGCGGATTGTTTGTGACCTGCGGGTCGTCCGTGGCTGGTCGCGCAGTTCCCCGCGCCCCTTACGGGGCGCGGCTCCCCTGCCCCGGAGCGGGTGCGCCTGTCGCGTCCGGGCGCGTGCGTTCCGCCGGCGCCCTACGCCCCGTCGGCCACACGCTGCCCGTAAACGTCCACAACCCTGTGACGCGAGTCGTCCAGGTACACCGCAAGCAGCTTCTCGGCTCCGTCCCGGTCGCCTTCCTGCAGGGCCTCCAGTATCTGGCCGTTGCGGGCGAGATACGGCTCGTGGAGCCGCCGAGGGTCGTCCACCAGGTGGAAGGCGAGCCGCAGTTCGGCGAAGACGCTGCGCATCAGCTCGTCGGTGCGGGCGCTTCCGGCGAGTGCCACCAGCTCCCGGTGGAAGTGGATGTTGGCCGTACCCAGGGCTTTCCAGTCCTGTTCGCGCGCCGCCCGCCGGCCGTCCGCCACGGCCTGGGCAAGGTCCTCAACGGCGTACGGGGGCTTGCCCAGGCCCCGCACGACGGCGCACTCGACGAGGCTGCGGGTGCGGTAGATGTCCTCGACGTCCTCGACGGTCAGGATCCGTACGAACACGCCCCGGTTGAGCTCGTGCACCAGCAGCCGTTCGTGCGTGAGCAGCCGGAACGCCTCGCGCAGCGTGTTGCGCGAGACGCCGAGGGCGCCGCCGATGCTGTCCTCGGACAGCCGCGTACCGGGCGGGAAGTAGCCCTCGGCGATCCGGCTCCTGAGGATGTCCGAGACCCGCTCCGCGGTGCTGGTGCGTCCCAACAGCGCGCGATCGTCCGCAAGTCCGTTCAGTTCGGCCACGCCCGAATTCAATCGCAGATACAAGAACGAAACAACACGGGTATTGAAGGATCGTTCAACAATCCTCTACCTTGCTGGACAGGCGCCTGCCGCTCACCCCGGCGCCGATGGCTTCCGCACGCCACAGCTCGGTTCTTCAAGCGCTCCCGCACGGCACGGCTCAGTCAGCAAGCACCCTCCCCTCCCTCAACCGCGAGGTGCCCATGAGCACGACCCCTCCACCGCAGGCCATGACCACCGACACGCGCCCCGGATCGGGTGGACCCACCGACGACGAGGGCGCGTTCGCCTGGCTGCGGGCCCTGGGTCCGCGTGGCCGCCGTGCCTTCGGCGGCGCGTTCGGCGGCTATGCCCTGGACTCGTACGACTACTTCACGCTGCCGCTGAGCATGGTGGCGCTGGCGGCGTACTTCGGCCTCAACAGCGGCCAGACCGGGCTGTTCACGACCGTCACGCTGGTCGTCTCCGCGATCGGCGGCGCCGCGGCGGGCGTGATCGCGGACCGGATCGGGCGCGTCAAGGCCCTGATGATCACGGTGATCACGTACGCGGTCTTCACCGTGGCCTGCGGCTTCGCGCCCAACTACGAGACGCTGCTGGTGTTCCGGGCCCTTCAGGGGCTCGGTTTCGGCGGTGAGTGGGCGGTCGGCGCGATCCTGGTCGCCGAGTACGCGAGCCCGAAGCACCGGGGGCGCACGCTCGGCGCGATCCAGAGCTCCTGGGCCGTCGGCTGGGGGCTCGCCGTGATCGTCTACACGCTGGTCTTCCAGTACGTGGACGAGGACATCGCCTGGCGCGTCATGTTCTGGACCGGGGCGCTGCCGGCCCTGCTCGTCGTCTGGGTGCGCCGTCAGGTGAAGGACGCCCCGGAGGCGGCCCGGCGCCGCAAGGAGAGCCCCGAGAAGGGCTCGTTCGCGGCGATCTTCAAACCGGGCACGGCCGAGGCACCCGGACTGCTGCGGACGACGGTGTTCGCAGTCCTGCTCTCCACAGGCGTCCAGGGCGGCTACTACACGCTGGCCACCTGGGTTCCCACGTACCTGAAGACGGACCGCGGACTGTCCGTCGTCGGCACCGGCGGTTACCTGACGTTCCTGATCTCCGGGGCCTTCATCGGCTATCTGACGGGCGGTTATCTCACCGACAGGCTGGGCCGCAAACGCAACATCCTGCTCTTCGCGGTCCTCTCGGCCGTCTGCATCCTGGCCTACGCGAACATCCCGAGCGGCGCCAACACCCTTGTCCTCGTGCTCGGTTTCCCCCTCGGCTTCTGCATGTCGGCGATCTTCAGCGGCTTCGGTTCGTTCCTCAGCGAGCTGTACCCGACGGCGGTGCGCGGCACGGGGCAGGGCTTCACGTACAACACCGGCCGCGCCGTGGGTGCCGTCTTCCCGACGCTGGTCGGCTTCCTGGCCGACAGCTGGGGCGTCGGCGGTGCGCTGGTCTTCGGCGCGATCGGCTACGGTCTCGCGGCACTGGCCCTGCTCGGGCTGCCCGAGACACGCGGGAAGGAACTGCTGTGAACCGACCGTCAAGTACGCAGAACCGCGCCCCGGCCCATCTCGACGGCCACGCGCACGCGTGGAGCCCCAAGGAGGCGCGCTCACGCTTCCGTTCGGGCGTGTCGGGCCCCACCGCGGGCTGCGCGGCCGGCCACACCCAGGCCAACCTGATCTCGGTGCCCGCCGACTGGGCGTACGACATGCTGCTGTTCTGCCAGCGCAACCCGAAGCCCTGCCCGGTGCTCGACGTCACCGACGCCGGCTCCTGGACGACCGTCCTGGCCCCCGACGCGGATCTGCGCACCGATCTGCCGCGCTACCGGGTGTGGGAGCACGGCGAGCTGACCGACGAACCCACGGACGTGGTGGCCCACTGGCGCGACGACCTCGTGTCGTTCCTCATCGGGTGCAGCTTCACCTTCGAGTGGGCGCTGACCGAGGCGGGCGTGCCGCTGCGCCACCTCGAGCAGGGACGCAACGTGTCCATGTACGTGACGAGCCGTCAGTGCCGTCCGGCGGGGCGGCTGCACGGCCCCATGGTGGTGTCGATGCGCCCGGTGCCGCCCGAGTGCCTGCCCACGGCGATCCGGGAGACGAGCCTGCTGCCCGCGGTGCACGGCAGTCCGGTGTACTGCGGTGACCCGGGCGGGCTCGGCATCGAGGATCTCCAGCGCCCCGACTTCGGCGATCCCGTGGACGCCGAGCCAGGCGACATCCCGGTGTTCTGGGCCTGCGGTGTGACACCCCAGGCCGCGGTGATGGCCTCGCGCCCGCCGTTCGCGATCACCCACGCACCGGGCCAGATGTTCATCACCGACGCCCGCGACGAGCAGTACCGCGTGGCCTGACAGGAGGAACTGACATCTCCATGACCTCGATCGATCTGAACGCCGACCTAGGCGAGGGCTTCGGCCGCTGGCGCCTGACCGACGACGAAGGGCTGCTGTCCGTCGTCACCAGCGCCAACGTGGCCTGCGGCTTCCACGCCGGGGACGCGGCCACCATGCGGCGGGTGTGCGAGCTGGCTGCCGAGCGCGGCGTACGGATCGGCGCCCAGGTCTCCTACCGCGACCTGGCGGGCTTCGGGCGGCGCGCGATGGATGTGCCGCCCGACGAGCTGGCGGCCGAAGTGGCGTACCAGATCGGCGCCTTGGAGGTCTTCACGCGCGCGGCGGGCGCGCGTGTGGCGTACGTGAAGCCGCACGGCGCGCTCTACAACCGGGTGGTGCACGACGAGGAGCAGGCCGGCGCGGTGGTCGACGGAGTGCTCCTCGCGGACGCCACGCTGCCCGTTCTCGGGCTGCCCGGATCGCGCTTCCTCGACGTGGCCGAGAAGGCCGGACTCCCGGTCGTCACCGAGGCGTTCGCGGACCGGGCCTACACACAGGAGGGCACGCTCGTGCCGCGTGGTCAGGAAGGAGCGGTGATCACCGACCCCGATGCCGTCGTGGAACGCTCGACGAACCTGGCCCGTTTCGGCGTGGTCACGGCTCACTCCGGGCGGGACATCGCGGTACGCGCACGCTCCTTGTGCCTGCACGGCGACACACCCGGCGCGGTCGATCTGGCCCGCCGGGTCCGTAAGGGGCTCGAGGAGTCGGGCGTCCGCGTGGAGGCCTTCGCATGAGGGCACTGCCGGTCGGCGACCGGGCTCTGCTCGTCGAGGTCTCGACGGACGAGGAGGCGCAGGCCCTGCACGCGGATCTGCTGCGTCGCCGCGCGGAGGGCTCCCTCTCGGTACGGGAGATCGTCCCCGCGGCCCGTACGGTCCTCCTGGACGGCCTCGACGACCCCGCCCGCCTGGCGGCCCGGCTGACCGCCTCGCAGGTGCCGCCCGCTCCCCCGCGCGCGGAGGAGGTCGTCGAGATCCCCGTCCGCTACGACGGCCCCGACCTCGCAGACGTCGCCGCCCACTGGGACGTGCCCGCACACGAAGTGGCGCGGATCCACGCGGCGGCCGAATTCCGCGTCGCCTTCTGCGGGTTCGCCCCGGGCTTCGGCTACCTGACCGGGCTCCCGGCCCGCTACGGCGTGCCGCGCCACGCGACGCCTCGTACGACCGTCCCGGCGGGTGCCGTGGGGCTCGCGGGCCCGTACACGGGCGTGTACCCGCGTCCGTCGCCGGGCGGCTGGCAGTTGATCGGCACGACGGACGCCGTTCTGTGGGACCACGCGCGCGTGCCCGCCGCGTTGCTGTCCCCCGGCACCCGGGTCCGCTTCGTCCCTGTCGGCCCCTCATGACGGACCGTGCTCTCGCCGTCGTACGGGCCGGGGCGCTGACCACCGTGCAGGACCAGGGGCGCCCCGGCCATGCCCACCTGGGCGTACCGCGCTCCGGCGCGCTGGACGGGCCCGCCGCCGCCCTGGTGAACCGTCTCGTCGGCAACCCGCCCGAGGCGGCCGTCCTGGAGACGACGCTCAACGGCTGTGCCGTACGGCCGCGTTCGGCGGTCACCGTCGCGGTCGGCGGGGCCCCGTGCCCCGTCTTCGTGGACGGGCGCCCGGTCGCCTGGGGAGCACCGGTGCACGTCCCCGGCGGGGCACTGCTGTCGGTGGGGACGGCGGTCTCCGGAGTACGCAGCTACGTCGGCGTGTCGGGCGGGGTGGCCGTCGAGCCCGTGCTCGGCAGCCGGTCGACGGACCTGCTGTCGGGCCTCGGCCCACCGCCCCTGACCGACGGGATGGTGCTCCCTCTGGGACGCCCGACCGCCCCCCACGCGCGCGTGGACCTCGCCGCACAGTCGGGCCCACCCGCCGAACTCGTGCTCAGAGTGACGCTCGGCCCCCGCGCCGACTGGTTCACGGCGGCGGCCGTACGCACCCTCACGACGCACACGTACCGGGTGTCCTCCGCGAGCAACCGCATCGGCCTGCGCACGGAGGGGCCCGCCCTGGAGCGGGCGCGCCCCGGCGAACTCCCCAGCGAGGGCATGGTCCTCGGCGCGATCCAGGTCCCGCCGGACGGACGACCCGTCATCTTCCTCGCCGACCACCCGACCACCGGGGGTTACCCGGTGATCGCCGTCGTCCGAGCCGAGGACCTCCCCGCCACGGCCCAGGCGGCACCGGGGACCCCGGTACGGTTCGTGGCCGTACGCCGCCGTTGACCAGGCCATCGGGAGGGACTCACGACCGCTGAGCGGTCTTGCCGAAGTCCGGTGCAGGACCGCGCCCCGTCAGGGGCGCGGGGAACTGCGCGACCAGCCACGGACGGCCCGCAGCCGTCAAACTGCCTGTCGAAGTCGAACTGCATCTCCAGCGGAGCGCCTACGCCGCGCCCGCCTGCTCCGTCGGCACGGACAAGGCCGCCAGTGCCGAGGCCACCGCATGGGACGTGCTCACGTCGAGGCGGGCGCTGGTGCCGCGGGCACGGTGGCGGACCTCGTCGGCGGCCAGGGTGAGGAGCTGGGGCAGGAGGTCGGTGCAGCGGCGGGCCACCCACCCGGTGCCCGCGGTGGCCAGCCACCACAGACTCGCCGAGCGTGTGGGCGCGGGGAACTCGGGCTCGGGAGAAGGCGTGTACCCCGTCGCGATGCCCGCGTCCGCGAGCAGCGCGTGGAAGCGGACGGCGAGCTGCCGGTGCCCCCGCTCGCCGGGGTGCAGCCGGTCCGCGCTCCACATCGCGCGGTCCGTGAGCCACGCCCCCTGCGAGGCGTGCAGATGGACGGCGCCGTACCGCTCGGAGAGCGCGTGCACGACGGCGTTCACAGCTCGCTGGCGCCGTGCGAGCGGCCGGGCCAGCGCCCCGGGGAGCCCCAGCATCGCCCCGGGGTCGGGCAGGCAGGCGGTGAGGAGCACCGCCCCCTGTCCGGTGAACGCCGCGTACACCTCGTCGAGCCGCGCGGCCACGGCGTGGATGTCGAAGGTGCACCTCAGGGTGTCGTTGACCCCGATGACGACCGAGGCGACATCGGGTCGTACGGCCAGCGCGGCCGGGGTCTGACGCTCCAGGACGTCTCGCGTCTGGGCGCCGCTGACCGCGAAGTTGACGAACTCCACGGGCGCGTCGGCGGGGGCGAGCCCGTCGGCGAGCAGCGCCGCCCAGCCGCGCCACCCTTCACCGACGGGATCGCCCACTCCTTCCGTGAGGGAGTCCCCCAGCGCCACGAACCGGACGGGTCTCATACGACGCCCTCCCGAGCCCTTCGCTCCGAGGGGGTGCCCGTTTGTGACGGCTCCGCGGGTGTGCCCGTCTGTGACGACGGCCGGACGGCGCGTACGGGCGCGTCGTGCGCCGTGAGGAACGCCTCGACGGCGGCCGGCCACCCGAAACAGGCCGCACGCGCGCGTGCGGCCTCCCGGCGCTCGCTCTCGGGACGGTCCAGCAGCAGCCGCACCGCGTCCGCGAAGGACTCTCCGTTGTCCGCGGCGGTGGCTCCGGCGGAGCCGACGACCTCCGGGAGAGCGGAGGAGGCGCTGGCGACGACGGGCGTGCCGCAGGCCATCGCCTCGAGGGCGGCGAGCCCGAAGGTCTCGGCGGGCCCGGGGGCCAGGCACACGTCGGCGGAGGCCTGGAGACCGCCGAGGAGCGCACGGTCGGCGACATGCCCGAGGAAGGCGACAGGCAACTGCCGCTCGCGCGCCCGCTGTTCGAGCCTGGCCCGCAGCGGCCCGTCACCGGCGACGACGAGCACCGCGCGCTGTCCACGGCGCAGCAGCGCCTCCAGGGCGTCCAGCGCGGTGCCGGGCCGCTTCTCGACGGACAGCCGGGAACACATCACCAGCAGCGTCTCGTCCACGCGCGCGTGCCGGGCCCGTAGCCCCGGGTCACGCAGCGCGGGGTGCCGGCCCTCCAGGTCGACGCCCAGCGGGGCGCGTACGACATTGCGCGCCCCGATGCGGACGAACTCGCGCTCCGCGAACTCCGTGGTGCACACCACGCGTGCGTAGTGGTGCGCGGTACGGATGTTGAGGGCGTCGGAGGCCCGCCGGGCCATGCCTTCGGGCAGGCCCCAGGTGCGCAGTACGCCGTCGGCGGTCTCGTGGGAGACCATCACGGCGGGTACTCGGGCGCGCCGCGCCCAGACGCCGGTCCAGCGCAGCGTCGTACGGTCACAGACCTCGAGCCGGTCGGGCGCGAGCTCCGCCAGCAGGGTGGACACACGCCGCTTGTCGGTGAGCACGCGATAGCCGCCGGTTCCGGGCAGCAGAGGGCCGGGCAGCGTGATCACCCGGCCCTGCTCGGTCTCGCGGTCGGTGGCGCGCTCGCCGGGCACGATCAGTACGGGCTCGTGCCCGGCCTCCCGGTAACCGGCGCCCAGCTCCCGCAGCGCGGTCCGCAGACCGCCCGAGGCGGGGGCGACGAAGTTGGCCAGCCGGACGATCCGCAGCGACTCGCTCATGCCGCAACCACCGCCCGTCCGGTGAGCACGTCGGCATAGTGCCCGATGAGCTGGTCGCCGACGGCCGCCCAGGTGCGGCCCTCGACGGTACGGCGTGCCTCGGCGCCGTACGCGGCCCGCAGCGCGGGATCGGCGGCGAGCACCGCCACCGCGTCGCGTACGGCGCCCTCGTCGCGCGGCGGGACGAGCAGTCCGGTGCGCCCGTGGGCCACCAGGTCGAGCGGTCCGCCCGCGGCGGGGGCGACCACGGGGACACCGCTTGCCATCGCCTCCTGCACGGTCTGGCAGAAGGTCTCGAACGGTCCGGTGTGCGCGAAGACGTCCAACGAGGCGAAGATCCGGGCGAGTTCGTCCCCGGTGCGACGGCCCAGGAACACGGCTCCGGGAAGTGCCCCGCTCAGACTGGCCTGGCTCGGGCCGTCGCCCACGACCACGACGCGTACGCCGTCCAGGCCGCAGACCGCGGCGAGGAGTTCGACCTGCTTCTCGGGGGCGAGCCGGCCGACGTAGCCGACGATCAGCTCGCCGTTCGGCGCGAGTTCACGGCGGATCGTGTCGTCCCGGTGTTCCGGGCGGAATCGGATGGTGTCCACGCCGCGCGGCCACAGCCGCACCCGGGGCACACCGTGCGCCTCCAGGTCCTGCAGAGCGGCGCTGGACGGGGCGAGCGTGCGGTCGGCGGCGGAGTGGACGGAGCGGATACGCCGCCAGGCGGTGGCCTCACCCGCGTGCACATAGGTACGGGCGTATCCCGCGAGGTCGGTCTGGTAGACGGCGACGGCGGGGATGCCGAGCCGGGTGGCGGCCGCCATGCCGCGGACGCCGAGGATGAAGGGGCTGGCCAGGTGGACGATGTCGGCGCGGTGTTCGGTGATCGCGGCGGCGACGCGTCGGCTGGGGAGGGCGACGCGGACCTGGGGGTAGCCGGGGAGCGGTAGGGAGGGGATTCGGACGACGGGGCACGGCGCGAGAGCGTCGGGCCCGTTGCCGGCGGCAGTGGCCGGGGCTACGACGAGGGGAGCGTGACCGCGGTCGACGAGGTGTCGGGCGGTCTGGAGCGCGCAGTGGGCCACGCCGTTCACGTCGGGGGGAAAGGACTCGGTCACGATGACGACACGCATACCCGTGTTGTCGTCGTGCTGGACGTGGCCGCGTCAACGTGGATCTTTCCGGAGAGGGAACGTCCCATGAGCGTTGCGCTGCGTGCGCCCCCGGATCACGACCCGGTCACGCCCCGGCATCCAGGCTCGTACCAACGCACTACGGGCGGGCAACAGACACGCTCACACGGCGGTCGCATCCCGCCCCGTGCCGCGGGCGTGTGTGAGCTCACACCGTGGACACTCCAGCCTCACGCGGCAGTCGTGTCCGGGCCGATTCTGCTGCGGACCGCCGTCTGTACTTCGGCCTCCTCGGCCGGATCGGCGGCGAGCCGCCGAAGCTGGTCGACCACACGGGCGTCACCGGTCTCGGCGTGACGGGCGGCGACCTCTCTGGTCGTCTCCTCGCAGTCCCAGAGGCACTCGACGGCGAACCCGGCGGGAAAGGAGGGATCGGTGGCGGCCAGCGCACGGGCCGTGCGCTGGCGCAGATGTGATGAGGCCGTCTCGCGGTAGACGTGGCGCAGAACGGGAGCGGCGCAGGCGATACCGAGCCGTCCGGTCCCGTCGACGAGGGTCCACAGGGTCGGCGCGTCGGGCCCGTCCCCGCGTACGGCCTCGCGCAGGGCGCTGAGCACGAGCTCGCTGTCCTGTGCGCCGCCGCGACAGGCGAGCACCCGTCCCGCGGCCTCTCCGAGCGCGTCGGGCCGGTGCGCCCACCGTCGCGCCCGCTCCACGGCGGCGACGCTGCGCAACCGCTCGAAGGCGTCCACGGCGGCGTCCACGACGAGTCGCGAGCCGGCGGCCTGGGCGGCCTCGATCAGGTCCAGTACGTCGGGATCGTGGCTGTCGGCGAGATAGCGCAGGGCCGTGCAGCGCGCACCGTCGTCGCCGTGCCGCGCCGCCTCGATGATCTCGGGGCGGTCGTCGGGACCGGCGACGGCCGTGAGGCAGCGGGCGGCCGGCACGTGGAGTGCGGCTCCGCGTTCGATGCCCTGCTGGGCCCATTCGAAGACGGCCCGCACGCTCCAGCCCGGACGGGGCCCGGACGGTCGCATCTGCCGCTGCCAGCGGTCGAAGGAGCCGGCTTCCTGAGCGGCACGCACGCGTGTGCCGATGGATGCGCGGGGGTCCTCGGCCCACAGCCGCCAGGGCCGGGGTTCGAAGGCGTCGCGCACGGCGGTGGCGAGTTCGGCCTCGCCCTCGGGATCGGCGGGGAACCGGGAGAGGACCGGCACCGCGAGAGCGCGCAGGCCCGCGTCGTCGTCGCGCAGCGCCAGCTCGTCCAGGGCCCAGGCCCAGTTGGTGCCGGAGGCGGCGTACCGCCGCAGCAGTTCGAGCGCGTCGCGCCTGCCGTACGAGGCGAGATGCCCGAGGACGGCGAGTGCGAGGCCCGTGCGTGACTCGTCCGTGTCGAGGACGTCTTCGGCGTCGAAGAGATGCCCCTCGATCTCGTCGAGTTCACCGTTCAGATCGAGGTAGAGACGGGCGTAGTACAGGGAGCGGTTCTCCACCTGCCAGTCGTGGCGGGGGTCGTGCAGCACGCACGCGTTGAGCGCCGCGAGCGCTTCGGCCCGCGGTGCGGTGAGCGCGTGCAACGTGCCGTCGCCGCGGCCCCGCTGGAGCAGGCCGAGCAGCGTACCGCTGGGCGCTATGACCGGATCGAACATGGGAAACAGCCTCACATCAAGCGTCGGCGCAACCGGGGATCGTGCTTTACCTGGCCGCGTGACAACACGTCGGGGCGCCCGCCGTTTCCTGCTTGCTGTAGACCATCTTCCTCTGCCTCTCGTCGGTGGCCCATGCGGGCCGCATCACGGCCCGCGCGGTGCGGCAACACCTGCCCAGCCATCGCGTCCGTGAATCACGACGTCATGATGACCCAGCGGTTCTCGCTGCCGCGACCGCATTTCCGGCGGCTCGGTACCGCCTCCCCCAAAATCGTTGTCACGCCTGGTCAGGGCGGGTGGTTCAGTTCGCTCCGAAGAGGCCGAGCAACTCGGCCTTGCCGAACATCCGGGCCGTGTCCACGGCGGACGGCGTGCCCGCGGAGGGGTCGGCGCCGGCGTCCAGGAGGACCCGGACCACCGCGTCCTCGCCCTTGAAGACCGCTCCGGCGAGTGGAGTCTGGCCCCGGTCGTTGACACGGTCGGCCTCGGCGCCGCGCTCCAGGAGAGCGCGCACCGCCTCCGCATGGCCGTGGTAGGCGGCGAGCATCACGAGCGAGTCGCCGCGGTCGTTGGTGAGGTTGGCCGGAACGCCCGCGTCGACATACGCGACGAGCGCCTCGGTCTCGCCCCGGCGCGCAAGATCGAAGATCTTGGTCGCCAGCTCCACGACCTCTGGGTCGGGGGCTTCACTCATCGGCCGGACCACCTCTCACTGCGAAGAACTCGGGGACTGCGGGTGCGTACGGCCACGAGCGGTACGGCCGTACGAGTGAATCGCCAGAGTACTGGCCGGAGCAGGCACATGACCGGGCCCGTCCGAGGCAAAGACCACCACGAAGCCGACAAGCCCCGCGTGGCTGTCAAGGTGTCCCAGGACGACGGAGCCACCCGGACGAAATGCTGTGGAATTCACGCAGTTGCGCCTTTTGTCCTATGGATACATGCTGTGAGCCTGGAAGTACTCGTGGTGACTGTCCCCTACCAGGAGAACCCTCATGATCCTGTCCATCTCAGGCGTGGTCCTGCTCGGCGTCATCGTCTTCCTCTTCTTCCGGAAGGACGGTCTCAAGGCCTCGCACATGCTGGTCTGCGCGCTCTTCGGGTTCTACCTCGCGAGCACGGCCATCGCCCCGAGCATCAAGGCCGGCGGCGAGAGCCTGGCCAACATGCTCGGCGGGATCAAGTTCTGACGCCCGTCCCCTCCACGCGCACCCTCAGGAGACAGCAGTGGCCCGGCGCCCTCTCCCCCGCATTCTGAGCAACGGCAGCGACCGGATCGCCCGCGGCCGGGAGCTGACACGGACGGCCGCCGACAGCGCCACCGACGTCCTCCAGCCGCTGATCACGATCACCCGTGGACTGCGAGGACTGGCGGCCGTCGGGCGGCGGAAGTGGGCCGACACCCCCAAGGACCGGCGCGGGCCGCTGCTGTTCATGCTGGGCTCGGTCGTCCTGGTCGTCGTCCTGCTGCCGTACGGGCCGCTGCTCACCGTCATCGCCCTGATGGCGGCTGCCGCGTGGCACGGCCGGGACCACGCGCTGTCGCGGCCGACGCTTCCCGAAGAGGCGCAGAGCAAGCGGCTGGAGTCGCTCTACAAGGCGCTGGTCCCGTACTTCTCGGTCCCCGAGGACCCTGCCCCGCTGTTCACGCACGGCGGGGACTGGACGAAGGCCTTCAGCTCGTACGCGTTCGACGACACCGGCCGCGTCTCACAGCTGACGATCCGCTACCCGGCGTACTTCACGGACGGTGATCCGGAATCCCGCGCGCGTATCGAGCAGTTGCTGCACGCGAAGTCGGGCCGTGGCCGCGAGTACCGCTTCGAATGGGACGAGGAGGGCAACCAGCTCACCCTCACGGTTCTGCCGCCGCTTCCCACCGACGTCGCCGTCCAGCGCTTCGTCACGGCTCCGGGCGAGACGGTCCTCGGCTTCACAGACCCGACGGGCGTGCTGCGCACGCTTCCCCTCACCTTCGGTGAGGAACGACGCGACGTTCCTCCGGTCGTCTGGCGCACCGGCGTGCGCTCCACCGAGCCGCATCTCCTCGCGGTCGGCGCTCCCGGCAGCGGCACGACCACCCTGCTCCGGTCGATGGCTCTGCAGGCCCTCCAGCACGGCGACGTGCTGATCGTCGAGGGCGGCGGCACGGGTGAGTACGCCTGCCTCACGGGCCGTCCCGGCGTCATGGCCGTCGAGTGCGAGCTGACGGGCGCCCTGGCCGGCCTGGAGTGGGCGGCGCACGAGACGGAGCGACGCCTCATCGCCGTGAACAGGGCCCGCCAGGCGGGCCAGCCCCCGCCCGACGACACGCAGCGTCCGCTCTGGCTCATCCTGGACCGGCCCTCCGTGCTCGGGCAGCTGGCGGCGGCCGACGGCCGACGGGATCCGCAGTCCCTCCTCCAGGTGCCGCTGCGGCACGGCCGCGCGGCCAATGTGACGGTGGCGGTGGCCGAGCAGTTCGACGGCATGGAGTCCCTCACCGACGCGGTACGGCAGCACACGCGCGCGCGTGTCGTGCTCGGCCCGGCCTCGGTCACGCAGCTCGAAGCGGTGCTCGGGACGCGGCCGCACACCACGCCGACCGCCGGCGTGCCCGCCGGCCGCGGCTATGCACGGCTGGGCGCGGGCCCGGTGCTCCGCCTCCAGGTCCCGGCAACCCCGGACCCGTACGACGAGGCGACGAGCGAGACCCACCGTCAGGCCGTCCTGAGCCTCCTTCCGGAGCGCGCGGCTCCGGCGGACGAGAAAACCCTCGGCATCACGGCGAAATCCGTCGGAGCAACGGCGGATCCCGTCGGCGTCACCGCGCAAGGCGGCGCGGTCACCGCTGAGGGCGCCACCGTGACGGCTGAAGGCTGAACGATCGCCGTGGAGGAGGTCTGAACGGTCGCGGTAGAGGGCTGAACGGTCCGGTGGAGGTCTCAACGCGCGGGGTCACGCCACGAAGGTGCGCGGCGACTCCGTCGCTCCGTTCGCTCCCGTCTCCACCAGCCGGGCCGCAGCGGCCAGACGCACCGCGGCCTCCTCGGCCACCGCGCCGCCGACGGTGAACGGCAGCCGCACATAGCCCTCGAAGGCCCCGTCCACGCCGAAGCGGGGCCCGGACGGCACCCGTACGCCCACGCGCTCGCCGGCCTCGGCGATGCGCGAACCGGACAGCCCTCCGGTACGCACCCACAGCGTGAGCCCGCCGTGCGGTACGTCGAACTCCCAGCTGGGCAGCTCACGGCGTACGGCGGCCACGAGCGCGTCGCGGTTCTCGCGGGCCTGGTCCCGGCGAATGTCCACGGCCTGCTCCCAGCCCCCGGTGCTCAGCAGCCAGTTCACGGCCAGCTGCTCCAGGACGGGGGTGCCCAGGTCGGCGTACGCCCGTGCCGCGACCAGGCTGCGGATCACGTCGGGCGCCGCCCGCACCCAGCCGATCCGCATGCCCGCCCAGAACGCCTTGCTGGCCGAGCCGACCGTGATGACCGTCGACCCGGCCGGGTCGAAACCGCAGACGGGACGCGGCAGTTCGAGCCCTTCGTCCAGATGCAGCTCGCTCATGGTCTCGTCCACGATCAGCACGGTGCCCGCGGACCGCGCCGCGTCGACGAGCCGCCGCCGCCGGTCCTCGTCGGCGAGCGCGCCGGTCGGGTTGTGGAAGTCCGCGACGACGTACGCGAGCCGGGGCGCGGCATCGCGCAGCACCTGCCGCCAGCGGTCCATGTCCCAGCCCGCGAGCCCTTCGGCCATGGCCACGGGTACGAGCCGGGCTCCCGCCTCCCGCATCAACTGGAGGATGTTGGCGTACGAGGGCGACTCGACGGCGATGCGCTCGCCGCGCCCGGCGAAGAGATGGCAGATGGCGTCGATGGCCCCCATGGCGCCGGTGGTCACCATGATCTGCTCGGGCATCGTCGGAATTCCGCGTGCGGTGTACCGCTCGGCGAGCATCGCGCGCAGCGCGGGCAGCCCGGCGGGATAGTCGCCGTGCGTGTGGGCGTACGGCGGCAGTTCTTCCAGCGCGCCCTGGACGGCACGGGTGAGCCAGGGCTCGGGCGCGGGCAGGGCCGCGCAGCCCAGGTCGATCATGGAGCCGAGCGCCTCGGGCGGCAGCGGTTCGAGGCCGCGCGCGGGCAGCGGGTTGCCGGCCGGTACGGCGGTCCAGCTGCCCGCTCCCCGGCGGGACTCCAGGAAGCCCTCGCTGCGCAGCGCCTCATAGGCGGCGGCCACGGTGGTGCGGCTGACGGACAGGGAGAGGGCCAACTCGCGCTCGGCGGGCAGCCGCGCGGCGACGGGGACGCGCCCTTCGAGCACGAGCAGCCGGATGCCGTCAGCGAGGGCGCGGTAGGCGGGCGGGCGGCGCGTGCCGGGGCCTGCGGGGCGCTCCTGCTGGGAGTTGAGCAGCCGGGCCAGCTGCGCGGCACCCACCGCCGAAGTCCACTGGGCCATGATTCTCAGTCCACCTTCCCCGGATTGGCCATGGTTGGCATGACCTACCAAGCCACAGGGTGTCATGCATCAGGCCACTACCACCATCTCAGGGGGCACCTCTTGTCCACGCAGGGGCATCTCACACGGCGGCTGCTGCAGCTCTACGGCGGTCTCACGCTGTACGGCGCGAGCTCGGCACTCCTCGTCAGGTCGGGCCTCGGCCTCGAGCCTTGGAACGTGCTGCATGAGGGGATCGCCGAGCGGACGGGACTGTCGATCGGTCTGGTGCTGACCATCCTGGGTGCCTCGGTGCTGTTGCTGTGGATTCCGCTGCGTCAGCGGCCCGGCCTCGGAACGATCTCCAACGTCCTGGTGATCGGTGTCGCGCTGGACGCGACGCTGGCCCTCGTACCGGACGCCCGCACCCTGGCGGTCCGCGTCGCACTGATGGTCGCGGGGATCGTCCTGAACGGCGTGGCGACGGGCATGTACATCGCCGCGCGCTTCGGGCCCGGCCCCCGCGACGGCCTGATGACAGGGCTGCACGAGCGCACGGGACTCTCGATCCGCCTGATGCGCACGGCCATCGAGATCACGGTCGTGACGACCGGGTTCGTGCTCGGTGGCACCATCGGCATCGGCACGATCCTCTACGCGCTGTCCATCGGCCCGCTGGCCCAGCTGTTCCTGCGTCTGTTCGCCGTCCCCACGGAAACCGGCAGCACCGTCGTTGCCGCCGGTCAACCGAAGCGGGCGATACTGCGCGGGTGACCACGCGGATACGTCATCCCTATCTCGACCATCCCGGCCCGATCGCCTTCGCCCACCGGGGCGGGGCGGCGGACGGTCTGGAGAACACCGTGGCCCAGTTCCGGCGGGCGGTCGAGGCGGGCTACCGGTACATCGAGACCGATGTACACGCCACTGCCGACGGCCGGCTCGTCGCCTTCCACGACGCGACGCTCGACCGGGTGACCGACGGGGCGGGCCGGATAGCGGACCTCCCGTGGAACGACGTGCGGCACGCGCGCGTGGCCGGCGCCGAACCGGTGCCCCTCTTCGAGGAGCTTCTGGAGACGTTCCCCGACGTCCGCTGGAACGTCGACATCAAGGCGGAGCCCGCGCTGCACCCGCTGCTCGACCTGATCGGCCGCACCAACTCCTGGGACCGCGTCTGCGCCGGCTCCTTCTCCGAGGCGCGCGTGTCCCGCGCCCAGCGCCTGGCCGGGCCGCGCCTGGCGACCTCGTACGGCACCCGAGGCGTTCTGGGGCTGCGCCTGCGGTCGTGGGGCGTCCCCGCCGCGCTGCGCCGCTCGGCGGTCTGCGCCCAGGTGCCCGAGGCGCAGTCGGGCGTCCCGGTGGTCGACCACCGCTTCGTGCGCGCCGCCCACGCGCGCGGGCTGCACGTCCACGTGTGGACCGTCAACGAGCCCGGGCGGATGCACCGTCTCCTGGACCTGGGAGTCGATGGCATCATGACCGATCACATCGAGACGCTGCGCGGGGTTCTCAAGGACCGCGGCACCTGGGTCTGACCGGCCCCGGCGCACCGACCGCGCGGCGTCCGCGTACGGGGACTGCCTGCGGGCACCGGGACGGGGAAGCGAGGGCACGGGTGGGCACCGACACCGTGCGGACGGGGGCGGCCGACGCGGCGGCCGAGCGGCGCCGCGAACAACACGGCTGGTACTTCTACGACTGGGCCTGCTCCGTCTATTCGACGAGTGTCCTCACCGTGTTCCTCGGGCCCTACCTGACGTCGGTCGCCGAGTCGGCGGCGGACGCGGACGGCTTCGTGCACCCTCTGGGGATCCCGGTCCGCGCGGGCTCCTTCTTCGCGTACTCCGTGTCCGCGTCCGTGATCCTGTCGATCTTCGTGATGCCCCTGGCGGGAGCGGCGGCCGACCGCACCGGCCGCAAGAAGCCGCTGCTCGCGGTCGCCGCCTACGTGGGGGCCGCGGCCACCACGGGCATGTTCTTCCTGGACGGCGAGCGCTATCTGCTCGGCGGTTTCCTGCTGATTGTGGCCAACGCCTCAGTTGCCGTCTCGATGGTGCTCTACAACTCCTATCTGCCGCAGATCGCCCCACCCGAGGAACGCGACGCCGTCTCGTCCAGGGGCTGGGCCTTCGGTTACGCGGCGGGCGCGCTGGTTCTGGTGGCGAACCTGGTGCTTTTCACGGCGCATGACAGCTTCGGCGTCTCGGAGGCGACGGCGGTCCGCATCTGTCTGGCCTCGGCGGGCATCTGGTGGGGGGCCTTCACGCTCGTACCGCTCAAGCGGCTGCGCGACCGCCGTACGACGTCCCCTTCGGGGACGTCCGCACACGGCTGGCGTCAGCTGGCCGCCACCGTCCGGGACATGCGCCGCCAGCCTCTGACGCTCGCCTTCCTGCTGGCCTATCTCGTCTACAACGACGGCATCCAGACGGTCATCTCGCAGGCCTCCGTGTACGGCTCCGAAGAGCTGGGCCTCGGCCAGTCGACACTCATCGTCGCGGTGCTGCTCGTCCAGCTGCTGGCCGTGGCCGGGGCGCTCGGCATGGGGCGGCTCGCGCGCGCATACGGCGCGAAGCGCACCATTCTCGGCTCACTGGTCGCGTGGACGGTGACGATCGGGGCGGGCTACTTCCTGCCCGCGGGCTCGTCCGTGTGGTTCTTCGTCCTCGCCGCCGGGATCGGACTCGTGCTCGGCGGGAGCCAGGCGCTGTCCCGGTCCCTGTTCTCACATCTGGTGCCGCCGGGCAAGGAGGCCGAGTACTTCTCGGCGTACGAGATGAGCGACCGCGGCATGAGCTGGCTGGGCCCGCTTCTGTTCGGTCTGACATACCAGCTGACCGGAAGTTATCGGGACGCGATCGTCTCGCTCGTGGCCTTCTTCGTCATCGGATTCGTGCTGCTCGCGCGGGTTCCGGTACGGCAGGCGGTGCACGACGCGGGCAATCCCGTTCCGGACCGGATCTAGGCCGATTTAGCACCTGAGGCCAAAGGCCGGTAGTGTACGCGTTTGGCCTGCCAGGCGTACCGTTACTGCGCGTCAAAGATACTGAAACGCTGGGTGACATCTGCTCTCAGATGTGACAAACCGGGCGCTGGTGGGTACAACAAGGGGCGGCTACGACGGCGACGCATGACCCGGAACGGGAATCTTTACCGCCGACCGGACGTTGACCGGATGACGACGACAGCGACACCTGTCCTGTGGGCGACAAGCCCGGGAGGCACGATTCATGAGTGAGCGAGCTCTTCGCGGCACGCGCCTCGTGGTGACCAGCTACGAGACGGACCGCGGCATCGACCTGGCCCCGCGCCAGGCCGTGGAGTACGCATGCGAGAAGGGCCATCGTTTCGAGATGCCCTTCTCGGTGGAGGCGGAGATCCCGCCGGAGTGGGAGTGCAAGGTCTGCGGGGCCCAGGCACTCCTCGTGGATGGCGACGGCCCCGAGGAGAAGAAGGCCAAGCCCGCGCGCACGCATTGGGACATGCTGATGGAGCGGCGCACGCGCGAGGAGCTCGAAGAGGTTCTCGCGGAGCGCTTGGCCGTTCTCCGATCCGGCGCCATGAACATCGCGGTACATCCGCGGGACAGCCGCAAGTCCGCGTAGCCCCTCCGGGGGTTGGGCGGCATAGAGAGCGCACCGGGACCGCGGTGTGCCGTACTTAGGTGTACGGCACACCGCGGTTCCGTTTGCGTTCAGGCGCAGCTTTGAGGTGGGTCGCTGTCCCTGGGGCTGCGCCCCAGACCCCCCATCGCCCTGGCGGGCTCGTCCTCAAACGCCGGACGGGCTGAAAATCAGCCCCCTCCGGCATTTGAGGACCGGGGTCCAGGCCGGAGCCCCTGGCGGGGCCTGGGGCGGAGCCCCAGAAGGATGATGAGGGTCGGGCGCGGGGGCGAAGACCCCGGGCCTCAGCCCGTCAGCGGCGGGCGCGGGCCCGGCTCGCCCTCCGGGTCTCGGCGCTCGTCATCGCGGATGACCTCGCCCGGTACGACCTTGCCGTCGGGACGGTGCATGCGGGCCTGCTGGAAGGCGTCGCCGAGGGTGCCAGGGGTGGCCTCGCGCATCTTGCGTTCGAAGGTGCGCTCGGCGTAGCGGCTCAGGCCCTTCTGGACCGGTGGGATCAGCAGGACCAGGCCGAGCGCGTCGGAGATCAGGCCCGGCAGCATCAGGAGCAGGCCGCCCAGCATCATCAGACCGTTGCCCTCGCTGCCCCGCTCGCCCTGCGGCAGCACCCCGCTCTGCTGCTGTTGCAGCGCCTCGCTCAGGGCGCGGAAGGCCCGGCGTCCGGCCCGCTTGATGACCACGGAACCGAGCACGAGCCCGGCGACGAGCAGCAGAAACAGGGTGAAGCCACCCGCCGCGCCCGCCACCACGGTCAGCAGCCAGATCTCCAGGACCAGCCATGCGGCGATGCCGAGCGGCAGGAACGTACGCAGCCGGGAGCGCCGCGGTCGCGCGGGGTAGGCCGGAGTCGGAGCACCAGTCGTCATGCCTCCAGTGTGCCTGGCCCCGGCTCAGTACGGGATAAGGGGGTGATCAGGACGACTTGCGCCCCAGGATCCGTCCCGCCCGCTCCCCCACACCCCACCTCGTGACCCGCCAGAGCGCTTCCACGAGGATGTCACGGCTCATCTTGGAGTCTCCGAGCTCGCGCTCTACGAACGTGATGGGCACCTCGACGACGTGGTAGCCCGCCTTGACGGCACGTCTCGCCAGGTCGACCTGGAAGCAGTAGCCCTGGGAGGCGACGTCGCCGAGGCCGAGGCCTTCGAGGGTCTCCCGGCGGAACGCGCGGTAACCGCCGGTGACGTCGCGGATCGGTACGTCGAGCAGGACGCGCGAGTACAGGCTGCCGCCACGCGAGATGAACTCGCGGGACTTGGGCCAGTTCACGACCCGTCCGCCCGGCACCCAGCGGGAGCCGAGGACCAGGTCGGCACCCTTGAGCGCGGTGAGCAGCCGGGGCAGCTCCTCGGGCTGGTGCGAACCGTCGGCATCCATCTCGACCAGTACGCCGTAACCATGCTCAAGACCCCACCGGAAGCCCGCGAGGTAGGCGGCGCCGAGGCCCTCCTTGCCCTTGCGGTGCAGCACATGGACGTGGTCGTCGTCGACCGTCAGCTCGTCGGCGAGCTTGCCGGTGCCGTCGGGGCTGTTGTCGTCGGCGATCAGGACGTGTGCCGCGGGCACGGCGGCCCGCACCCGGTCGACGATCGCCTTGACGTTCTCCGCCTCGTTGTAGGTCGGGATGATCACCAAGGTCGTGCCGAGCGGACCGAACTGTCGCCCACCGCCGTCGTTCACAGCTTCCCCTTCGAACTTCCGTGCACAGGGGCTCCACCATAGCGAGCGCTGTTCTTCGCGCAGGTAGGGCGGCTGCCTGAGAGACCGGAGACCTGAGAAGGGGAAAGATACTGCGGATCGGAGCCCGGCGCCCTTCGGGCCGGCCTGGGACCCGCTGGCTGCGGGTCGGCCTAGAGCCGTTGTCTACTGAGCGCCGGACCCCACCCGGGTCGCACCTGCCGACCGGCGGAACGTTCCACCGCCCCCGTGGCGCGATCGCTGGGCCTGGCTCCCAGTGGTGGTGCGCCGGTGCGGCACACCACCCCTGACACAGCGGCGCTTCGAGGACTTCTCGGAACTTCCGCGGCCGGACGTCCGGTGGTGGACCCGGCCGAACCTACCCGCCACCTGCCGCTTGCTGTCAACAGCCGTTTGAGCTGGGCCTTTTCGCTCAATCCCCTGGTCAGTGCCGAGGATACGCAGGTCGCACGACAGAGCGGCGGGCGATGACCTGCGCCGCGCCGCCCCGGCACATCACCCCTCCGGCCGTACGAAGACGGTGCGACCGCCCACCACGGTCCGCAGACACACGGGCAGCCGTGCCCCGGGCGTCAGGTCGGGCAGTCCCGGGGTGCCGGACCGGGGGTCGGTCGACCAGCGGGCCACCCGGTCGTCCGGAGCCTGTACGACCAGTTCGTCGGTGCGCCACACGGCGTAGTCGGCGGGCGCGCCCGGCACCAGGACGCCCGCCTCGTCCCGGCCGATCGCCCGCCAGCCGCCCCGCGTATGGGCCGTGAAGGCCGCGCGTACGGAGATCCGGTGTTCCGGTGTCCGGTGGAAGGCAGCGGCGCGAACGGTGCCCCACGGGTCGAGCGGGGTGACGGGGCTGTCGGACCCGAAGGCGAGCGGCACGCCGGTACGCAGCAGGGCCGCGAACGGGTTGAGCGTACGGGCCCGTTCGGCGCCCAGGCGCTGTGCGTACATGCCGTCCTCGCCGCCCCAGAGCGCGTCGAAGGCGGGCTGGACGGAGGCGGTGAGGCCCAGTTCGGCGAAGCCGGCGATGGTCTCGGGGGTGAGCATCTCGGCGTGCTCGACGCGGTGCCGGGCGCCGCGCACACGGGCCAGGCCGACCTTCTCGGCGGCCGCGCGCACACCCTCGACCACGGCGGTCACGGCGGCGTCCCCGATGGCGTGGAAGCCGGCCTGCAGACCCGCCTCGGTGCAGGCCACCACATGGGCGGCGACGGCGGCGGCGTCCAGGTAGGAGGTGCCGGTGTGGTCGGCGTCCGCGTACGGCCGGTGCAGGCAGGCCGTGTGCGAGCCGAGCGCGCCGTCGACGAAGAGGTCTCCCGCGGCGCCGATCGCGCCCAGGGAGCGGGCCTTCGCGATGCCCTCTTCGGCCTGCTCGGCCCAGTAACCGACGACCCTCGGCCCGGCCTCCTCCGCGGCGAGCCGCAGCAGCCCGGTGAAGTCGTCCTCTGAGGAGATCTCCGGGCCCGCGCACTCGTGGACGGAGCCGATGCCGAGCGAGACGGCGTGCGCGAGCGCGGCGCGCTGGGCCTCGGCGCGCTGGGCCGGGGTGACGGCCCCCAGAGCCGCGGCGCGGACGGCGTGGTGGGCGTCCCGGGTGAGCGGAGCGCTGTCAGCACTGTCGGCGCCGTCTTCGAAGCCCGCCAGCTGCCGTGCGCCCGGCACCAGATCCAGCATGGCCGTGGTCACAACGGCCGAGTGGACGTCGATCCGGCTGAGGTAGAGCGGGCGGCCGCCGGTGGCCTCGTCGAGTTCGTCCCGCCGGGGCGGCCGCCGCTCGGGCCAGCGGGCGGCGTCCCAGCCGTGGCCGAGCAGGACCCGGTCGCCGGGGCGGGCGGCCGCGAAGTCCCGTACGAGGCCGAGGGCCACGGCCAAGGAGGGCGCTTCGGACAGGTCGAGGCCGGTGAGGGCGAGCCCGGTGGCCGTGGTGTGTACGTGCGCGTCGGTGAACGCCGGGGTGACCAGGGCGCCCTCGAGATCCACCACCTCGTCGACCCCGTCCGCGAAGGCGTCGGCCGCGCCCTCGGAGCCGACCCAGGCGACCTGCCCGCGTTCCACGACCATCGCGGTGGCGAACGGGTCGGCAGGGCTGTGGACTTCCCCGCCGCGCAGCAGCACGGTACGTGGGGTGGCGGTGCTCTCACTCATGGAGAACAGTCTCGCCCCTCGGCACACTCGGCCCTCTTCCGGGGCCAGGACTTCGGAGGGTCAGGACCGCCGGGAGCCAGGACTGACGGGGGCCAGGACTTCCGGGGCCGGCGCTCAGATCTTGGGCGGCCGGGCCTCGTACGGCGTCGAAAGGACCACCGTCGTACGCGTCGACACGCCGGCCAGCGAGCGAAGGCGCGCGAGCAGCTCCTCCAGCTCGTGGGGGGTCGAGACGCGGACCTTGAGGATGTAGTTCTCGTCGCCCGCGACACTGTGGCAGGCCTCGATCTCGGGGACGTCGGCCAGGCGCTCCGCGATGTCGTCCGGGGCGCTCGGGTCGAACGGTTTCACCGAAATGAAGGCCGTCAGCGGTAGCCCGACGGCCTCCGGGTCGACGACCGCCGCATAGCCGCGGATGACGCCGCGCTGCTCAAGGCGCCGCACCCGCTGGTGCACGGCCGACGTGGACAGGCCCGTGGCCTTGCCCAGGTCGGTGTAGCTCATCCGCCCGTCTTCGACGAGCAGCTGCACGATCTGTCGGTCGAGCTCCTCCATGGCCGAGAACCTACAGGGCCCTTGATCCTCACGGGTACCTCGGCGGCGCAGGTCATACCCGGTTTGTGATGTGGGCGGGAGAACCCGGTGAGCCGCGCGGGGACAAATCCGCTGCCTCCGTCACCTGCGAATGGCATGTGACGAACGCCACAGTGTGGTCACAGGTTCCGTGATGTTCTCGTGATTACCGCCGAGACGGGACGGGAAGTGCTTGCTGTGGTCGAGGCCGCAGCGCCTTGTCGGCCCACCCGAGGGGGAGAAAATCTATGCAGAGTCTGAAGCGCCCCGGTCGTACCGCACCCAAGCGGCAGCAGCCGGTCGTCGAGCCCGAGCCGGAGGGTGTCGAACCGGCTGATGACGAGCTCGACGCGTATGACACCTTCGAGATGTACCGGGTGATCTGCCCGGACTGCGCGCAGCCCATCGCGCTGCTCGCGGACGAGGACGTCCTGCCCGAGCACGCGCTGTGCGCGACGCCGTGGGACCCGTTCGGACTCACGGTCTGTGCCGGTACGGGTCGAGCGGCGAGCGAGGCCCGCCCCGCCGACGAGTCGATGGAGGCTCAGGAGCAGGACACCGCGCTGCTGTTGACACTCCCTCAGGGACTCGACTGGCGCACGCAGCCCTTCTCCCACGTCGGCGGCCCCGGCTCACGCCCCATGCGGGTGCCGGTGATGCGCCGCGTAGGCGCTTCGCTGGGTTAGGCGGTTCGAAAGCTGCGGGTTCGTCGTGGCTGGTCGCGCCCACGCGGCGGAGCCGCAAATCGATACAGCCCCGCGCCCCTAAGGGGCCTGCGGCCTCCCTAGGGGCGCGGTGCCGCAGCGGACTTCGTCAAGCCTGATCAAGCCTGACCGGCTGGGTTCCGAACCCCATACGGGCTCCGTCGTGAACTCACGGGCGAATCCGCGGCCGGTGACTTGTCCGGCCGCGACGCGTTGGCCCCGGTATGACCTCCACCTACGCAGAGATGAGCCGTCGCCGCCGGATCATCGTTCCGGCACCCACAGAATCGGTTTCCCAGAGCTCACCGCAGCCTCAGACGCCACAAGCACCACCCGCGCCGCGGCAGCCCCAGGATCCGCCCATCTACCGTGCCCTGCTCCGCACTTGGGCCGACCGGGGCCGGACCCTGCCGGGCCGCCACGATCCCGAGTGGGTCCGGCTTGTCGCGCCCTCGGCCATGTACGGATACGGGTACGGACGGTTCACCGCGAGTCGGGACCCGCGAGGTGACGGGCGATGACCATCCGCTGGATCTGATTGGTGCCCTCGACGATCTGCAGCACCTTGGCCTCGCGCATGTAGCGCTCGACGGGGAAGTCCGCGGTGTAGCCGTACCCGCCGAGCACCTGGACGGCGTCCGTCGTGACCTTCATCGCTGCGTCGGTGCACAGCAACTTCGCCATGGCCGCCTGCTTGGAGAACGGCCGCCCCGCGTCGCGCAGCCGGGCGGCCGCGAGATAGAGCGCCCTTCCCGCCTCGATCTGCGTCGCCATGTCCGCGAGCATGAAGCGCAGGCCCTGGAAGTCCGCGATCCGCCGGCCGAACTGCTCGCGCCCGGTGGCGTACGCGACCGCCTCGTCGAGCGCCGCCTGGGCCACGCCGATCGCGCAGGCCGCGATCCCGAGCCGTCCGGAGTCGAGCGCCGACAGGGCGATCGCGAAACCCTGGCCCTCGTCGCCGAGGCGCCGGTCGTCGGAGATCCGCACCCCGTCGAGGTGGATCTGAGCCGTGGGCGAGCCCTTCAGCCCCATCTTCTTCTCCGGCACCGCCGCACTCAGCCCCTCGGCGTCGCCGGGCACCAGGAACGCCGTGATGCCGCGCGTCCCCTCGCCGCCGCTGCGCGCGAACACGGTGTAGAAGTCGGCGACACCGCCGTGGGTGATCCAGGCCTTGGTGCCGGTGAGCACCCAGTCGTCCCCGTCCCGCACAGCCTTCGTACGCATGCTGGCGGCATCGGATCCGGACGACGGCTCGGAGAGGCAGTACGCACCGAGGAGGCCGCCGCCGAGCATGGCCGGCAGATGCTCGACCTGCTGCTCCTTGGTGCCGTAGTGGGCGAGGGCGTGGCAGGACAGTGAGTGCACGCTGACGCCGAGGCCGACGGTCATGCGGGCCGTGGCCAGCTCTTCGAGGACCTGGAGATAGACCTCGTACGGCTGGTCACCGCCGCCGTACTCGGAGTCGTACGGAAGGCCGAGCAGCCCCGACTCGGAGAGCAGCGCGAAAACGTCGCGCGGGAAGTGTCCGGAGTCCTCCTCCTCGGCCGCCTTCGGGGCGATCTCGTGCTGCGCGATGTCGCGGACGAGCGAGATCAGGTCCCGGGCCTCGTCCGTGGGCAGCTGACGGTCCACCGGCTGTGGGGCGCGGTCGGGCATGGCGGCGCTCTCCTCCCTGTCGGGCACTTGGGCGAACGCCCGCCTTGGTTGTAGCGGACTCCACCGGGTCTCACAGTGCCCAGCCGATGCCGCCCCTCCGGGTCGCGGAAGGAGCTGACCAGCGGCTGTGCGCTGTGAGTATGCCCGGTCCGCGGCAGCGCGTCACCGGTTAACGACCGTTAATTAGAACACATTCGGATTGGTACGAACCATTGACGCACTGGTCTAGTCCTCCTACTGTTCCCCCAGCGCCGTACGCGTTCATGCCAAACGGCGCAACAGGTCAAGGCACCACTTCCCCACGCTCCCCTCCCCACGAGGAGACCCGATGCTCAGACCGCACCTTCCCCGCGCCCGCTTCCGGGCGCTCATCTCCGCCGCGTGTTGTGCCGTCCTCGGCGCCGGGCTGCTCGCCGGCGCGGGCTCCGCGACCGCGGCCGGTTCAGCACGAGAAGACGCCGCCGCGGCCGGCTCGGCGCAGGAGGCCGCCGCGGCCGGCTCGAAGGTCGTCGGCTACTTCACCGAATGGGGCACCTACGGCCGGCAGTACCTCGTCAAGAACGTCGAGACGTCCGGCTCGGCGGCCAAGCTCACCCACATCAACTACGCCTTCGGCAACGTCACCGGCGGCAAGTGCGCCATGGGTGACTCCTACGCGGCGACGGAACGGACGTACACCGCGGCCGAGTCCGTCGACGGAGTCGCCGACACCTGGGACCAGCCCCTGCGCGGCACCTTCAACCAGCTGCGCGAGCTGAAGAAGAAACACCCGAACCTCAAGGTCCTCTGGTCCTTCGGGGGCTGGACCTGGTCCGGCGGCTTCACCGAGGCCGCCAGGAACCCGGCCACCTTCGCCCAGTCCTGCTACGACCTGGTCGAGAACTCCAAGTGGGCGGACGTCTTCGACGGGATCGACATCGACTGGGAGTACCCCAACACCTGCGGTCTGACCTGCGACACCAGCGGCAGGGCGGCGTACAAGAACCTGATGTCGGCGGTGCGGGCGAAGTTCGGCGGCTCCGCGCTGGTCACCTCGGCGATCCCGGCCGACGCCACGAGCGGCGGCAAGATCGACGCGGCCGACTACGCGGGCGCAGCTCAGTACGTCAACTGGTACAACCCGATGACGTACGACTTCTTCGGCGCCTGGGACGCGGCCGGTCCGACGGCTCCGCACTCCCCGCTGACCTCGTACTCCGGTATCCCGAAGGCGAGTTACCACACCTCCGCGACGATCTCGAAGCTCAAGGGCCTGGGCATCCCGGCCTCGAAGCTGCTGCTCGGCATCGGCTTCTACGGGCGCGGCTGGACCGGTGTCACCCAGGCGGCGCCCGGCGGCACCGCCACCGGCCCGGCGGCGGGGACGTACGAGCAGGGCATCGACGACTACAAGGTGCTCAAGACGAAGTGCCCGGCGACCGGCACGGTCGGCGGCACGGCGTACGCCAAGTGCGGCAGCAACTGGTGGAGTTACGACACCCCGTCGACCATCGCCGGGAAGATGACCTACAAGAACCAGCAGGGCCTGGGAGGCACCTTCTTCTGGGAACTGAGCGGTGACACGTCGAACGGCGAGCTGATCAAGGCGATCAACTAGCCGTTTCGTACGTCTCGTTCGTCACTCGGGGCGGGGGCCGGCGGGCCCCCGCTCTTCACTCAGGCGCTCCGGCGGGCGGCCTCCGGCGCCGGGTACGAGGGTTCGAGGTCCTCGATCGCCCGCAGGGCGCCGCCGAGCATCTTCACCAGCAGTTCGCGCATCACTTCGCGCGGAAGTGCCTGGTGGCCGATCCAGTCGAGGGTGGCGCCCTCGACGCTGCACAGCCAGCCGAGCAGCGCCATGCGCGGCAGGGGGGCGACCTTGCGTCGCCCGTACGCCCCCTCGGCGATCGTCTCGACGATGGCTTCGCGCACGCCGTCCCGTATGGACAGCACCTCGGCGTCGAAGCCGACGCCGCCGGTGATGATCGCGCGGTACGCGGCCTGATGGTGCTCGGCGTAGCGCAGATAGCCGTCGATGGTGCGGTGCACCCGTTCCTCGGGCGGCAGTTCGAGGCCGCCGGCCGCGCGGGACACCAGGTCGGCCACCGAGTCCTCGATGATGGCCAGGTAGTAGCCGCGCTTGGACTTGAAGTAGTAGTAGATCAAGCCCTTGGCGACGTGCGCCTGCTTTGCGATGTCGTCCATCGACAGCGCGTCGTAGGACGTGTCGGCGAATAACTTCCGCCCGATGGCGATGAGTTCGGCACGACGCGCCAGAGAGCGGTCGGTGCCGCGGACCTTCGGGCGGTCGACGCGCCGTTGACTTTGGTTCAATTTCAACCCTGGTCTTCAACTGCCGGCGAAACTTTCGCTCGCAGTATGGCAGACCTCTGCCACCGGCCCGTTCGACTCTCTTCGACCGCGTCTCGTCGACCACGGCCGTCGCCCCGCCGGGCCGGCGGCCGCGGTCAGCGGATGCCCACCGCCGCCAGCGCCTTCCGCTGGCGCGCCGTGGGCTGTGCCGGGAAGTACAGGTAACAGACCCCGCCGGTACCGGAGGTCACGTTCCCGGAGGCGTTGTACCTCTTGGTACGGAGCCAGATGTTCTCCCACTCGCGCCGCTGATAGACGCGCCGCACCGCCTTGTTGCTCGGCGAGTTCGGGTCGTTGGCGATCACGTCACCGTCGGCGGTGAATCCGATGACGGTCATCAGATGGCCCGCGGTGCCGTAACCCGCCCCCGTCAGCTCGGACGCGAGGAACGACTGGGACGTTATGGCCGGGATGCCCGCCGCGATCAGCGTCTCCAGGTCGGCGAGCGAACCGAGCCGCGTCACCACGCCCTGGAGATCCTTGTACGTGGCCGCATAGGCGGCGTTGAAGGGCCAGTTGCCGCAGCCTTCGTACTGGTAGTCAAAGGTGAACCTGGCCGCGTGGCACACCTGCGGATCCGCGAAGTCCGGATTGACCCAGGCCAGGTCCTCGGCCGTGGGCTTGCGTCCCCAGTACTCGATGATCATCTGCGAGGAGGTGGGGCTGCACCAGGCCTCGCCGCCGTTGTCGTACTCCGGGTACTGGCCGATGTGGGTCTCCTGCGAGTACCGCGGGACCGTCAGCTCCTTGGCGAGTGAGGGCTTCGAGGCCGGGACGGTGAAGCGGTCCGGGATGTCGGAGCCCATCGCGCCGAGCCGCCACACGGTGGGCGTGATCTTCGCGCCGGGCTTGCGGTACAGGGTCAGCCGCAGCCGGTACGAGACCAGGCGCAGCCCCGAGGCCGCGTCGTCGATGGAGAAGGTGTCCGTCCAGATGCTGCTCTTGCCGTCGCTCTGGTCGTCCACCGAGGTGCGCCTGATGTCCTGGTCGCCGGCCGCCCAGCGGCCCATCACGTACCAGGGAGTGTCCGTGCCGTCGGAGTACGTGCCCGCCAGCTCGACCTGGAGCCAGCTCCCCGCCGGCGTGTGCGCGTTCCAGGAGGCGATGACCTCGGTCGAGGGCACGGCGAGGCGGTGGACGGGCGAGGTCCAGCGCGCGTACTCCCAGGTGGCCTTCTTGCCGGTGTGCGGGTCCGTGTAGTCGGTGCGGCCCTCGGGGGTCGCGATCACCAGGCCCGGGCGCGCCCCGGAGACGGCACGGGTGCCCTCCGCGGTGCCGCCGCGCCAGTCCGTGTACGAGGTCCAGGCGCGGTTGTCTACCCCGGGCGGAGCCTTCGCGGCACCGGGCGAACCGGGTGACGAGTCGGCGGCTCCGCTGCTCGCGGCGGCCGCCGAACTCGCGGCACTCGCCGCGGCCACGGCCACCGCTGCGGCCAAGAGGGTTCTACGGGAGGGCTGTTGGGCTCTCGTCATGGGTGGGTGACCCCCAGGTGTCCGGAACGGGCGGGTTCGAAGCACGGGTGTGCGCCAACTATGGATGCCCGTTCCGTCTCCTGCCAGCACTTCGGAGTTCGCGGCGCCGACCAATATTGGTCATGACCACTGGCGCAAGGCGTGGGCATCCTGGTCCGGGATCCGGGAAATACCCTGGAAAGGTGCATGCGTCGCTCCACACCCTCGCCTCCCGTCTCCACCGCCTGCCGCCCTCCTGCGGCCCCGTCCGCCTCGTCGGCGTCGACGGGCACGCGGGTTCCGGAAAGACGACGTTCGCGGGACGGCTGGCCGAGGCGCTGGGCAGCGCGCCCGTACTGCACTTGGACGACATCGCCACGCACGAGGAACTGTTCGCGTGGACCGGACGGCTGCTCCAGGACGTGCTCGAACCGCTGAGCCGCGGTGAGCAGGCGCACTACCGGCCGTACGACTGGACCGCGCGCCGTTTCGGGCCGGCCCGCGCCCTGCCGCCCGCGCCCGTGGTGCTCGTCGAGGGCGTCGGCGCGGGACGCCACGCGTTGCGGCCGTACCTGGCGTGCCTGCTGTGGATGGAGTTGACGCACGAGGAAGCCTGGGCGCGAGGTCAGCGGCGGGACGGCTCGGAACAGAGCGACTTCTGGGCAGGCTGGGTCGCCGCCGAGCGCCGGCACTTCGCCGAGGACCCCTCCCGATCTTCTGCGAATCTCTTGGTAATGCAGTGTTCAGAGGGATATGAGGTGCTGCCGGGACCTGCTGCGACCTCAGGACCGGACCTTGTTGTCACGCAGGGTGACGGACCGTCTCCTGTGTGCTGAACCTGTGAAGACCCGTGTCCGAGAACTTCCCCAAGTGCTCCAACTCGGCTTGACCGAGGGACCGTACAGGTCTTACGTTCTCAATGTGCGGCCTTTCGAGGTCGCCCGCAGACGCGAAGCCCCCGGTTGTTCCCCCGTGATCGGGGGCTTCGTTCTGCCCTCGTCCGGATTCCGGACGCCGGGCGCCATGATTCGCTCACCCTCGGTCACCGAACCGAGTGCGCCCCATGTGCTCCCACCTCGAAGAACCCGTCGTGCGGGCACTCTTCGGCCCGGTACTGCCCCGCAGGTACGATGCCTCTCGGTGCGACCTTCGGACGGCTGCTCTCCGCACTGAACGCGCAACTCCCGTCCACGGCACAGCGGTTCGACGAAGGCTGCCGACGGGCACCGGCCCGCCCGGCACTCAACGGGGGCACGGTATGTGGGGGACGTGATGGACTTCGGCACGCAGGGCACCGAGGCCCCGGCCGACCTCGCCTGGCTGCGAGGTGTGGACGCCTACACGATGGGGGCCTATCCGCAGGCGGAGGAGGAGTTCCGCACCGCGGTCCGGATGGATCCGGGGATGGCCGACGGCTGGCTCGGGCTGCACGCGCTGCGCATCGACACGACGACCGCGCTGCTGCGGATGTTCCGGCACCGGGACCGCTTCGGGGAACAGCGCGCCCGGCACCGGCGCACCCTCAACTCCTGGTACTGGCTGGGCTGGTGGGTGCAGCCCGTCCTGGAGAGCCCGCGCGATCTGCTGCTCGCGCACGCCTCGCACTGGCTCGACGGACGCCATGTCCCGGAGCTCGACCGGGCACTCGCGGGACTGCCGCCGGTGGACGCCGATCCGCAGGTGCGGTTTCTGCACGCCTGCCGGGCCTATCTGGTCAAGGACTGGGAGCAGCTCGTCCGGCACACCGATCCGCTGATCGACGATCCGATGCTGGGCATCGAGGCCGGTCTCTTCGGCGGCATGGCGCGCGTACGCCTGGAGATGTACGGACAGGCCGAGCCACTGCTTTCGGCCGCGTTGATGCGCTGCCGCAGCGAGCAGCCGCAGCGCAAGGAGCTGCGGTACTGGCTGGCGCGGGCGCACGAGGGCACGGGACGGTCGGCGGCGGCACTGCCCCTGTACCGGGCGGTGCACCGGGTCGACCCCGCCTTCATGGACACCTCGGCGCGGCTCGCCGCGATCGCCGAGGGCGACGGGTACGACGACGCGACGGACCTCGCGGCGATCACGCTCACCGGTGTCGGCCAGGACATGATCGACGGCCCGGACGGCGCCGACCCGCTGTTCGGCACGGAGGGCCGGGACCTGAAGCTCTCGGAGCCCGATCTGCCGCCGTCGGGCGGGCTGCCCTCGGAGACCGACACGGTCCGCGAGAAGGCCATCGTGCCGGTACGGCCTCCGCAGCTGCCGACCGGACCCACCGACCCCGCGTTGCTCGAGGAGGCGCTCGCCGAACTGGAGCGGATGGTCGGCCTGGAGCCGGTGAAGCGCCAGGTGAAGGCGCTGTCCGCGCAGTTGAACATGGCGCGGCTGCGCGCCGGGCAGGGTCTCCCGGTGCAGCCGCCGAAGCGGCACTTCGTCTTCTCCGGGCCCTCGGGCACCGGCAAGACGACGGTGGCCCGCATCCTGGGGCGCGTCTTCTACGCGCTCGGGCTGCTCGGCGGCGACCACCTCGTGGAGGCCCAGCGCGCGGACCTGGTGGGCGAGTACCTCGGCCAGACCGCCGTGAAGGCCAACGAGCTGATCGACTCCGCGATCGGCGGCGTCCTCTTCGTCGACGAGGCCTACTCGCTGTCCAACTCGGGCTACGGCAAGGGCGACGCATACGGCGACGAGGCGCTTCAGGTGCTGCTCAAGCGCGCCGAGGACAACCGCGACCATCTGGTGGTGATCCTCGCCGGCTACCCCGAAGGCATGGACCGCCTGCTGGCCGCCAACCCAGGGCTTTCGTCCCGCTTCACGACCCGCGTCGACTTCCCCTCGTACCGTCCCCTCGAGCTCACCTCGATCGGCGAGGTGCTGGCCGCCGAGAACGGTGACGTGTGGGACGAGGAGGCCCTCGACGAGCTGCGCTCCATCAGCGGGCACGTCGTCGACCAGGGCTGGATCGACGAGCTCGGCAACGGCCGCTTTCTGCGCACCCTGTACGAGAAGAGCTGCGCCTACCGCGATCTGCGGCTGTCCGGCTACGCGGGCGAGCTGACCCGCGACGACCTGTCCACCCTGCGCCTGCCGGACCTGATGCAGGCGTACGGCGAGGTCCTGTCGGGCCGCGGGCCCCAGGATCCGTCGGCGTTGTGACGGCGCGTCCCGGAGCCCTCGTCCGTCCTCAGCCGGCCAGGACCTCCTCCGGCGTCCCGCTCGGGCGGGGGTCCGCCGGCGCCACCTGCGGAATCTGCTGAGCCTGCGGAGCAGCCCGGTGTGCCGGGTCGCGTACCTCGCCGACCAGGAGTTCCAGTACGTCCTCCAGGGCGACCAGGCCAAGGACGCGGCCCGAGGCGTCGGCGACCTGGGCGAGGTGCGTCGCGGCGCGGCGCATCACGGTCAGGGCGTCGTCCAGCGGGAGCTCGGACCGCAGGGTCGTCATGGGGCGCCAGATCTGCTGCGGCACGGCCCGCTCGGACTCCTCCAGGTCGAGTACGTCCTTCACGTGCAGATAGCCCATGAAGGCGCCGTTCTCCGCGCACACCGGGAAACGCGAGTATCCGGTGCGGGCGGTGAGCGCGACGACCTGGCCGGGGGTGACCGACGGGCCGACCGTCACCAGTGACTCGCGGTCCAGGAGCACGTCCGTGACCGGGCGGGAGCCCAGTTCCAGGGCGTCCTCGAGGCGCTCCTGCTCCTCGGGGTCGAGGAAGCCCGCCTGGCCCGCGTCCTCGACGAGCCGGTTGAGCTGCTCGCTGGTGAAGACCGCCTCGACCTCGTCCTTGGGCTCGACGCGGAAGAGCTTGAGGATCAGCCTGGCGCAGGCACCGAGGCCCACGGTGACCGGCTTGCACAGCCGGGCGAAGGCGACCAGGCCGGGGCTGAGCCACAGCGCGGTCTTCTCCGGAGCGGCCATCGCCAGGTTCTTCGGCAGCATCTCGCCGACGACGAGGTGGAGGAAGACGACCACGGCGAGGGCGATGACGTACCCGAGCGGATGGATCATGCCCTCGGGCAGGTGCACCGCGTGGAAGACGGGCTCCAGGAGGTGCGCCACGGTCGGCTCGGCGACGGCGCCGAGCGTCAACGAGCAGACGGTGATGCCGAACTGGGCGGCGGCCATCATCTGCGGCAGGTGCTCAAGGCCGTACATGACCTGCCGGGCGCGGGTGGTGCCGAGCGGTTCGATCTGGCTGCGGCGTACGGAGACGAGCGCGAACTCGGCACCGACGAAGAACCCGTTGGCGAGCACGAGCAGGACGGCGAACAGAAGTTGGAGCAGGCTCATCGGACGGCCTCCACCACGGCGTCCGCGGTCCTGACCAGACGTACCCGCTCGGCCCGGTAGTGCCCGACCTGGCGCACCGAAAGGCGCCAGCCCGGCAGCTCGGCCCTGTCCCCGGCTGCGGGGATACGGCCGAGCAGATCGGCGACGAGGCCCGCGACGGTCTCGTACGGACCCTCGGGAACGTCGAGACCGATGCGCTGGAGGACGTCGACGCGGCAGCTGCCGTCGGCGTCCCAGGCGGGGCGCCCGTCCTCGGACGGAGCCGCGGCGAGTTCGGGCACGTCGTGTCCGTCGTGCTCGTCGCGGACCTCGCCGACGAGTTCCTCGACGATGTCCTCCAGGGTGACGACGCCCGCCGTGCCGCCGTACTCGTCGACGACGACGGCGATGGGCTGATCGCTGCGCAGCTGCTCCAGGAGCGGCTTCACCGGCAGCGTTTCGGGAACGAGCAGCGGGACCTGGGCGATCCGGCCCACGGGGGTGCGCAGCCGTTCGTTCGAGGGCACCGCGAGGGCGTCCTTGAGGTGCACCATGCCGACGATCTCGTCGATGCGCTCCCGGTAGACGGGGAAGCGGGACAGGCCGGTGGCACGGGTGAGGTTGACGACGTCCTCGGCGGTCGCGGACGACTGGAGGGCGCTGACCTTCACGCGCGGCGTCATGACGTGCTGCGCGGTGAGGTCGGCCAGCGAGATGGTGCGTACGAAGAGGTCGGCGGTGTCCTGTTCGAGGGTGCCGGCCTGGGCGGAGTGCCGGGCCAGGGAGACGAGTTCGCCGGGGGTGCGGGCGGAGGCCAGCTCCACGGCGGGCTCGACGCCCAGGGCGCGGACGAGCCGGTTGGCGACGGCGTTCAGGCCGGCGATCACCGGCCTGAACAGACGCGAGAACATGTGCTGCGGTCCCGCGACGAAGCGCGCGACCTGCAGGGGCTTGGACACCGCCCAGTTCTTGGGCACGAGCTCGCCGATCACCATCTGCACGGCCGAGGCCAGCAGCATGCCGACGATCACGGAGACACCGGGTACGGCGCCTTCGGGGATGCCGATCGAGGTGAAGGGGCCGTGCAGCAGCTCGGCGAGCGCCGGTTCGGCGAGCATGCCGACGACGAGGGAGGTGATGGTGATGCCGAGCTGGGTGCCGGAGAGCTGGAAGGACAGCTCTTTGAGCGAGTTCACGACCGTGCGGGCCCGCCGGTCGCCCTCGGCCGCGGCCTTCTCGGCGTCGGGGCGCTCCACCGTGACAAGGCCGAACTCGGCCGCCACGAAGAAGCCGTTGGCGAGGATCAGCAGGAACGCCGCCCCGAGGAGCAGCAGGGGGATGGTCATGCCGCCGCCTCGATGCCGGCGCGGACCGGGCGGTCCGCGCTGTCTCTGGAGGGGGCGGCGCAGGTACTACAGGACGATCCGTCCATCGCTGGAGGGAGTCACTCCTCGAGTAGCAGGAGCCCCTGACTTCCGGGGCGGAACATCAGGGGCGGAGGCGCAACGAAAACGCCTCCGCCACCAGATTAATCAAGACACCGGCCGATTCGGCAGGGTGGAAGGCTGAGAGTCAGCCGTGATGTTCGTCGTGCTGTCCGTTGTGATGTCCGTCGGGGTTGTCGATCGTGCGGGCCTCGGCCAGCGCCCGCAGCGTACGGGCGTCCCTGATCGCCCGCTGCTTGGCGATGCCCGGCTGGATGCCGAGCGCCGGCAGGCTGGTGCCGTCACTCAGGTCGAGGAACACCCACGGGTCACCCGGGCGCAGGTTGACCCGCACGATCTCCTCCCAGGCAAGGTGCCGTCGACTGGCGATGTTGACGACGGTGACCCCGGACTCGTCAGCGACGACTTTCGGCCGCGAGAGCAGCACGAGCACCCCGAAGAGCAGCGCCCCGGTGAAGACGAAGCTGAGGCGCTCCCCCGGGCTGAGGTTTTCCAGCAGTATCGCCACGGTGGTGATGACCACGAGGATGGCGGCACCGGCGGTCAGCAGGACGGCACGGGTACGTCCTGGCCTGAAGGTGACGGGAAGAGCGGGGAGAGCGGGGAGATCCGCCATGACGTTGCTCCGGATCCCGGTCAGAGCCGGCAGGCGTGGATGGCGGTGGTCAGGATGGCCCGCGCGCCCAGGTCGTACAGGTCGTCCATGATCCGCTGCGCCTCCTTGGCGGGGACCATGGCGCGCACGGCCACCCAGCCCTCGTTGTGCAGCGGCGACACGGTCGGCGACTCCAGGCCCGGGGTCAGCGCGACGGCCTTCTCCAGGTGCTCGGCGCGGCAGTCGTAGTCCATCATCACGTACGTCCGCGCCACCAGGACGCCCTGGAGACGGCGCAGGAACTGCTGCACCTTGGGCTCCTCGCCGTCCGCTCCGGTACGGCGGATGACGACGGCCTCGGACTTCATGATCGGCTCGCCGATGACCGCGAGACCCGCGTTGCGCAGCGAGGTGCCGGTCTCGACGACGTCCGCGATGACCTCGGCGACGCCCAGCTCGATCGCCGTCTCGACGGCGCCGTCGAGGTGGACGACGGAGGCGTCGATGCCGTTGTCGGCGAGGTGCTTGGCGACGATGCCCTCGTACGAGGTGGCGACCGTCATGCCGTTCAGGTCCGCGACGCCGTTCGCCGTGCCGGCCTTGGTGGCGTAGCGGAACGTCGAGCGGGCGAAGCCGAGCGGCAGGATCTCCTCCGCGTTGGCGCCCGAGTCGATGAGCAGATCACGGCCGGTGATGCCGATGTCGAGCTGCCCTGAGGAGACGTAGATCGCGATGTCCCGGGGGCGGAGGTAGAAGAACTCGACGTCGTTCTCCGGGTCGACGATGCGCAGTTCCTTGGACTCCCGGCGCTGCTGGTAGCCGGCCTCATGCAGCATCTCCGCCGCAGGGCCTGACAGGGAACCCTTGTTGGGGACGGCGATGCGCAGCATGAGGTCGGCTTCCTTTGTTCGTACGTACGGTGCGGGAGTTGGCGTTACGGCATTACGGCTCAGAGGTGGGCGTACACGTCGTCCAGGGAGATGCCGCGGGCGACCATCATCACCTGGACGTGGTAGAGCAGCTGCGAGATCTCCTCGGCGGCTGCTTCCTTGCCCTCGTACTCTGCGGCCATCCAGACCTCGGCGGCCTCTTCGACGACTTTCTTGCCGATGGCATGGACCCCCTTGCCGACCAGCTCTGCGGTGCGGGAGGAGGCGGGGTCGCCGTTGGCGGCCTTGTGCTGGAGCTCGGTGAAGAGCTCCTCGAACGTCTTCTTGGACATGGTGGCGCCCACTTTACGCGCAGGCGCCCATGCCTCAGCGCCAGGGTTCGGATACTGAGCGCAGTGTGGCCGCGGTCGCGACGGCGGCCGTCACCGCCTCATGCCCCTTGTCCTCGCTGGAGCCCGCGATGCCCGCGCGGTCGAGGGCCTGCTCCTCGGTGTCGCAGGTCAGCACGCCGAAGCCGACGGGCACGCCGGTGTCCACGGAGACCTGGGTGAGGCCCTGGGTGACGCCCTGGCACACGTACTCGAAGTGGGGGGTGCCGCCGCGGATGACGACGCCGAGGGCGACGATCGCGTCATAGCCACGGCCCGCGAGGACCTTGGCGACGACCGGGAGTTCGAAGCTGCCGGGGACCCGCAGCACGGTCGGCTCGTCGATCCCCAGCTCGCGCAGGGCGCGCAGGGCGCCGTCGACGAGGCCTTCCATCACCTTTTCGTGCCACTGTGCCGCGATGACCGCGACGCGCAGGTCGCCGCAGTTGCGTACGGACAGTTCAGGTGCACCCTTGCCGCTCACGTGTCTCCTCAGCGTTCTCTTCGTGCTGTTCGTGCTTCTCGTGCTTGTCGTGCTCTTACTGGTTGCCGCAGGGGGACACGGTGGTCGTGTCCAGCCAGGGCAGGTCGTGCCCCATCCGGTCCCGCTTGGTGCGCAGGTAGCGGAGGTTGTGCTCGCCCGCCTTCACGGGCATCGGCTCGCGGTCGGTGACCTTGAGGCCGTGGCGGACGAGCGCGTCGGTCTTGTCGGGGTTGTTGGTCATCAGCCGCACGCTGCGTACGCCGAGGTCCTCGAGGATCTGCGCGCCCGCGCCGTAGTCCCGGGCGTCGGCGGGCAGGCCCAGCTCGAGGTTGGCGTCGAGGGTGTCGCGGCCGCGCTCCTGGAGCTCGTACGCGCGCAGCTTGGAAAGGAGACCGATGCCACGGCCTTCGTGGCCGCGCAGGTACACCACCACTCCCCTGCCCTCGGCATGAATGCGCTCCAGGGAGGCCTCCAGCTGGGGGCCGCAGTCGCAGCGCAGGGAGTGGAAGATGTCGCCGGTGAGGCACTCGGAGTGGACGCGCACGAGGACGTCCTCGCCGTCGCCGATCTCGCCGTGCACGAGGGCGACATGCTCGACGCCGTCGACGGTGGAGCGGTAGCCGTACGCCGTGAACTCGCCGAAGGCGGTGGGCAGCTGGGTCGTGGCCTCGCGGCGGACGGTGGGCTCGGATGTGCGGCGGTAGGCGATCAGGTCCTCGATGGAGATGATCGACAGGCCGTGCTTGCGGGCGAACGGGACCAGTTCGGGCAGGCGCAGCATGCGGCCGTCCTCGCCGGCGATCTCGACGATCGCGCCGGCCGGGCGCAGGCCCGCGAGACGCGCGAGGTCGACGGCGGCCTCGGTGTGACCGTTGCGGACCAGGACACCGCCGGGCTTTGCGCGCAGCGGGAAGACATGGCCGGGACGGACGAAGTCACCGGGCTCCGCCTCGCCCCCGGCGAGCAACCGCAGCGTGGTGGCACGGTCGGCCGCGGAGATGCCCGTGGTCACGCCGTGCGCGGCCGTGGCGTCGACGGTGACCGTGAAGGCCGTGCGCATGGACTCGGTGTTGTGCTGCACCATCTGCGGCAGTTCGAGCCGGTCCAGCTCGTCGCCTTCCATGGGCGCACAGATCATGCCCCGGCACTCGCTCATCATGAACGCGATGATCTCGGGGGTCGCCTTCTCGGCGGCGATGACGAGGTCGCCCTCGTTCTCGCGGTCCTCGTCGTCGACGACCACGACCGGGCGGCCGGCCGCGATGTCGGCGATGGCCTGCTCGACCGGGTCGAGCGCGAAGTCTTCGATGTTGTCTGTGCTGTACCAGACGGGCGCCGCTGTCATGCCGGGGCTCCTTCCAGGACGGGCTGCGCTGCCCCGCGGGAGCGCAGCCACCAGTCGCGCATGCCCCACAGGACGAGTGCGCCGTAGATGATGTAGACGAAGCCGGAGAAGGCGAACCCGTTGGCGAAGTTGAGCGGTACGCCCACGAGGTCGACCAGCAGCCAGGCGAACCAGAACTCGACCATGCCGCGCGCCTGGGCGTACATGGCGACGATCGTGCCGACGAAGATGTACGCGTCCGGCCAGGGGTCCCACGACAGCGTGGGGTACGCGGTGAACAGGCCGCCGACCGCGAGAGTGCCGAGCGCGGCGGCGCCGACCAGGCAGGCCCGCTCGCGCCAGGTGGCAAAACGTACGCCGACGGAGCCGTCCCGCGTCTGCTGCCTGCCGCTGTTCCACTGCCAGAAGCCCCAGGCGGCGACGGCCATGACGACCACCTGTTTGCCGGCGCTGCCCGAGAGGTGGGCGGTCGCGAAGGCCGTCAGGAGGATGAGGCCGGCCAGGAACTGGGCGGGCCAGGTCCAGATGGAGCGCCGCCAGCCGAGGGCGAGACCGATCAGACCGATGGTGTTGCCCATCATGTCGGCCCACTTGATGTGCTGTCCGAAGAGCGTGAACGCCTCGGAGTTCAGCCAGTTCACCGCGCGGCCCCCTGGCTGCCGAGCAGCCGCTCGACGTACTTGGCGATGACGTCGACCTCGAGGTTGACCGGGTCGCCGGGCTGCTTGAGGCCGAGCGTGGTCAGGGCGAGGGTCGTGGGGATGAGGCTGATCGTGAAGTAGTCGGGGCCCGCGTCGACGACGGTCAGGCTGATGCCGTCGACGGTGACGGAGCCCTTCTCGACGACGTAGCGCGTGAGGTCCGCGGGGAGTGAGATCTTCACGATCTCCCAGTTGTCGGACGGCTTGCGCTCGATGATCTCGCCCGTGCCGTCCACATGGCCCTGCACGATGTGCCCGCCGAGGCGTTCGCCGACGGCCACGGGCCGTTCGAGGTTGACGCGGGAGCCGACGGCCAGGACGCCGAGGCTGGAGCGGTTCAGGGTCTCGGCCATCACGTCGGCGGTGAACTCGTCGCCTTCGAGGTCGACGACCGTGAGACACACGCCGTTGACGGCGATGGAGTCGCCGTGGCGCGCGCCTTCGGTGACAACTGGCCCACGCAGCCGGAAGCGGGAGGCGTCGTCGAGGTTCTCGACGGCCGTGACCTCGCCCAGCTCTTCGACGATTCCGGTGAACACTTCCCGGGTCCTCCTGCCTCTTCGGGCACGGACTCCGGGGCCTGTCGATGACGACAGATATGAACGGACGACGACACCGGGAACGACGCCGAATGGGACATGTCCCTGGGACACGTCGAAACAAACGGCGGCGCGCACGCATGCCCGCCCGCCGCGCACTGCCTCCCATCCGGACTTTAACCGTCGGTCCAGGAATTTCACCTGGTCAACCGGCCGCTGGAAGCGACCGGGTCGCGGACTGTAACCGCCGGTTCGGAGTTTCACCGACCCCGGAGTGCGCTGCTTCTGGTACAGAGCCAGTGTGCCACGCCCGATCGATGCTCATGCAACCAATTACTGTGGGGTGGCTCACAGGGCACACCGATGGACTTCACGGGACACTCATGAACATCCATGAACACCCAACTGCCGTACGGGGACGGCATCTTGTTATTGGTCCATACTTATTGACGTGCTGGTCTAGTCCTCTTAGGGTCTGCGTTCACCGACCCGCCCCAAGAGCGACCCGGCGGCGGTGACGGATGGCCCTTGCCCCGCCGCCGGGTCTCCTGCCCGGCTTCTGACAGGCTGGAGCGGTGACGACAAGCTGGATCGCCGACGAGTTCGAGAGCCACCGCCCGCGCCTGTTCGGTCTGGCCTATCGGATGCTCGGGTCCGCCGAGGAGGCGGAGGACGCGGTGCAGGACGCGTATCTGCGCTGGAGCAGGGCCGATCGGGCGGTCGTCGAGCAGCCCGCGGCCTGGCTGGCCAAAGTCGTCACGAACCTCTGTCTCACCCGGCTCACCTCGGCCCGGGCGCAGCGCGAGCAGTACGTCGGTCCGTGGCTGCCGGAGCCCGTGGTCACCTCGGACGGCACGCTCGGGCCCCTGGAGTCGGCCGAGCGGCGCGATGCCGTGTCCATGGCGCTGCTGATGCTGCTGGAGCGGCTGACGCCGACCGAACGGGCCGTGTACGTGCTGCGGGAGGCCTTCGCGTACGGCCACCGCGAGATCGCCGGCGTGCTCGCCCTGAGCGAGGCCAACTGCCGTCAGCTCTACCGGCGGGCGGTCCAGCGGCTGGCCGCTCCCAAGGCCCGGTTCGAGGCCGCACCCGAGCAGCGGGAGGAACTGATCGTCTCCTTCCTCACGGCGGCCCGCGAGGGTGACCTGGCCGGCCTGGAGAAGCTGCTCGCGTCGGACGTGACCTGGTGGAGCGACGGCGGCGGCAAGGTCTCCGCGGCGCGGCGGCCGGTCGTGGGGCGCGAGAAGGTCGTGCGGTTCCTCGTGGGCCTCGCCGAGCGAGTCGCTGCGGGCGTGGACGTCACGGTGGCGGAGGTCAACGGTGCGCCCGCCCTCCTCGCGTGGCAGGACGGCGCGCTCGCCGGCGTTATCACGTTCGAGCTGCAAGACGGACTGATCGCCCAGGTACAGGCCGTGGTGAACCCGGACAAGCTGGGGTTCGCGGGCCGCCAGCTCGCACGTCCGTAGTCCGGGCGGCCCACCCGCGCTGTCACATTCGCGGCGGCTGTGCAGTCGTGGCTGATGAGGGGCGTTCCACTCGGGAGCGCCCGGCATCGTATGTCACAAGGAGCTCGACACCATGACCACCATCCTGGTGACCGGCGGTACGGGAACGCTCGGCCGGCTCGTCACCGAGCGGCTGCGCACGGACGGCGCGGACGGCCCCGAGGTGCGGGTACTCAGCCGGCACTCCCAGCCGTACGCCGTCGATCTGCGCGAGGGCGGCAGCGGCCTGGACGCGGCTGTCCAGGGCGTGGACACGATCGTGCACTGCGCGACCACACCGCGCGGGGGCGACGAGGAGGCGGCCCGCCACCTGATCGAGGCCGCGCGCCGGGCGGGCGTGGGCCATCTGCTCTACATCTCGATCGTCGGCATCGACCGGGTGCCGTTCGGCTACTACAAGACCAAGCTCGCTGTGGAGAAGCGGATCGAGGCGTCGGGGCTCGGCTGGACGATCCTGCGCACGACCCAGTTCCACGACCTTGTGGCGAGGGTGCTCCAGGCCCTCTCCAGGCTGCCGGTCGTGTTCCTGCCGGCCGGCGTCGGCGACCAGCCCGTCGACGTGGCCGAGGTCGCCGACCGCATGGCCCGGCTGGCCGCGGTCGGACCCGCCGGGCGCGTGGAGGACATGGGCGGTCCCGAGGTCCGTACGTTCCCTGAGCTGGCCCGCGCCTACCTGGCGGCCACCGGTCGCCGTCGGCCGATCGTGAACGTCCCCCTGGCCGGCAAGGCGTACCGCGGCTTCCGTGCGGGCGGGCATCTCACTCCGGAACGGGCCGTGGGGAAGGTCACGTTCGAGGAGTACCTGGCGGCTCGCCTCGGTGCGGAGCGGGGCCGGTGAGCCGCCGAGCCGCCGTACTGCGGGCCGGGCTCGGGCTGCTCGCCGGTACGCAGGTGGTGCTGGGCCTGTGGATCCTGCTGCTGCCGGAGGTGTTCTGGGACTGGCGCTGGGTGTCACTGCTCCCGCCGTACAACGAGCACCTGCTGCGTGACCTGGGCTCCTTGAACCTCTCGCTCGCAGTGGTGCTCTGCGCGGCCGTGGCCACCATGGAACGACGGCTGGTGTTCACGGCACTGGCCGCCTACCTGGCGGCCACGGTCCCCCATCTCGTCTTCCACGCGGCCCACCTGGAGCCGCTGTCGCCGGCGAGCGGCGCCGGCTTCATGACACTGCTGGGCACGGCGGTGCTACTGCCTTCGGCACTGCTGTGGCTGGCGTCGGACGGGACGGTCTGACAGGGCGTGCCCCCGCCAGGGGGCACGCCCTGTCAGGGGCGCGGGGAACTGCGCGACCAGCCACAACGAACCCGCAGCCTCAATCCAGCCCCCAGCGGAGCGCTACCGCTCCGGAGGACCGAACAGCTCGTCCTGAGCCCGCTCCCGTGCCATCAGCAACGCCCCCCGGAGCACCGCCCCACCCCCCAGCGAACTGGCCCGCACCTCGGTGGGCAGCGGCGACATCCGGGCTAGCCGCTCCTGAACCCGGCCGGCAAGCGCCTCTCCGCCGGCCTGCCCGATCTCGCCGGCGAGCACCACACATCCGGGGTCCAGCACAGCGATCACGGACGCGGCCCCGATGGCCACGCGATCGGCGAGCGCGTCGAGGAAGTCGAGGCAACGGGTCGCCCGACCACGTGCGTTCACCGCCGTTCGGACGAGGGACGCCGCATGCGGTTCATGGGGCTCCGGGGACGCCACGACCCCGTACCGCCCGGCGAGTTCCACGATCGCCGCGGCGCCCGCGAGCGAGTGGAAGCCTCCGTCGCAGTCCGTCGCCGAGGGCAGGCCGGAGGTGCCCGGGACCGGAAGGAAGCCGATCTCACCGGTGCCGCCGGAGGCGCCCCGGCGCAGGGTCCCGTCGAGGACGACGGCGGCGCCGATACCGTGGCCGAGCCAGAGGAGGACGAAGGTGTCCCGGTCGCGGGCGGCGCCGGCGCGCTGTTCCGCCAGGGCCGCGAGGTTCGTCTCGTTCTCGACGAGGACGCGGGCCACGAGCCGGTCGTCGAGAGCGGCGACGAGGCGGCGGTGCCATTCGGGCAGGCCGGAGGAATCACGGAGTTCGCCCGTGGCGGGGTCGATGAGGCCCGGCGCGCCGATCCCCACCGTGTGCAGCCGGTCCGCCCCGGCCTCCTTGGCCGTACGCTCGACCAGCGTGACCGCCTGCTCGACGGCGGACCCGGTGCCCGCCTCGTCCCCGATCGGCACCGACGCCTCGGCCAGCACCGAGCCGACCAGATCCGTGACGACCACGGACACGCCCTCGGTGCGTACGTCAAGGGCGGCCAGATGCGCGAGGTCGGCGACTATCCCGTACAGGCGGGCGTTCGGGCCGCGGCGCTGCTCGCCCGACTCCCCCACGACCGCGATCAGTCCGGCGGCCGTCAGGCGTTCCACCAGGTCGGCGACCGTGGGCCGGGACAGTCCGGTGAGCTGCTTCAACTGCCCTGCCGTCAAAGGACCTTCCTGCTGCAGCAGCCGCAGGGCGAGCCGGTCGTTGATGGCCCGGGCGGTACTCGGAGATGCGGGCATGCCGGGATCCTTCCAGATTGGAGGGTCAGGGCGGCAAGGGCACGATAACGGCTATCTATCAGGCAGGGTCCCTGATAGTTTACGTCGGCGGAATGGGACAGCGTGCGGAAGAGCTGAGAGGCAGGGGTGAAGTGGTCTACGACAAAAGCGAGTTGAGGCGCGCCCGGTACGCCGTAGCGACGGTCTTCGCCGTGCACGGCGCCGTCACGGGCTCGTTCGCGACCCGCGTCCCGTGGATCCAGGACCACGCCTCGGTGAGCGCGGGCCAGCTCGGCCTGGCGCTCGCGTTCCCCGCCGTCGGCGCTTCCGTGGCGATGCCGCTGGCCAGCGGCATCAGCCACCGTTTCGGCGCCCGCGCGGCCCTGCGCGGCCTCATCGCGCTGTGGACGCTCGCCCTCGTCCTCCCGGCCCTCGCGCCGAACCTGCTCACCCTCTGCGCGGCCCTGTTCGTCTACGGCGCGACGGCGGGCATGTCCGACGTGGTGATGAACGCGCTGGGCGTAGAGATCGAGAACCGTCTCACCAAGTCGATCATGTCCGGCCTGCACGGCATGTGGAGCGCGGGCGCCCTGATCGGCTCGGCGGCCGGCACGCTCGCCGCGCATCTGGGCTCGGACGCCCGCCTGCACCATGCGCTCGCGGCAGCCGCGCTCACGCTCATCGGTGTGGCCGCCTGCCAGGGCGTACTGGATCTGCGGCCCACCGAGGACGAGGAGGCGCCACCGCGGTTCGCGCTGCCACCGAGGTCGGCGCTGCTCATCGGCGCGGTCGGGTTCTGCGCGGTGTTCGCGGAGGGCGCGAGCCTGGACTGGTCGGCGGTCTATCTGCGGGACGTCCTCGACAGCTCGGCCGGGGTCGCCGCCGCGTCCACGACGGGCTTCACGCTCACCATGGCGCTCGCACGGATCGCGGGCGACGCGGTGGTGGACCGCTTCGGCCCGGTCCGCACCGTACGCATCGGCGGCGTCCTGGCGACCCTCGGCGGACTGCTCGTCGTGGTGGCCGGGAACGCGGCGGTGGCGATGAGCGGCTTCGCGCTGATGGGCCTCGGCATCGCGGTCGTCGTACCGCTCTGCTTCGCGGCGGCCGGACGCAGCGGGCCCAACCCCGCCCAGGCCATCGCGGGTGTCGCGACCATCACGTACACCTCGGGCCTGATCGCCCCGTCCGCGATCGGGACGATCGCGGACGCGACGAGCCTGATGGTGTCCTTCGGCCTTGTGACGGTACTGGCCTTCGGGCTCGTCGCGTTCGCGGGCGTCCTGCGTACGAGCGGCCGGCAGACGGGCGGAAAGGTGAGCGCTCCGGACGCGGCGATCGCCGATCCGCGACCCTGAACCACTCACTCCACCAGGGCCCGCCCGTCCACTCCACCAGGACGCTCTTCGTGCCGGGCGCTCAGCCCGCGATCGAGTCGAGCTGCTCCGCCGCGGGCCGCAGGGCCCACAGGTCACCGCCGGGCGGCGTCTCCAGCTTCGGCACCGCTGCCTTCGCCGCCGGGTCTCCCGCGTCGGCGGCCGCGTGGACGATGTCACTCGCCGCGAACCGCTGGAACTGCAGCTCCGGGTGTGGCCACTCGGCTTTGCCGGTCGCCGCGGGCAGCAGGTAGTCGACCGCCTTGAACAGGCTCTGCCCGTCCGGCCCTTCGTACGCCCACAGGTCCACACCGACATGCCTGCCGATGGCGGCGAGCCGCGTGTACGCCACGAGGCTGAACGTCGCGTAGTGCCAGCTCCTGGTCCGCCTGAGTTCCTGCGGCTGGCTGCCGTCCGCGGCGATCTGCGGATCGATCCGCTTGGCGCGTGCGTCCAGGACGGTCCGCCGGGCCAGGTCCTTGTCGCCGGTCGCGTACGCGAGGGCGGCGAGCTGCATGTCGTAGAACGTGCCGTGGTTGTTGTCCGCGGCAGCCTCCTCCTTGCCGAAGTCGCTGTGGATCAGCCAGTCACGGAAGTCCTCGTTCCACTCCCGCATTTCGGAGCGGTCCGCCCTGGTCCAGCCGGGGGCGCCCGTGTCGAGGATCGCGATCGCGTCCACGACGCTGGTGTAGGCCTGCGAGAAGTCGATGATGCCGATGGCCCGGCCGTCGTACTTGCACGGAATGAACTGCGCGTGGTCGAGGTTCGGGTTCATCCTCGTGGCCGGGTCGAGGAACCAGGTGCGCAGAACAGAGGCGGCCTTCTCGGCGTACGCCCGCTTCCCGGTGTAGTACCAGGCCAGGGTCAGGTCGTACGACGCCGCGAAGACCTTTCCGACGTCCTGGCGGTCCGTGCCGGTGTCGACCTCGGGATTGCGCTCACCGTCGCGCTGGACGTACGGGCAGCCCCAGGGGTTGTCGGCGGTCGGCTCCTTGGACGGCCACCAGTAGGGGGCCTGGCTCAGATAGTCGTGGACGTCGCCGCCGGGTGCGGGCTTCGGTTTGTCGACGACCGTCCAGGGGCCCTGGTCGAGCCATTTGTCGGCCCGTGCGGTCAAGTCCCTGAGTCTGCTCTTGAGTTGGCGGTCGCCGTGTTCCAGGCGGAGCTTGGTGCGCTGGAGCCGTTCGCCGTCGAGGACCGCGGTCTGCGGGGCCTTCGGCGCCGGGCGGGCCGAGACGGAGGGGACGGCAAGGGCTGCGAACGTGGCCAGAGCCGTCAGCAGGACGGCTAATCGAAGTCTTGCGCTCATCGGACACTCCCATCAGATATGTGAACTCTGTTCATGAGCGAGACCGGGGGAGCGTAGAGCGTGCAGGTGAAAGAGACAATGGATCGCGCAATGATTCATGGATGCGTCGCGAAGTGGCGTGCGCACAACCGCCTCGGGTGCACGGATCGGGTACACGGATACGGAACCGCCTGTGCCGCTTGTTCTCTTCGGCGTTACCTTCGGCGTTCTCTTCGGCCGACGACCGAAGTCTCATCCGCGCTTGCGGAGATACGCCTCCAGCTCGGCGGCCCCGGTCAGCATCGCGCGCCCGCGGGCGGACAGCCGCCCGTGCCAGTCGCGCAGTGCGGCCTCCAGCGGCTTGAGGCCGCCTGCCGCCCGCACCTGGGCGATCAGCGGGGCGATCTGCTCCAGCAGGTAGCCGCCCCGCCTCAGTTGGTGGGCCAGCCGGGCGTCCCGTACGTCGGCCTCGTCGTAGACGCGGTACCCGGTCAGCGGGTCGCGGCGCGGGCTCACCAGCCCGGCGCGCTCCCATTTGCGCAGCGTCGCGGGCCGGATGCCGAGGTCTTCTGCCAGCGGCCCGATGAACGTGCCGCCGGGCCCCGGCACCGTGGCCGGCTCGGAGCCCGCACCGGGCTCGGACGCGGTGGTGGGCTCCAGGTCACGGAGGGCGCTCTCCACGGCCCGGAGGGTCCTGCGGTCGTCGAGGAGCTGGGCGTGGCTCTCGTCGATGAGGCGGAACGCTTCTTCGGCCGCGCCCTCGTTCACCGCCCGCATGATCGACGCCGCCGTCCGGTGGCCGTGGCCGGGCACCAGGGCGAGAAACGCGGTCAGGGCCCCCGCGTGCAGCGAGGTATAGGTGCGGTAGCCGTGGGGTGTGCGACCGGCGACCGGAAGGATGCCGGCCTCTTCGTAGTTCCTGACCGCCTGCGTGGACAGACCGTGCCCGCGCGCCAGATCGACCGGCCTGAGCCGCTCACCATTTTGAAGGTTTTGCCCCATGGTCCTGCCGATATCACGGGAAAGTTTCAATCGAAGGTTCAACGATACCGTTGAGGGCATGGCTACCGACATCAAGGACACCGTCCATGCCGTCGAGGCGGCCGCCGTCATGAGGCTGCTCCCGGCCCGGCCGCGGATACTCGCTCTGGGCGAGCCCACCCACCGCGAGGACACTCTGCTCGAGCTGCGCAACGAGCTCTTCCGACAGCTCGTCGAGCAGGAGGGCCACCGGACGATCGCGATCGAGAGCGACTGCCTGATGGGCCTGGTCGTGGACGACTACGTCACCTCGGGCACGGGCACTCTCGACGAGGTCATGGAGCACGGATTCAGCCACCCGGACCTCGGACTCGGCGCGTCCGCGGCCAACCGCGAGCTCGTGCGCTGGATGCGCGCCCACAACGACGGCCGGCCCGCGTCCGAGCGGCTCCACTTCGCCGGTTTCGACGGCCCGCTGGAGATCACCCACGCCGCGAGCCCCCGGCAGGCCCTCACCGCACTCCACGGCTACCTCTCGGCCGGGGTCGACGCCGATCTGCTCCCCTGCACCGCGGAAACGCTCGACCGCCTGCTCGGCGCCGACGACCGGTGGACCGAACCCGCCGCGATGATGGATCCGGCCCGGTCCGTGGGACAGTCGGCCGAGGCCAGGGAACTGCGGCTGCTCGCCGACGATCTGGTGGCGCTGCTCGATGAGCAGACGCCGCATCTGATCGCGGCGACCTCGCGGGACGCCTGGGACCGGGCACGCCTGTACGGGCGTACCGCCACCGGCCTGCTGCGCTACCACTTCCGGATGGCCGATACCTCACCGGCCCGCATGACCCGGTTGTGCGCGCTGCGGGATTTGATGATGGCCGACAACCTCCTCGCCCTCGCCGAACGGGGCCCAGTACTGGTCCACGCCAACAACTCCCATCTCCAGCGGGAGAAGAGCTCGATGCAGATGTGGCAAGGGCCGGTGGAGTGGTGGAGCGCCGGTGCGCTGGTGAGCGCCCGGCTCGGCGAGGGGTACGCCTTCGTGGCCACGGCCCTCGGCACGATCCGGCACCAGGGAGTGGACACACCGCCGCCGGACACCGTCGAAGGACTCCTGTACGCGCTCCCGGAGGACCGCTGCGTCGTCGACGCCCGGCGGCTGGCCACCACCCTCGGCGACAGGCGGCCCGCGCACCGCGTGTCCCCCTGGTTCGGCTACGCCCCGCTCGACCCGGCCCACCTGGCGGACAGCGACGGGATCGTGTTCGTCAAGGACGTCCGGTCGAAGGCGGGTCAGCGCGCCAAGTCGTAGGCGTAGTCGGGCGTGAACGTTCCCGGTGCGCCCTTGCAGCCGTCGGACTCGCCCGGCAGCTTCACCCACAGGTAGGCGTCGATCCGTGCCTGACCGGTGCGCAGGGTCGGCGCCTGCCCCAGTTTCCGGCCGGCCGGGTCGCACCACTCGCCGTTGGGTGGGGCGCCGTTACCGTTACGGCTCGTGTCGATCACGGCACCGAGGCCCGCGGGTCCGCCGAGCGCGTCGAGGGTCTGCCGGACGTACGCGATCTCGTTGTTCGTACTGTTGAAGTTGGAGACGTTGCTGAAGATGCCGTCGGAGCCGGCGGCCGAGGCGGCGCCGGCCTGGCGCAGCAACGAGGCCTGTTTCGAGGGGGAGTTCCAGTCGGAGTGGCCCGCGTCGTAATAGACCCGGGCCTCCGGGTTCGCGGCCTTGAGGACCCGGCCCGCGCGGGCCAGCGAGGCGAAGCGGTCGGCCCGGTCACCCGCCGAGAGGCAGTCGGACTGGGCCAGGGCGTCGGGTTCCAGGATCACGACGACCTCGCCGGAGCCGAGGCCCGCCGCGAACTTGTCGATCCAGGCGTCGTACGCGTCGAGATCCGGCGCCCCGCCTTCGGAGTAGCCGCCGCAGTCGCGCTGCGGTATCGCGTACGGCACGACGACCGGGACGCTCCCCTTGGCCGCGGCACCGGACGTGACCGCCCTGACCCGCTCGATGATGGTCGACGGGGTGTAGTCCGCGAACCACACCGCCGCCGGACGGTCCGCTATCCGGGACTCTATGAGCGCGCGGCGCGGGTCGTCGCGGTTGGCGCTGACCCAGTCGAGCACCTGGGACTCGGGGTAGCGGTAGAGCTGAGTGGACACGGCGGCGGTCTTCGGCTGCTGCGTCTCGGGCTTCGAGGACTTGGCGGGCTTGGGGCTCGGCTTGGCCGAAGACGGGGACGAGGACGGGGAAGGAGACGGCGCGGCGGACGTCTTCGAGGGCGAGGAGGTCGGCACGGCCGGACCCGGCTCCAGGAGCGGCGAGTTCGTCACCTCGGGGCGGGCCTCGTCGCTGCCGCGTCCGCCGTCGAGTGCGGAGATCATCCCCGTCGCGGTGCCGACCGCGACCACGGCGGATGCCACGGTCAGCATGGTGCCGCGCCCGGCGGCACGCCTGCGCTCGGCCCTGCGTTCAGCCAGGCGCTGGGCACGTTTGCCTGACACGTGGTGCTCCCCCTCCTCCAGGTCGAGCCTCTTCCCCCGTTCTGGGGAAACGTTCGGCCCGGCGGCCCTCGGGCCAGCGTAAGACTGGGACCCTGCCCGCATGGTGCAGTTGGAATATGTCATGACTCCCGTGGACGTGGTCGTCTCCCGTATGCGCGCGCTGAGCGCCGACTGGCCGGAACGGGACGGCGTCGCGGTCTTCAACCGCGTCTACCTCGCGGTGACCGAGGAGGTCGACCGGCACGTGGACGCAGGTCACTTCACCGACGCGTACGCCGCGATCACGCTGGACGTACGGTTCGCGGAGCGCTACCTCGCGGCCGTCGACGCGGTCGCGCAGGAGCGCCGTCCACCCGCCTGCTGGCAGCCGCTGTTCCAGTTCCGGCGCCATCCCGGTGTACGACCGCTGCAGTTCGCGCTGGCGGGCATCAATGCGCACATCGGGTACGACTTGGCGCTCGCGGTACTGGACACCTGTCGTACGCTCGGCTGCGATCCCGTCGACCTGGAGGACGAGTTCGACCGCGTGGGTGACATCCTCACCACGCTGGAGGAGCGCATCCGCGAAGATCTGATGCCGGGCCCCGACGTCCTCCAGATCGCCGACCCGCTCACCCATCTGGTCGGCGCGTGGAGCCTGGAGCGGGCCCGGGACGGAGCGTGGTCGGCCGCCCGCGCACTGTGGGCCCTGCGTGCGCTGCCCGACCTCGCCGACGAGTGCGCCCGCCGCCTGGACGCGGCGGTCGGTCTTGCGGGCCGGATGCTGCTCACGCCGCTGCCGGATTGATCCGGCCACACCGGCTGATGCACCGCCGAATCAGGGTACGCGCGCGTTAGGTTGACCGTTGAACAGCCTGAAGCGAACCGACGCAAAGGAGCGTACGCATGGCCACTCGGTTGGGTCTGAGCCTTCCTCAGGGGCGGCAGTACGACATCGGGAAGGACGTGCCCGATGTGGCACGCACCGCCGAGCAGATCGGCTACGAGAGCTTGTGGGTGTACGAGCGCGCCCTGTTCCCGGAGCCGACGACGCAGGGCCTGTACGGCGTCCCGGGCCTGCCCTGGCCCGAGCACTACCGCGGCGTCCCCGAGCCGCTGGTCACGCTGACGCTGGCGGTCACGGCCACCGAGCGGGTCCGGCTCGGCACGGGTGTCCTCGTCGCCCCGCTGCACGGCCCGCTCCAGCTGGCCAAGGCGCTCGGGACGCTGGACGCGGCCAGCGGCGGCCGGGTGGTGGCGGGCTTGGGCACGGGCTGGTCGCTGGACGAGTACGCGGCCGCGGGCGTCGCGCCGTTCGAGGAGCGCGGCAAGGTCCTGGACGAGGTTCTCGACGTGTGCCAGGCGGCGTGGGGCCCCGACCCGGTGGTGTACGAGGGCCGCCTCACCAAGATCGCGTCCGCCGTGGTCGGACCCAAGCCCGCCCGAACGATCCCGATCCTGCTGCCCGCCAACAGCAAGAAGGCACTGACCCGGCTCGTCGACCGCGCCGACGGCTGGCTGCCGATCGCCATGGGCGCCGAGCAGCTGGCCGCACAGTGGCGGCAGGTGCAGGACCTGGCGGCCGAGCGCGGCCGTACCAGGCCGATCGAGACGGTGGTACGGGTGAACAACGTGCAGTACACCGCGAAGGCATACGACGGCGCCGACCGCGCCCCGTTCCAGGGCAACGTCGACCAGATCGTGACGGACCTCAAGGCCCACGCCGAGGTCGGCCTCGACGAGTTCTTCCTCGACATCCAGGCCTCGACGCGGGACGCCCAGGAGCTCAAGGACGTGGCCGCCGAGGTGTTCACGGCGGCACGGGCGGCCGGCATCTGACGTTCTGCGTTTCTCTGAGGCGGCCGACCGGCTCTCCGATGCGGCCGGCCGGCTCTCTGAGGTGGCCGACCGGCCCGGCCTCAGTCCTCGGGCAGTTCCACCGGCGCGATCTCGTCGTAGACGTCGCCGGGCCCGGGGTTGGCCGGGTCGGTCCGCCCGCCGAGGTAGTGCATGACACCCCACACGGCGTTCAGCGCGGTCTGCACGGCGCCCTCGGCCCAGCCGGCCGTCCAGGAGATGTCGTCGCCCGCGAGGAAGATGCCGCGCTTGTCCTCGGGGAGCCGGTCCTGCATGAAGTGCGTGAACAGGCGCCGCTGGTAGCGGTAGTGGCCGGGCAGGTTGGCCTTGAACGCGCCCATGAAGTAGGGCTCGTTCTCCCAGGACACGGTCACCGGGTTGCCGATGATGTGCTTCCTGATGTCGACGTTCGGGTAGATCTCGCCGAGCGACTTCAGCATGACCTCCATCCGCTCGTTCGCGGACAGCGGCAGCCACTTCAGGCTGTCGTCGCACCAGGTGTAGGAGAGGCAGATGACGGCGGGCCTGTCCGGGCCGTCGTCGAGGAGGTAGGTCCCGCGCGTCATACGGTCGGTGAGGGTCATCGACATGACGTCGCGCCCGGTCGGGTTTCCCCTGTCGTCGACGGCCTTGTCCAGCCAGAACGGCCGGTCGACCGGCACGAAGAGCTTGCTCGACTCCATGTAGTGGGTGCGCTCGATCGCCGTCCAGTGGTCGATCGGGAAGAGCGAGTCGTCGCAGTCGACCTTGGAGAGCAGCATCCAGGACTGGGCGGTGAAGATCGCCGCCTGGTACGTACGGATGTCGCCGTTCGCGTCCGTCACGGTGATCCGGTTGCCGGCCGTGCGGTTGAGGCGCGTCACGGCGGGCCGCGGGGTTCCCTCGTGCAGCTTCGCGAGTGACGTCCCGTACGGCCAGTGCACGATCTTCTCCGGCTCGCGTTCCCAGAGCCGGAGCGGGAGTTGCTGGCTGCCGCCGACGATGCCGCGGTGGTGGTCGTCGGCCTCGGTGTACACAACGCGCAGGATCTCGAGGATCGAGTTGGGGAAGTCCGTGTCCCAGCCGCCTGTGCCGAAGCCGACCTGGCCGAAGATCTCGCGGTGCCGGAAGGACTTGAAGGCCTCCGAGTCGCAGAGGAAGCCGTAGAAGGTCTGGTTGTCGAGCTTCTCGACGAGCCTCGCCCAGATCTCGCGGATGCGCGGGACGTCGCGCTCGCGCATGGCCTGGTTCATGTCGGAGAAGTCGGCGCCGTCTTCGAGGCAGGCGTGCCAGGCCGCCGCCACCTGGCGGTAGACCTCGGGCAGGTCCTCGATGGTCTCGGCGTAGTGCGACTCGCCCTTGAGATCGACGACCGTCGAAGGTGTCACCTCGGCAAGGGGGTTGGGGAAGGGACGGGTCTCCAGACCGGCCAGGTCGATGTAGTGCTGGAGCGCCGTGGAGGACGGCGGGAAGCGCATGGCGCCCATCTCGGCGGTCAGGGACGGGTCGCAGCCCTCGAAGCCGACGGTCCGCAGCCGCCCGCCGATCCGGTCGGCCTCGTACACGACGGGCCTGAGTCCCATCTTCATCAGCTCGTACGCCGCCACGATGCCGGACAGGCCACCGCCGATGACCGCGATCTCGGTGCCGTGTTCGGTCGCCGGCAACTGGCCGAGGCCCGCCGGGTGCGCCAGGAAGTCGTCGTACGCGTACGGGAAGTCCGGGCCGAACATGGTGATCGGCGGCTGGGCGTCGGTGTGCGGGACGGCGGGGGGCACCGTGGACGTCATGGGGTACGGACTCCTTGCAGGTGAAGCTCGGGGTGGGGCTGTGGGTTGAGGTCGTTCTCAGATCGCTCGGACCAGGGACCCGTAGAGGCCGGGGCGGCGGTCCCTCAGATACGGGTTCGCCTCGCGCGAGGCCGCCAGGAAGGTGGGGTCGGCGTCGGCGAGGAGCAGCTCCTCGCCCCGGCCTGCGCGGGCTCGGGCCACCCCGTCGGGTCCGGCCAGCGTGGAGAGCCCGATGAACTCGAACTCCCCTTCCTCGCCGGCCCGGTTGACGTACGCGACGTACATCTGGTTCTCGAAGGCGCGCACCGGTACGACGGACTCGGCGACGAACTGGAACGGGTGCATCTGGGCCGTGGGCACCACGAGCAGGTCGGTGCCGGCGAGGGCGTGCGCGCGGACGTTCTCCGGGAACTCCACGTCGTAGCAGATCATGAGGCCGACGCGGAAGCCGCCGAGCTGGGCCTGGACCACCGGCTCGTCGCCCGGCGTGAAGTGGTCGCGCTCGAAACAGCCGAAGAGGTGGGTCTTGCGGTAGTTGGCGAGACGGGTGCCGTCGGCGGCGATCAGCTGGGCGGAGTTGAAAACGGTCTCGCCGTCACGCTCCGGGTAGCCGTAGACGACCGCGAGGCCGTGCCGCCCGGCGATCTCCGCGACCGCGTCGGCGGAATCCCCGTCCGCGGTCTCGGCCAGCCGGTGCACGTCGTTCCCGATCGCGTACCCGGTCAGGAACATCTCCGGCACCACCAGCAGCCCGGCCCCCGCGGCGGCGGCACGGCCCGCGGCCTCGTCGAGAACCTTGAGGTTCGCGGCAACAGAGCCGGGACGTCCGGAGCTCTGGAGCAGGGCGGTGCGCATGCGTGTTCCTCACCGGAAGCGAAGGGGGGCTGGGGGCCGGGCAGGTGGCCAATTAGACGGTACGGTCGGCGGCTTCCGCCGGACAAGACGGAGCCGTTGCGCATCGGAGGAGGAATCGTTGCGCGCGTCGGCAGCCGCGCGGCGATTCGTTGCGCGGCCCGGCGGCGTGGGCTGCCGGCGGCCCTGAGTTGCCGCGTCGGGAACCGGCGGGCGGGACCTCTGCCCGGGCCGGCGCAGGACGAGAGGGTGCCGCGTGTCCCTCGCTACTCCGGCACGACGGCTCGTCCTCCCGTGGGCGCAGGTCAGTTGTGTGAGGCCCGCCGCGCGGCGGAGGGGTGGTGACGTCCGCGGCACGATGTGTGCGGGGTACCGGCGCCAGGACAGTGAGAGCTGTCCGAATCGCCTGCCGAAGGGACCGACATGAGCCGCCTCGCCCGTCGTACGAAGATCATCGCACTCGGCGCCGCCCTGCTTCTGGCCGCCGGGGCTGCCGGGGCCGCCGGCACCGCCGCCGCGTCCGGAGGCGACGAGCACAAGGCCCGGGAGGCCGCCGCGCTCACCGGCAGCGCGAAGCTGTACCGGTCCGCCGGGGACGACATCACGTTCGCGTTCGACGCGCACCTGGCGGCGAAGGACAACGACGATCCGCTGAAGGCCACCGGAACCTTCCGGTGGAGCCACTATGGGCAGGACGGCACGGGCGCCTGGGCGAAGGCCAAGGTCGACTGCCTTCTCACGGGCGGCAAGGTGGCGGTCGTCTCCGGTGTCATCACCGACAGCGACCTGCCCGGCGCCAAGGGCAAGCGCGTCGGCATCACCGTCCACGACCTGCGCCGCCACGACCGCCTCGGCTACAGCTGGGCCGCGGTCGGCAGCCCGGTGGAGACCCCGGACCTGCCCAAGTGCGTCGGCTCCGCGCCCTTCGAGAAGGTCAAGAAGGGCACGGGCGACTTCACGGTCGTGCCGTGGCGGCCGACGGTCTTCTAGCCGTCAGGATCAGCGCCGTCACCAGGTACGGCACCGCGAACAGGGCGAAGGCGGAGCCGTGTCCGACCGTCGAGCCGGCCAACGCGTACGTGCCGTACACGGTGATGGTGGTCAGGTCGGTGCCCACACCGGCGACCGAGGTGAGCGTGGCCCGGCCCGTGCCGTTGATGCGCTCCTGTAGTCGGGCGTCGGCCAGGACGCTCGCCAGCTGGAAGCCGCCGAAAGCGAGGGCCACAAGGCCGATGGCGGCCGGTGTCCCCGCCGCCGCGCCCACGGCCAGGGCCAGGGCGGAGCCCGCGAGCAGCCCGGCAAGTCCGGTGGTACTCAGGCGCTCTGCCGCTCCGGCCAGCAGTCCGCCGACCGTGGCCCCGGCCCAGATCAGCAGCAGCAACCAGGGAACAGCGCCGTCCGGCACCCCGGTGTCACGCGCCAGCAGCGGCGTGTACTCATCGAGTGCGCCCCACACGGCGGTGACGGCGGGAACGAGCAGCAGCGCACTGCGTACGGACCGGTCGCCGCGCGCCTCGGCGAGTCCGGCACGCAGTGTCGCGGCCCAGCCGTCGCCGTCGGCGGCCCGGTCGTGGTCCCGGTGTTCCGGGAAGCCGGCCGCGACCGCCGCGGTCAGCAGGCAGGCCAGCACACTGGCCAGTCCCACGGCCGGGTACCCGCCGATGGCGAGCACCGGTCCGGCCAGCCCCATGGCCGCCATGACCCCGACCATCCCGGCCGCCTGGGCACGGCCCATGACCCGCGCGTACCGGTCGGCGGCTCCGAGCCGGTCGAGTTCCTCGTACACCAGCGCCTCCAGCGCGCCGGAGCCGAGAGCTCCCCTGACACCCCAGAGCACGAAGCCGACCGCGAACGCCCAATAGGACGGGGCGAACACCCACAGGGCGAAGCCGACGGCGCCGAGCAGCGGCCCGAGCCACAGCAGCATCCGCCGGGAGACGGCGTCGGCCCAGGCACCGGACGGGATCTCGACGAGGACGCCGGTCAGCGACCACAGCACGAAGAGCGAGGAGATCTGCCAGACCGAGAGACCGGTGTCGGCGAACAGCAGCGCGTACACCGGGTAGAGCAGGACGAAGTCGTCGAGGAACGCGTAGCCGTACAGCGTGGCCGTCAGCCGCCGGACACCGGTGGCGGGCACACGTGCGGCAGGTAAGAGAGTCATGAGGCCTTCCCGCAGGGACAGTTCGGACGCCGGTCGCATGGAACGCACGGCGCCCGAGGTGGCCCTCGGGAGGCACGGCTGGTGGATCAATGTCGCCAGGTCATGACATCGATGTTAGACCGGCTCGTCCGTCCGGCCCAGGGAAAATGTGGTGATCACCGCCGCGTGGTCGGAGGGCCACTCGTTGTCCGCCACCTCGGGCCAGGCGCGCGGGGTGCCCCTGACGAGGGTCCGCGAGTCGAGCACCCGCAGGCCCCTTGCGTTGTGGAGGACGTAATCGATCCGGTCCTGCGGCTCGGGGCGGCCGCTGCCGTCCTCGTGCCTGGCATGAATCGGTGACCAGGTGTGACCGGGTTCGCGGAGCGGGTCCGGGTGGGCCTCGCGGTACGAGTCGCGCAGGCCCGCCTCATGAGCCGCCTTCGTCACCGGCCACTCCACGTCCGGCCAGTCCAGGTGCGAGGGGCTGTTCAGGTCTCCGACGAGCACGACGGGCGTGGCGGGTCCTGCGGACTCGGTGATGCGCCGGAGGGTGTCCCGCATCTGAGCGAGTCGCACCTTCTCGTGGGCGATCAGCTCGGCTGCCGGGAGCCCGTCGAAGGCGGCTTCGTAGGGCCCGTACGGCGTGTGGTCGAGGTGCGCCGTCCAGACGTCCACCTCGCGCTCCGGGCCGAGCCGGATGCGGGCGCCGGCCGCGCCGTAGAAACCGACGTGGGGGTCGCCGAGGCCGGCGGTGACCGGATGACGGCTGATGATGCCGAGGTTCTCGCCGGCCCGGTGGTGGTACCAGCCGAGGGATTCGGCCAGCTCCTGGGCCGCGGTGCCGCCGGTCTCCTGGAGACCCACGACGTCGGCCTCGGCCTCGAGGACGGCCTTGAGCTGCTTGGCCCGGTGGTCGTGGACCTTCCTGCCACCGTGCCAGAGGTTCCAGGTCATGACGCGCAGCTCGTATGCGGGGGCTTCGCGGGCGACCATGCCTCGCAGCCGTTCAGGGGTCACCCCGGCGAGGCTCGCGAGCACGGTGCGCCCGGGTGCCGCCGCGATCGGTGCGAGCGAGGGCACCGCGAGCACCGCGCAGCCCGCCGCCTCGGCGGAGGCGACCCCGGTCCGGGTGTCCTCGACGGCCACGCACGCGGCGGGGTCGACGCCGAGGGCACGGCAGGCGGCGAGGTAGGGGTCGGGGGCGGGCTTGGTGCGCCGGGTGTCGTCGGCGGTGACGGAGACCGCGAAGCGCGCGGCACCGAGGGCGTCGAGCACGGTGTCGGCGACCGTGCGCGGCGAGGCGGTCACCAGGGCGGCCGGTACGCCCTCGCGGGCCAGCGCGTCGAGCAGCTCCAGGGCGCCGGGGCGCGGCACGATGCCGGCGCGGACGCGCTCCGCGAACTCCCGGTGCAGCTCGTCGGCGATCCGCCCCACCGGTGCGCCGGTGCTCGCGGCCAGCCAGTCCGCGGTGTGCTCGACCGGCCGCCCGAGCACCTCCGGCTGGTCGGCGCCGTTCAGGGATCGCCCGACCCCGGCGGCCACGTGTTCCACCGCGTCCCACCACAGCCGCTCGGTGTCGACGAGCGTGCCGTCCATGTCGAACAGGACGGCTTGGAGCGGCTGTCGGGTCACGGTTCTCTCTTTCGCGGGGGGGCTGTGCAGCTGTGGGGGTGGGACGTGCTGCTGTGAGTGGCGGTGTTCAGGCGGCGCGCTCGGCGACCAGTACCGGTCGCTCGGGCAGGCTCACCGTCACGGCGGCGCCCGCGCCGAGGGCCGCGGCCTCGTGCGTGGGCAGGTCGGCCTTCACCTCCGTGCCGTCGGCGAGCCGTACGGTGACACGGGTGGCGGCCCCCAGGAACGCCGTGGCGACCACCCGCGCGTCACCGCCGTCGTCGGCCAGCACTCCCACGGCCTCCGGCCGCACCAGCACGTCGACCTCGGCGACCGCGGGCGCCTGGCCGTCGACCGGCAGCCGCCGCCCCAGCACCTCGACCGTGCCGCCGTCCAGCCGCCCCGGAATGCGGCTCATCGTGCCCACGAACTCGGCGACGAAGGCGGTGGCCGGCCGCCCGTACAACTCGGCGGGGGCCGCGCACTGTTCGAGCCGTCCCGCGTGCATCACAGCGACCCGGTCCGCCATCGACAGCGCCTCTTCCTGGTCGTGGGTCACGAACAGCGTGGTGATACCGAGTTCCCGCTGGAGCCGCCGGATCTCCTCGCGGAGCGTCAGCCGCACCTTGGCGTCGAGCGCCGACAGCGGCTCGTCGAGCAGCAGGACGCGCGGGCGCAGGGCGAGGGCACGGGCCAGCGCGATCCGCTGCTGCTGACCGCCGGAGAGCTGGTGCGGAAAGCTCTCGCCCTTGTCGGCCAGCCCCACGAGATCGAGCAACTCGGCGGCACGTGCCCGCCGTTCGGCCGTACGGATCTTCCGCATCCGCAGTCCGAAGGCCACGTTGTCGAGCGCGCTGAGATGCGGGAAGAGACTGTACGACTGGAAGACCATCCCGGCGTCGCGCCGGTGGGCCGGGACGCGCGTGACGTCCTCGCCGTCGACGAGCACCTCACCTGAGTCGGGGTGTTCAAATCCGGCGAGCATCCGCAGAGCGGTGGTCTTTCCACAGCCGGACGGCCCGAGCAGGGCAAGGAGTTCACCGGCCTTGACCGTCAGATCGAGGCCGTCCAGGGCGACGGTCGGCCCGAACTCCCGGCGCAGTCCGCGGAATTCGACGGTGGCGGCCTCGGTCGCGGCGGCCTTTTCGAGCGTGGTGGTCATGAGTCATCCCTGGGAGACGGACACGGAGACGGTACGGGTGGCGGGCCGGCGCCCGCCGAACCCGGCGAGGGCGAGAAGGAGTGCCCAGGTCACGAGCAGGCTGAGCACGGAGACGGCGACGGACAGCTGGGCCTGCGAGCCGCTGACGTTGACGATCCACACGGCGAAGGGCCGGAAGCCGAGCAGCTGCGCCACGGTGAACTCGCCCAGCACCAGCGCAAGTGTGAGGAACGAGGCGTTGAGCAGTGCGCCGCGCAGATTGGGCAGTACGGCCCGCACCAGCGCCTGCGGCCAGCCCGCCCCACAGCTGCGCGCGGCCTCGACGAGCGTCCGTACGTCCATGGCGCGCAGCCCCGAGTCCAGCGCCCGGTACACGAACGGCAGCGCCATCACGACGTAGGCGAGGACGAGCACGAAGGGGAAGTCGGGGTTCTGGATCGCCACGAACGTCTGGAACAGCGGGGTGCGGGAGAGGTGTTCGGGCCCCCACTTCAGCACCGTGCCCATCCCCGCGACGAATGCGATCGGCGGGACGACCAGCGGCAGCGAGCACACCACCTCGACGACGGGCCGCAGCCGGGGCGCGCCGAGCCGCAGCGCGACCATCGCGGGCACCATCAGCAGCAGGACCACGGCGATGGTGGCGAGTGCGAGCTCCAGCGAGAGCAGCAGACTGGACACGAAGCCGTCGGTGCCGAGGATCTGGCTGTACGCGTCGAAGGTGACCCCCTCGCCCGGCACGTCGACCGTGAAGATCACGGACGCGGCGAGCGGCACCAGGAAGTAGAGCGCGGCGAAGACGAGAACGATCCCGCGCCAGGGCCGTACGGACTTGTTCAGGCTTCGAGCCATCGCGCGCTCCGTCGTTGCAGGGGCAGGTACACGGCCATGACCAGGCCCGCGATCAGAACCATGTCGAGGCTGAGAGCCAGCGCCACGTTCTCCTGGCCGACCAGCACGTTGCCGGAGATGGCGTCGGCGATCTGCAGGGTGACCAGCGGGACCGAACTGCCCACCATGGCCGCGGCGGTGGCGTACGCGGCGAAGGCGCTGCCGAAGAGGAGCACGAGCCCGCCGAGCAGCGAGGGCGCGAGCACGGGCAGCGCGACATGCAGCCAGTACTGGACGGTGCTGGCGCCGTTGTTCTGCGCGGCCTCACGCCACTGCGTGCGCAGTCCGTCGAGGGCGGGCGTGATGGTGAGGACCATCAGCGGGATCAGGAAGTACAGGTAGACGATCACCAGTCCCCAGAAGCTGTAGAGGTCCCAGCCCTTGTCGGTGAGTCCGAACTGGCGTGTCAGCACGCCGGAGTTGCCGAGCGTGGCGACGAACGCGAAGGCCAGCGGGACGCCGCCGAAGTTGGCGAGGACGCCGGACGCGGTGAGCACGGCCTCGCGCAGCGCGGGGAAGCGGGAGGTCACCACGGCCTGGGCGAGCGGCAGTCCGAGGACGGCCGCGATGCCCGCGGAGACCGCTGACAGCTTGACGCTGCCGAGCATGGCGGTGAGGTAGGCGCCCTGCACGGAGGCGGTCATGTTCTCCGCACTGTACGAAGTGGCGCCGGTGGCCTGGTCCTTGACGGTGAACGCGCCGTTCAGCATGGCCAGCGCCGGGATCCCGAAGGCGATCGCCACGAAGGCGAGCAGCGGGAGCACGGCGAGCCAGCCGGCCGGGCGGACCCGCCGCTTCACGGAAGCGGCGGGCACCCGTGCGTCCGCGGCGTCCCGGGTCAGTGTGGCGGTCACCCGGAGACCGCCTTGCCCCAGCCCTGGCCCAGCACTTCCTTGGCCTTGCTCTGCTGGTCCTCGGTCGGGAACCGGGGTGTGCCGGAGACCTCGGGCAGCTTGCCGGCGGCGGTCTCGTCGAGCGTGCCGGCCTTCTCCATGGCGGTCATCAGGGCCGGGCGGGCGTACCCCTTGAGCCACAGGTTCTGGCCCTCGGCGCTGTAGAGGTACTCCTGCCACAGGCGGGCGGCCGCGGGGTGCGGGGCGTCCTTGTTGACGGCCTGCGAGTAGTACTGCGAGAACTTGCCGTCCTCCGGGACCGCGACCTTCCAGTCGAGGCCCTTGGACTTGAACTCGTCGGCGTACCCGGCGTTCAGGTAGTCCCAGTCGATGCTGATCGGCGTCTCGCCCTTCTCGACGGTGGCCGGAGTCGACTCGACGGGCGTGTAGTTGCCGTTCTTCTTCAGCTCGGCGAAGAAGTCGAGGCCGGGCTGGATGTCGTCGAACGAACCGCCGTTCGCCAGCGAGGCCGCCCACACGCCGCCGAAGGCCGAACCGGACTTGGTGGGGTTGCCGTTGAGCGCGACCTGGCCCTTGTACTGCGGCTTCAGCAGATCCTTGAACGTGGTGGGGCACTCCTTGACGCGGCCCGCGTCGCAGCCGATGGAGATGTAGCCGCCGTAGTCGTTGTACCAGCGGCCCTGCGCGTCCTTCTGGCCCTCGGGGATGCCGGCGAAGTCGGCCACCTTGTACGGCGCGAGCAGCCCCTGCTGGGCGGCGCTCACCGCGAAGGAGCTGCCGAGGTCGAGGACGTCGGGTGCGCGGTCCTGGCCCTTGCGGGAGGTGACGGCGTTGATCTCGTCCTGGCTGCTGCCGTCGGGGTTCTCGACCTCGATCTTGATGCCGTACTTCTTCTTGAACCCGTCGATCAGCGCACCGTAGTTGGCCCAGTCGCGGGGCAGCGCGATCGCGTGCAGCGTGCCCTCCTTCTTGGCGGCCCTGACGAGCGCGTCCATGCCGCCGAAGGCCTCGGCGGAGGTCGCGGTGGCGGCGCTCTTGCCGTCGGCGGTGGTGGAGTCGTCGGGGGCCGCGCCGCAGGCACTGAGGGTGAGTGCGGCGGCCACGGCGAGGCCGCCTGTGAGGACGGCCGTTCTCGGCAGGAACACGGTCACGGGTTCTCCAGGGATACGCGCAGGGACGGTCAGGGCGGAGCACTTGTCTGAACAAGTTGGCCTCAGTAGGACCGCTCTTCATGTCGCGCACGTAAACACTGGCGAAATCGTCACCCGTGTTTCCCTGGACATTCACACCGCACGCCGGCATTGCCGCATCTCGTTTAGGCTGGTCAAGCTGTACACAGCAACCGAGCCGAGCGAGCAGAGGGAGAACATGGCGGCGCGACACGAGGAGATCGCCGAGGAGCTCAGACGGGCGATCGACCGTGAGGACTACACGGTGGGGAGTCTGCTGCCCGCCGAGACTGACCTCGCGGCCCGGTACGGCGTCTCGCGCGGCACCGTACGGCAGGCGGTGGCGGCTCTGACCGCCGAGGGACTCATCGGCTCACGGCAGGGCGCCCGCCGTGTGGTCCTCACCAGCCGCCGCAGCCAGAGCTTCGCCGAGCTGCGCAGTTTCGCGCAGTGGGCACGGGCGATGGGGCGTGAGGCGACCGGCCGCGTGGTGTCCCAGGAGCACCGGCCGGCCACGACGAAGGACTGCATCCGCCTCCAGCTCAAGGCGGGCACCCGCGTGCTGCACGTCCTGCGGGTGCGCGGCCTGGACGGCGAACCGGTGCTGCTGGAGCGGACGGTGTACGCGGACTGGATCGCCCCCGCCGTCGAGGCCGTCGAGCCGGACTGCCCGTCCGTCACCCAGCGGCTGTACGAGGACAGGGGCCTGGTCTTCGCGTACGGCGAGCACGTGATCGACGCGGTGGCGGCGGGCGCCCGGGACGCCGAACTCCTCGACGTGCGCCGCACCAGCCCGCTGCTGCGGGTCCGGCGCGTCACCACGACACGCGAAGGGCGCCCGGTGGAGTGGTCCGACGACCGCTACCGCTCGGATGCCGTGAGCTTCAGCGTGCACAACTCGATAGGCAACAACGCGCTGGCAAGAAAGCCAGCGAACTGAGCGTACTCATCGAAACCGGCGCGGGCGCAGCCCCGCAGGGGGCGCGCCCCGAAGGGGCGCGGGGAACTGCGCGACCAGCCACAACGACCCCACAGCTTCGAACCGGCCCTACAAGCGGAGCGCTACGTCGGCGCCCCCGACGAGAACCGCCGCAGCAACGGCGAAAGCACCAGCACGGACTTGGTCCGCTCCACGAACGGCTCCCCCGCTATCCGCTCGAGCACCCGCTCGAAGTGCCGCATGTCGGAGGCGAAGACCTGGACAACCGCGTCCGCCTCACCGGTGACGGTCGACGCGGCCACGATCTCCTGATAGCGCTCGAGACCGCGCTGAATGGTCTCGGGCGAGGTGTTGCGGCGGCAGTAGATCTCGACGAACCCCTCGGTCTCCCAGCCGAGCGCGGCCGGGTCCACCCGGACCGTGAAACCGGTGATGGCCCCGGTGGCGCGCAGCCGGTCCACGCGCCGCTTCACGGCGGGCGCGGACAGGCCGACCTCCTGGCCGATGTCGGCGTAGGAGCGGCGGGCGTCCTCGGCGAGGGCGTGCACGATGCGTTCGTCGAGATCGTTCAGCACTGCGGGTGGATCACTTCTCTGAAGGTGCGAGACGGGAACGGCGGTAGCCGTACAGGAAGTAGAACACGAGCCCGACAGCCATCCAGACCCCGAAGACGACCCAGGTGACGGAGTCGAGGCTGCCCATCATCCAGACACAGAAGCCGAAGCCGAGCGCGGGCAGCACCGGCGACAGCGGCACCCGGAACGTACGCGGCATCTCCGGACGCGTACGCCGCAGCACCACGACCGCGACGTTGACCAGCGCGAAGGCGAAGAGCGTGCCGATGCTGGTGGCGTCGGCGAGCTGCCCGAGCGGGACAGCGGCGGCGAGCACGCCGCAGAACAGGGACACGATGAGCGTGTTGGCGCGCGGCGTCCCGGTCTTCGGGTGGACGCGCGAGAACACCTTCGGTACGAGGCCGTCGCGGGACATGGCGAACAGGATGCGGGTCTGGCCGTAGAGCACGGTCAGGACGACGCTGGCGATGGCGATCACGGCACCGGCCGCGAGGAGTGTGCCCCAGGCGGTCTGCCCGGTGACGTCCTTCATGATCCCGGCGAGTGCCGCCTCCGAGTCGGTGAACCCCTCCCAGGGCTTCGCGCCCACGGCGACCGCCGCGACCAGGACGTACAGCGCCGTCACGATGACGAGCGAGAGCATGATCGCGCGCGGCAGGTCACGCTGGGCGTTCTTGGCCTCTTCGCCCGCGGTGGAGGCGGCGTCGAAGCCGATGTACGAGAAGAAGAGGGTCGCCCCGGCGGCGCTGACGCCGGCCATGCCGAGCGGCATGAAGTTCTCGTAGTTGCCGGAGCGGAAGCCCTGGATGCCGATCGCGCAGAACAGCAGCAGTGCGGCGATCTTCACGACGACCATGACCGTGTTCGCACGTGCGGACTCCCGGGCGCCGCCGAGCAGGAACGCCATCGCGAGCAGCACCACGATCAGTGCGGGCAGGTTGAAGACACCGCCGTCGCCGGGCGGCGCGGAGAGCGCGTCCGGGATGGTGACGCCGAGGGTGCCGTCGAGCAGCTCGTTGAGGTACTCGCCCCAGCCGACCGCCACGGCGGCCACCGAGACGCCGTACTCCAGGACCAGACACCAGCCGCAGACCCAGGCGATCAGCTCGCCCATCGTTGCGTACGCATACGAGTACGAGGACCCGGAAACCGGGATCGTGCCCGCAAGCTCGGCGTACGAGAGGGCCGAGAAGAGCGCGGTGAGACCGGCGATCACGAAGGAGACGGTGACGGCCGGTCCGGCCTTGGGGACGGCCTCGCCGAGGACGACGAAGATCCCGGTGCCGAGGGTGGCACCGATGCTGATCATGGTGAGCTGCCACAGCCCGAGGGAGCGCCGGAGTGAGCCTCCCTCGCCCTGGCCACCCTCCGCGACCAGCCGTTCCACGGGCTTGCGGCGCATCAGACGCGCGCCGGTCCCAGGGGGCGGAGGGGTGGGG